>VXLW01000073.1:0-16925 GCA_009841435.1 Dehalococcoidia bacterium | reverse complement strand
CGCCCCCCCCCCCGCCCCGCGGCCCCCCCCCCCCACCCACCCCCCCCGCCGGGGGGGGCGCCCCCCCCCCGCCGGCGCCCGGGTCGGTGAGGGGGCGGATGACCTGCTCGAAATCCCAGAACGTCCAGGGCCAACCGTGGGTGAGGATGAGGGGCATGGGGTTCGGGCCCTTGCCCTTCTCGTGGATGAAGTGGAGGGGCACGCCCTCGAAGTCGACCTGGTAGTTGTTGAAGCTGTTGATGCGCGCTTCGGTCTCGCGCCAGTCGTATTCGTGGCGCCAGGAGTGGAGGAACGACTGGAGGTACTCGCCGTTCATGCCGAAGCGCCAGTCCTCGTTGGCGAAGTCGGGCGCGAAGCGGGTGTTGTCGATACGCCGGTGGAGGTCTTCGATAGCCTCGTCGGGGACGGCGACGGTGAAGGGCTCGGGCTGCGGCATTTGGGGGCCTCCGGTGTGTGGGTCTGGCGCGGGGAACCTTACACGGGCGGCGGGGAAACCGGGGAGGCTAGTCCTTGCGGTGCTCCAGCACTTCGCGAATGTCGCAGTCCGCGACTTCGTAGACGCGGGTGGAGACCCGCTCGACGAGGGCGGGGTCGTGGCTCGCGCACAGGAGCGTGCCGTCGTAGCGCTCGAGGGCCTCGATCAGCTTGCGGCGGGTTGTGCGGTCGAGGTGGTTGGTGGGCTCGTCGAGGAGGAGGACGTTGGCCGGCCTGAGGAGGAGCTTGGCAAGGGCAACGCGGCTGCGCTCGCCCCCGGAGAGCACGGCCACGCGCTTGAAGACGGCGTCGCCGCGGAAGAGAAACTGGCCGAGGATGGAGCGCAACCGCTCTTCCGGCGCCCCAGGAGCGGCCCTGGAGACCTCTTCGAGGACGGTGCACTCGGGGTCGAGCGCTTCGTCTTGGTGCTGGTCGTAGTAGGCGGGGATGGCGCGTGGGGCCCACTCGACGGCGCCCTCGCTCGGGCGGATGTCGCCCGCGGCGATCTTGAGGAGCGTGCTCTTGCCGCTCCCGTTGGGGCCGACGAGCACGACCTTCTGCGAGCGTTCGACGTGGAGGTCGATGTCGAGCAGGACGAGGTGCTCGTCGTAGGCGTGGGAGACGCCGCTGCACAGGAGCACGTCCCGTTCGGTGCGCCCCGAGGACTCGAGGCTGAAGGAGACGGCCTCCTCCTTGCGGGTGCGCTCGATGCGCTCGATCTTCGACACCTGGAGCTCGCGGCTGCGCACGGCAGAGGCCTTCGTGGCCTTCGCCCGGAAGCGTTCGATGAAGCGTTCCTGCCGGGTGATCTCGCGCTCCTGGCGGGCGGCGGCGCGATCCTGGGCCTTGAGTTTGGCGGCCTTCTGCTGCTGGTAATCGCTGTAGTTCCCGGTGTACGACACGACCACGCCGTCTCGCAGGTCGAGGATGCGGCCCGCGACCTGGTCGAGGAAGGGGCCGTCGTGGGTGACGATGATGAGGGAGCCGGTGTACTCGCCGAGCTCTCCGGCCAGCCAGTCGCGGGTGGCACCGTCGAGGTGGTTTGTGGGCTCGTCGAGGAGCAGGTTCTCGGGACGGCGGACGAGCGCCTGGGCGAGCGCCACCCGCATCTGCCAGCCGCCGCTGAAGTCGCCGCAGGGCCTTGCGCGATCCTCCGTGCTGAACCCGAGCCCATCGAGCACGCGCCCGATGCGTGCCTCGATGCGGTAGCCGTCGACGGCCTCGAACTCCTCGAAGAGCTGGGCCTGCCGCTCGATGAGGGAGTCGAGGGCGCCGCCAGCGGCGCTCTCGATGGCGTGCGCAACTTCGGTGAGCTCGTGCTCGATCGCCGTGGCGTCGGGGAAGGCGCGCCACATCTCGGAGACGAGGGTCAGCTCCGAGGCGAGGCCGGTCTCCTGGTGGAGGTAGCCGAGGCGCCCGCCACGGAAGCCGGCCTCGCCCTCGTCCGGCTCCAGCTCGCCCGCCAGCAGCTTGAGGACGGTGGACTTGCCCGCGCCGTTCGGCCCGACGAGCCCCACCCGTTCCCCGCCACTAACGACGAACGAGAGGTCGCGAATAACGTCGCGCGCTCCGAAGGACTTGGCGGCAGCGCCAGCAAAGAACATGAACGTTGAGCCTCGGGGCGCGCGGTAGTTCCCGCTCACGCGCGGGTTCGAGCGTACCCCAGGGGGAACATCCAGCCGAGCGTGGGCTAGACCTTCGAGAGATCGACCGCGCGGCCTTCGGTGCGGCTGCGGTGGGTGGCCTCGATGACGCGCATGTACTCGACGCCGTCGGGGAAGTTGGTGAGGGTGACGGGGGCGCCACGCCGGATGGAGTCGACGAAGTCCTGCTCGACGCGCCACTCGCCGGCGGTGTCGGCGTCGGGGTCGAGGGGGGCGGGCTCCTCGCCGAGGGGGGCGAAGGTCATCGTGTCGCCGAGGCGCCAGTGGAGGGTGCCGGCGGACCCGTAGACGGAGATGCCGTTGGCCTCGGGCGGGGCCGCGTGGAGCACGGTCGAGACGCGGTAGGTGACGCGGCCGCCGCGCTCAAGATCGGCGAAGACGCCGAGGCTGTCGGGCACCTCGATGGCGGTGCGCTCGCCGGTCTCGGCGTTCGTGCGCTCGCGGACGAAGGTCTCGCCGTGGGCGAGGATGGAGCGGGTGGGGCCGAACCAGCGTCCGATGATCTCGGTGTAGATGCCGTAGGCCATCACGTTCATGCCGGAGAGGTCAGTGCGGTCGCGCCAGTGGAGGGGAGCGTCGAGATTGAGCGACGCGCCGCCGAGGACGGTGACGTGCACATCGCGCACGTCGCCGATAGAGCCGTCCTCGAGCAGCCGACGGACGGTCCGCCAGCTCTTGAAGTCGAAGGGGGCGGGGACGAGCTGGGCGACGAGGTCGGGGCGGGCCTCGGAGGCGGCAAGCATCTCGCGTGCTTCGGTGGCGTTCATGGCCATGCGCGCCTCGCAGAGGACGTGCTTGCCCGCTTCGAGGGCGGCGATGGTCAGGTCGCGGTGCATGTATGGCCACGTGCCTATGCAGACGGCGTCGATGTCGTCGGCGGCGAGGAGGGTGGCGGGGTCGGGCTCGACGCGCGGGATGCCGTACTCGTCCGCGATGGCGCGGCCGCTGGCCTCGCTGCGGTTGCAGACGGAGGCCAACTCGACCTCACCGGTCTCCTGGAAGCCGGGGATGTGGCGCAGCTTCATGTTGCCGCCGGCGCCAATGAGGCCGACGCGTAAGGGTGCTTCGTTCGAGGTCATCGCGGGGTGCTCCTTCGTGCTAGCGACCCTGCCAGCGGGCGGGGCGCTTCTCGGAGAAGGCGCGGGGGCCTTCCTTCGCGTCTTCAGAGTTGAGGACGGCGCGGCTGACCCACTCGGCGGTGCGGTAGGACTCGTCGATCATGAGCTGGCGCCACTGCTGGGCCATGAACTTGCTGCCCTCGACGGAGAGGGGGGCGTTCTCGGCGATCATGCCGGCGATGGCCTCGGCGCGAGGCATCAGCTCGTCCGGGTCGAGCACCTCGCGCACCAGACCCATGCGGAGGGCGTCGTCGGGTTCGATGCGATCGCCGGTAAGAAGGATGTACATGGCATCGCTGAAGGGGATGAGCCGGGCGAGGTGGTGGATGGCGTAGCCGGCGAGGATGCCGCGTTTCACCTCGAAGAGGCCGAAGAAGGCCTCGGTCGAGCAGATGCGGATGTCGCAGTCGAGGGCGCGCTCGAGGCCGCCCGCGATGCAGAGGCCGTTGATGGCGGCGATGATCGGCTTGGGGGAGCGGGAGAAGGGGAGGCTGTTGGCGGGGTCGAAGCTGCGGATGGGGGCAGTTCGGTCGCCACGGTCGACGTTGCGCTGGTTCATCTCCTTCAGGTCGGCGCCGGCGCTAAAGGCGCGGCCGGTGCCGGTGAGGATGCCGGCACGCATCTCGGGGTCGGCGTTGAAGTCGGCGAGGGCTTCCTGCAGGTCGTCCATCATCGTGCCGCCGAGGGCGTTGAGGCGTTCGGGGCGGTTCATGGTGAAGACGGCGAATTGGTCACGCTTGTCGTAGAGCAGGTCGGGCATGGGTAGCCTCCAGTGCTGGGTCGCGTAGTCTCGCACGGACACACGAGCGACGTGACAGGGAGGACGCCATGTCCGACGAAATGGGCATTTTCGAAGTTATGTACAACTGCCGCGCGATGCGGCGGATCAAGCCGGATCCGGTTCCGGAAGAGCTGCTGCTGAAGCTGGCGGACGCGGGCAACCACGCCCCCACGGGCTCGAACGTGCAGAACGTTCGCTGGGTGATCGTGCGCGATCCAGAGACGAAGCGACAGCTGGCGGAGGAGAACCGCAAGCACCTCACGGCCTTCATGGCGGCCGACACGGTCGAGGAGCTGCCGCACCACCCGAAGGCGAAGCGGGACCGGATGCGGGAGGCCGTGATCTGGCAGATCGAGCACATGCACGAGATCCCGGCGCTGGTCATCGGCTGCCTGGAGTTCTCGGAAGTGCAGGCGGACCCCACACGGGCAGGGGGTGGCGGCTACGTGTGGCCGGCGGTCCAGAACGTGCTGCTGGCGGCTCGCGCCCTCGGGCTTGGCGCCACGCCGACGACGCTGGGTCTTCGGGACCGCGCACGGGTGAAGGAAATCCTGGGCCTGCCGGACACGGTCGAGGCGTACTGCATGATGCCGGTCGGCTACCCGATGGGGAACTTCGGTCCGGTTACGCGTCTGCCCGTCGAGGAAACGGTCCACTGGGACCAGTGGTAGGGCGAGCGTGCAGGCTGCTCGCTGGTACAATTGAGACTCTATGCCACTAGGGGATGAAAAGCGGCTCGAGCGGCGGAAACGGATTCTGAACGCTGCGCGAGAGTTCGTCGGGCGCGTCGGCTACGACAACGTCACGATGAAGGGTCTGGCAGAGGCCGCCGGCGTGACGGCGCCCACCCTCTACAACACGTTCGGGAGCAAGGACGAGCTGCTCTACGAGGCCGTGCTGGAGCACTACGAGGAGCTCCTGGAGGAGGCCGGACCCGCCGTTGGGGTGCGTGGCCTCGACCGGGTCATTGCCATGCTGACGTCGACCGCGGAAACGGTGACGCGTGAACCGAATTACGTCCGGACGCTCATGGATTCCTTCCGATCGCGGCCGGGAGGGCGACGGCTGGGGAGAGCGTTGCGCCTTGAGGGGCTACAGGCGCTGGTCGAGGCGGTGGAGGAGATGCGTTCGGACGGCGAGCTCCAGGAGTGGGTGGATCCGACGGTGCTGGCGACGCTCATCAGCGGCGTGCGCCGGGGCGTCACCATCGACTGGGCGGGAGGCCGCATCGCCCTGGACGACCTGACCGACATGATGATCTGTTCGGCCTGCGTCATGCTCGCGGGCGCCACCACGGGCGAGGCCGCTGAGCGCTGCCGGCAGATCGCGGAGGAGCGTCAGGGACGCCTCTCCATGCAGCCATCGGCACCGGTGGCGACAGTGGGTAGCGAGGCGACTTAGCGGGCCAGAGGGCCGGAACGGGCCTCCTCGCGTAGAGTCTCCCCGACCCGGAGGAACGCCATGGCGTCTGACTTTGATTTCTTCGATCCCGAGTTCCAGAAGGATGTGCATCCGCACTTCGCGCGCATGCGCGAGGAGTGCCCCATGGCGCGCGCCGAGGAGCCGTTCGACTGGTACGCGGTGACGCGCGAGAAGGACGTGCGCGCGCTGCTGCACGACTGGAAGCAGTGGACGAGCGAGCTGGGTCCGGGGCTCGCCCGGAGCGGCGGTGGCGTGCTCGTGAGCGTCGATCCGCCGGAGCACACGTTCGACCGACGCCTGGTTAACCGCGCCTTCACCCCCGCGAGCCTGCTGGCGATGGAGCCCGAAATCACGGAGCTCATCGACGAGATCATTGACGGGTTCGTGGAGAAGGGCGAGGGCGACTTCATGCAGCTGCTGGCGGTGCCCGTGCCCCTGATCGTGATCGCGTGGCTGCTGGGGCTCGACCCGGACCTCGTGCAGCAGATGCGCCCGCGCGCGGACAGCGTCATCGCCGCCAACGCCCTTGAGCAGGAGGAGATGGTCCGGCAGATGGCGGCGGAGGTCGAGTCCGAGGGCAGGGACGCGGCCCGCTCCACCGCCAGCCGCAACATGTCGGAGGTGCAGTACTTCCTCGGGACGATCGCCGAGCGGCGGGCGATGCATGCCGCCGGCGAGGAGATGCCGCAGGACACGCTCACGGCGCTCGTGGCGGCGGAGCTGAACGGCCGCACGCTCACGGACGACGAGATCATCGGGTTCATGGGCTTTCTCTTCATCGCGGGAAGCGCGACGACGACCCAGCTGATCGGCAACATGATCTACCGGCTGCTCCAGAACCCGGACCAGATGGAGCTGGTGAAGAACAACCCCGACCTGTACGACACGTGCGTCGAGGAGAGCCTGCGCTACGACGCTCCCGTGAACGGCCTCTTCCGGACGGCGGTGGAGGACACGGAGTTCCTGGGCGTGCAGGTGCCAAAGAACACGAAGGTGCTCTGTATGTTCGGGTCGGCGAACCTCGACCCGGAGATGTGGGAGAACCCGGAGAAGTTCGACGTGACGCGGGACTACGAAGATCTGAAGCTGCACTACGCCTTCGGCCAGGGAATCCACTACTGCATGGGGGCGCCCCTGGCGCGGGTGGAGGCGAAGGTGGCGCTGAAGCTGGTGCTGGAGCGGATGCCGAACCTGCGGCTCACGGGCGAGCCGGAGGAGATCAGCGCCCCGGTGCTGCACGGCGTTGAGACGCTGCCCGTGGCGTGGGATCCTCCCTCGAAGAGCTGACCGGCCGGACCGGCAGAACGGAGCAGGCGATGCAGAAACTGGTAATCGAGCGGCGGCTGTGCCTCAAGTCGGGGCAGTGCTCCTACCTGCAGCCGGATGTATTCAAGCGGGACGAGGAGAACTGGCCGGTGGTGGCGGTCGAACACCCCGAGGGTGAGCAGATCGAGCTGGCGAACGACGCCATCGAGATGTGCCCGGCGCAGGCGATCAGCCTGGTCGAGGGCGACGGCAGCTAGCCGTGGCGATCGTGCTGCCGGAGCCAGTCAAGCGGGACTTCAACGAAGCATTCGCGGAAGGGCATCCGATCGTCGTCGCGGGCGTGACCGTCGATGGCGAGCCGACGGTGAGCTTCCGGGGGACGGCGCAGACGCTGGGCGACTCGGCGGTGGCGTTCTGGACGCGTGATGCGGCGGGGAGCACGCTCACGGCCTCGCTGGAGACGCATCCGATGGTGGTGCTGGTGTATTCGAACATGGCGGAGCGGCGCTTCTACCAGTTCGCAGGCCGGGCACGGCTGAATGACGACCCCGAGGTCGACCGCATCGTGTACGACAACTCGCACGAACTGGAGCAGCAGCGCGACCCGGAGCGCAAGGGCAAGGCCATCGTGGTCGAGCTGACGTCGGTGCGCGGCCGGGGCGTCGACGGACCGTTCCTGCTAGAGGCCGACGACCCAGGCTAGGGAGGTCAGAGCCATGCCATACCCCCACGTCTTCAGCCCGATCACGATCAACGGGCTCGAGATCAAGAACCGCATCATCCGCTCGGCGCACGGCACGGGGCTAAACGCGGGCGGCCTGCAGGTGCTCGTCGACTACCACGAGGCGCGGGCGAAGGGCGGCGTGGGGCTGACGATTCTCGAGGTGGCGACAGTCCACCCGACGACGGCGTCGTCGCTGCTGGCCTTCCGGCCCGAGATCGTGAGCGACTACGAACAGCTCGCGGAGGCCTCACACCGGCACGGGATGAAGCTGTTCCAGCAGCTCTGGCACGCGGGGAACAACGCGATGACGCTGACTGGCGGGCCGCCTTGGGCGCCCTCGCGGGTGATGGGGGCGCTGTCGACCGTGCTGCCGGTGCCGATGACGAAGGGGATGATCGACGAGGTGGTGGAGGCGTACGCGCGGGCAGCGCGCCACTGCAAGCAGGGCGGGCTCGATGGCGTCGAGATTCATGGGGCTCACGGCTACCTGCTGACCCAGTTCATGTCGCCCGTGACGAACCTTCGCGAGGACGACTACGGCGGCTCGTTCGAGAACCGCATGCGCTTCCCGCGCGAGGTGATCGCGGCCGTGCGCTCGGAACTCGGGGACGACTACCCGCTCGGCATCCGTCTGACCGCCTCGGAGGGTGTGACGGACGGCATCGGGCCCGAGGAGAACCTCGAGATCGCGCTGGCGCTCGAAGAGGACGGGTTGCTCGACTTCTACGACGTCTCGGTGGGGAGCTACTACAGCTTCGACCAGTTCATCGGGGGGATGCACGAGCCGCACGGCTACGAGCTGGAGCGCAGCACGGTCGCGACGCGGGCGCTTTCGAAACCGACGATCGTGACGGGGCGGGTGATCACCATCCAGGAGGCGGAGGACATCATCGCCTCGGGCCGGGCGGACATGGTCTCGATGGTGCGGGCGACGCTCGCCGACCCGGACATCGTGCGAAAGGCGGAGGAGGGGCGCGAGGCGGACACACGGCCGTGCATCGGCTGCAACCAGGGCTGCATCGGGGGGAGCACGGGGCCGCTTATGCGCTTCGGCTGCACGGTCAACGTGGGGGCGGGGCAGGAAGGGAAGTTCGGGGACGACCACATCGAGCCGGCGGAGGAGCCGAAGCGGGTCTTCGTGATCGGGGGCGGACCCTCAGGGATGGAGGCGGCGCGGGTGGCGGCGCTTCGCGGCCACAAGGTGACGCTTTTCGAGGCGACGGACCGGCTGGGCGGCCAGATCCAGGTGGCGCGCCAGTTGCCGCACCGCGAGGAGATCGGCGCGATCGTCGACTGGCTGGAGGGGCAGTTGCGGAACCTGGAGGTCGATGTCCGGCTGAACACGAACGTGGACGCGGGCCAGTGGGACCGCTGGCACCGATCGTTCGACTGGCTTGAGCACGAGCGTCCCGACTCGGTGATCGTGGCCACGGGCTCGACGCCACGGGTGGACGGCTTCCAGCAGTTGCGCCCGACGGAACCGCCCGCCGGGCTGCACCTTCCGCACGTGTGGTCGTACTACGACGTGGCGGAGGGGAACGCGGAGCTGGGAACCGCGGCGGTGGTGCTGGACGACGTGGGCCACTACCCGGCGATCGGCGTGGCGGAGAAGCTGCTGGACGCGGGCCTGCGCGTCACCTTCGTGACGCGGCACTACTCGCTGGGGTCGGCGGTGGCGGGGGCGCTCATGCAGGAGCCGGCGCTGCGGCGACTGACGGGCCATCCGAGCGGCTTCCGCATCATCCCGCGGGCGCACCTGGCCGAGGTCACGGAGACGGACGTGCTGGTCCGCAACCTCGACGCGGCGGATGTCGAGGAGCGGGTGCCAGCGGACATGGTCGTGCTCATGTCCGGGAACGTGCCGAACACGGAGTTCGCGGAGCTGCTGGACGACTACGAGGGAGACGTGACCCTTGTGGGCGACGCGCTTGCGCCGCGCTGGCTGGAGATGGCGATCCACTCCGGGCACTACGCCGCCCTCGAGGTGTAGGCACTGGCGGCAAACGGGGGGCCTGCTAGGGTATTCGGCGGCGTCGAATGCTTGCAGCACTCGATGCGACGCGACCCCAACGGAACAACCGGAGCGTGAGTTCGTGAACGGTTTCGGGCGGTTGATTGCCGGGATCCTTGGCCTTGCGGTTGTCGGCGGAGCGGTCTGGATGCTGTGGCAGACGCTAACAGGGGGCGAGCGCACCACTCCCACGGCACGGCGGCAGGCACGACCTGCACCCCAGGCGCGACCGGCCGTGGCGGCGGCGTCCCCGGGGCAGCAGGTCCCGTGGGAGACAGTGGGGGAGGCGGAGAGCGGTTCGTTCCTGTTCGACCGCTGGCCGCGGTTCGCGTGCCGGCGTCCATGGGTCGTGATCGCCGGAGCCGTGACCTTCGTCCTGGTTTGTGGGGTGCTGTGGGGGACGATGCGCGGCGAATTCGGAACAGGCAGCTTCACGCTGCCAGGGACAGAGTCGCAAGCGTTGAGCGACCTGCTCACCGAGCGTTTCCCAAGCGCCGCAGGCGACACGACCGAGATCGTGTTCCACGCTCCGGCGGGTATCACGAACCCGGAGGTGCGGGAGGCGATTGAGGCGCTCCTCGAACAGGCGGCGGAGCTGCCGCAGGTGCTGGAAGTGGCCTCCCCCTACGAGGAACCGGGACGCATCTCGCCAGACGGCGCGATCGCGCGCGCCACGGCGCAGTACGAAGTCGGGGCCAACGAAGTCAACGACCACAGCATCGAGGCGCTCTTCGACTGGAGGGATGAGGTCTCTACGGGCGACCTGCAGGTCGAGCTGGGCGGAATCGTCGCGACGGCCGGCGAACGCGAACCACCGGGCAGCTCGGAGCTGGTGGGGCTGGCGGCGGCGGTGGTCATCCTGCTCATCGCCTTCGGGTCCGTAACGGCAGCTGGGCTGCCGATCTTCACCGCGCTGTTGGCGCTCATCCCGGCCTTCTTCCTGATCGGGGTTGGGGCCTCATTCGTGAACTTCGCCCCCTTCACCCCGCAGTTCGCGGCGATGATTGGCATCGGCGTAGGGATCGACTACGCGCTCCTCGTCGTGACCCGCTTCCGCGAGGCGCTGACGACCGAAGAGACCGTCACCGAAGCCGTCGTGAAGGCGGCGGGAACGGCTGGACACTCCGTGCTGTTCGCGGGCTGCAGCGTAGTGATCGCGCTCATGGGGCTGTGGGCCATGGGCATCCCGCTCCTGTCCCTGACGGCGATGGGGCCGGCGATCGCCGTGGGGCTTGCGGCACTCGTCGCGCTCTTCGTCCTGCCGGCCATCCTGAGCCTCGTCGGGCACCGGGTGAACCGCCTGAGGGTGCCCGGGATACGGGTCGCGGCCGTCCAGAGCCAGAGCGGGATGGGGTACTGGCTGGCGCGAACCATCCAGCGAGCCCCGTGGCTGTGGCTCGTCGTGGCGACAGCGGCGCTCCTGGTGCTCGCGTACCCGGCACTCGACGTGCGGCTGGGCTCGAGCGATGCCGGGAGCAACCCCACCTCGCTGTCATCACGGCGCTCGTACGACCTGCTGGCGGAGGGCTTCGGCGCGGGCTACAACGGCCCGATCGTGATCGCCGCCGCCCTTGAGAGCGAGGAGGAAGCGGCAATCTTCGACGCGCTGCCCGCTCTGCTGGCCGCGGAACCGAACGTCGTTGGCGTCTCGCCCGCGCTCATCAACCCGGATCGGACGGCGGGCCGCATCGTGCTCATCCCCGGAAGCTCCCCCCAGGACGAGGAGACAGGCGAACTCGTTCACCATCTCCGGGACTCGCTGCCGGAACTCACGGGACGCAGAGTCGATGCATTGGTCGGCGGTCCCACGGCGATCTTCATCGACATCGGAGAGCGGGTGCAGGATCGAGTGCCGGTATTCCTGGGGGCAGTCATAGGCGCGAGCTTCCTGCTGCTGATGGTGGTGTTCCGATCGTTACTCGTGCCGGTCAAGGCGGCGCTGATGAACGTGCTCGCGGCGGGGGCGGCCTTCGGCGTTCTCGTGGCGATCTTCCAGTGGGGCTGGGGCGGCAGCCTGATCGGGCTGGAGGGCACGGGTCCGATCGAGTCGTTCCTGCCGATGATGATGTTCGCCGTGCTGTTCGGACTATCGATGGACTACGAGGTGTTCCTCGTGAGCCGAGTGCGCGAGGAGTACCTGGAAACTGGTGACAATGCCGAGGCGGTGGCTCGGGGCCTGGCGGCCACCAGCCGCGTCATCTCGGCGGCGGCGGCGATCATGGTGGCGGTGTTCCTCAGCTTCTCGCTGAGCGACCAGCGGGTGGTGAAAGAGTTCGGAATCGGGCTTGCGGTGGCGATCTTCCTCGATGCGACGGTCATCCGGCTGATCCTGGTGCCTGCGGCGATGCAGATGATGAGCGACGCCAACTGGTGGATGCCGAGCTGGCTCAACCGTGTGCTGCCGAGCCTCGGGCTGGCCGACGCAAGCACACGGGAGCCGCTTCCGGGGGCAGCCGTCGGGGAGTAGCACCGGCGGAAGCGAGGCTCCGTATACTCGCCGCATGAGCGAGACACCTGCGCGCACGGTCCTGACCGTCGTCTCCGACTTCGTCTGACCCTGGTGCTACATCGGCCTCGGCGAGGTCGACAAGCTGAAGCGGGATTACGCGGGGGTCGAAGTGCAATACGCACCGTTCCTGCTTGACGCGAGCGTTCCCCTGGAGGGGCGGCCGCAGCCTCCACCCTCGGGGCCGAAGAGCGAGGCTCGAACCTACATGGAAGACCGCGCCGAGGCGCTGGCCCTGCGGTTCAGTGAGGGACGCACGATGCGGTCGAGCTCGATCCCGGCGCTGCAGGCGGCGGAGTTCGCGGCGGACCACGGCGACTGCGCGGAGGCGTTCCACCGGCGCGTCTTCGATGCGTACTTCGACGAACTCGAGGACATCGGCGACATCGACACGCTCGTGCGACTGGGGGAGGAGGCGGGACTGCCCGGGGAGGAGCTGCGGCAGGCGCTTACGGATGGGGTCTACCGGGAGCAGGTGGAAGAGGCGGTGGAGGGGGCGCGGCTGGCAGGCGTGCGCTCGGTACCGACCTTCATCTTCGACGAGCAATACGCGGTGGTGGGGGCGCAGGAGTACGAGACGTTCCAGGCGGTCATGAAAGAGCTGGGCCGCGAGCCTCGCGAGGAGGCGGAGCAGGCATGAGCGACGAGACCCCACGTGTTCTGCAGACGGCGGGCGGGAGCGACCGGGCCGACTGGCCTGCCATGGAGAGCGCCATCCGGCAGCTGGCCACGAACTATGCGCTGGGCACGGACGCCATCGGGCGGGACGAGCCGGAGGTGGGGCGCGCGCTCTACCACCAGACGTTCATGCCCGACGCCGACATTTCCATCAGCGACAACCCGGACACGCAGCGAACGGGTCCGGACGAGTGGGTGGGGTTCGTGGAGGGAACGTTTCGGGGAATGGGGCACATCGCGACGCAGCACCTGATCGGCAGCGTGAACATCGTGCCGAGCGAGGACGGCGAGAGCGCCGAGATGTCGACGTACATGCACGCCTCGCACCTGCAACCGAACGGCGACGTCTTCCTCGTTCTGTTGACGTACATCGATCACGCAGTGCGGACTGAGGACGGCTGGCGCATCGCCAAGCGGACGCTCTACCCGCTGGCGAGCTGGGTTCAGGAAGCGCCGAGCACGTGACGCGCACGGCCCTGATCGTCGGGGCCGGCATCGGTGGCCTGGCGGCAGGGATCGCCCTGCGACAGGCAGGGTGGGACATCCGCATTTTCGAGAGGGCCCCGGTGGTGCGGGAGCTTGGATTCGCCCTTCTCATGGCCCCGAACGCGATGGCAGCTCTTCACGACCTGGGGGTGGCGGATGTTGTGCTGGAGCGGGGCTTCTTGCCCGTCCGGGGTGAGGTGCGCCGGATGAATGGCGCGGTCCTCAAGCGCGCGGAGATCCCACCGCCCGAGGTGCTCGGCGGACCAGCCGTGGTGGCGATGCGACCAGCCCTGCACGGCTCACTGCTCGAAGCAGTTGGCGAGGACGCACTGACGCTCGCCTGCGAGGTGACGGGATTGGAGACAGACGGCGAACAGGCCGTCCTCCAGACTGCTGAGGGCAACACGGCGGAGGGAGATGTGATCGTGGGAGCTGACGGGGCCGGCTCCACCATCCGGAGGGTGTTGCACCCGTCGGAGCCACCACCAAGGGAGTGCGGAATCATCGCAGTTCGCGGGGCCACCCAAGGCGGCGTGGAGAGCCTGGGAGACCTGTCGGGGATCTGGTACATGGGTCCGGGAGTGGAGGCGTTCTTCGTCCGCGCAAGCGACACAGGGATCTACTGGGCGCTGTCCGTCGCGCGGGAGCTGCTCCCGCACGGGATGCAGGGGCCTGAGGCAATCGTGGCGCACATGGCTCCCCGATTCGAAGCGTCGTTCCGGGAGGTCATGTCCATCACAACGGAACTGCGGGTGGACGAACTGGTCGATCGCGACCCACTTCCATTCTGGAGCAGTGGCCCCGTGACCCTGCTCGGGGACGCAGCTCATCCGCTCCTGCCACACACCGGACAGGGCGCGGCGATGGCGATCACCGATGCGGTTGCTCTCGGGAAGGCGCTGGGTGAGGAGTCGAGCGTACCCGAGGGGCTAGGAGCGTACGAACGCGAGCAGAGGCCGAAGACGGCATACCTACTGGGCCGGGGCCGGAGGACGGCACGGGTGATGCGGACGACCAACCCAGTGGCCTGCTCGCTGCGGGACGTCGCGGTGCGGCTGGTCCCGGTCACGCCGCTCGTGAAGGCATTCGCGGGCATCAATCGGCTCTCCGGTACGGACGTTAGTTCGCGGTAAGCCGGCAAGGACAGCGCGTACCAATCGAAAGCGCTTCGGGGTAGGCTCCGGCTGCCCGCGGTGGGTCGCGGGCAGAGGAGGAAGCATGCCTTCGGAACTGTTCGAGAAGGGGCTGGCGATCCGGCGGGAGGTGCTCGGGGACGAGTACGTCGACCGGTCGCTGGCACAGGCCGACGACTTCACGATGCCGTTGCAGGAGCTGGTGACGGAGCACGCCTGGGGCGCGATCTGGGGTCGCGACGGGCTGTCGCGGCGCGACCGGAGCCTGCTGAACCTGGGGATGCTGACGGCGCTGAACCGCCCGCACGAGCTGCGACTGCATGTCCGTGGGGCGCTCAACAACGGGCTCTCGCGCGAGGAGATCCGCGAGGTGCTCCTGCAGGCGGCGGTCTACTGTGGCGCGCCGGCGGCGCTCGATGGGTTCCGCGTGGCACGCGAGGTGTTCGCGGAGGTGGACGGCGATGCCTGACGCGATCACTCGCATCGGCTTCGTGGGGCTGGGGAACATGGGGTGGCCGATGGCGCACCTGCTCGACCCCCACTACACGCTCACCGTGCACGACGCGCGGGCGGACGTCGCGGAATCGTTCGCGGGGGAGCACCGTGCCTCGGCGACGACGGACCTGGCGGCGCTGGCAGCGGCGAGCGACGCCGTCATCACGATGCTGCCCAACGGCGACATCGTGCGCGAGGTCGCGCTCGGGGACGGGGGACTGGCGGCCGGGTTCGCGAGCGGCAGCGTGCTCCTCGACATGAGCAGCTCGGCGCCGCTGGGCACGCGGCAGCTTGCGGAAGACCTGCAGCCGCGCGGGGTAGCGGTGGTGGACGCACCTGTTTCGGGCGGGGTGGCCGGGGCGCGGGGCGGGTCGCTCGCGATCATGGTTGGCGGCGACCGGGACGAGATCGACCGCTGCCGGCCCGTGCTGGAGCACCTGGGCCGGGTCATCTACGAGATGGGTGGCTCGGGGACGGGGCACGCCATGAAAGCGCTGAATAACTACTGCTCGGCTGCCGCGCTGTCATCGGCGTGCGAGGCGCTCATCGTGGGGGACCGGATGGGGCTGGAGCCGGCGAAGATGGTCGACGTGCTCAACGCCTCGTCGGGCCGGAGCGCAGCCACTCAGGGGAAGATTGCGGAGGAGATCCTGAGCCGGGACTTCAGCGCCGGGTTCACCATCGCGTTGATGGCGAAGGACGTGGGCATCGCCGGAGGGCTGGCGGAGGGGCTGGAGATGGAGGCTCCGATCCTGGCCCGCACCCGCGACCTGTGGAAGGACGCGGCGGAACTGCTTGGCGACACGGCAGGGGTCACGGAGATCGTGAAGCTCTGGGAGGAGTGGAACGGCGGCGAGCTGGGGTCGGGGTCCGGCTGATCCGCACTAGCTGTCGCTGAGGTAAGCCTCATCGAGCCAGCCGCGCACGGTCTCGTCGACCTGTTCGGGTCCGGCGATGTTGAGGACGTGGTAGAAGCTCCTGCCGGTATCGACGACCTTGCGGGAGATGCGGGGGTCGTCGAGCTTGCGGGGGAGCATCATGCTGAGCGCAACCCAGCGCCGCATGGGTCGTAGCTGGACGAAGGTCCGCTTGCGCTTGAAGAAGATGCCGACGGCGAGTGGTTCGACGTAGAGGTCGTCGTACTGCGCCAGGTGGCCGTAGACGGCGTCGAACACGGGGCGTTCATGCGGCGGCCCGGTAGCGAAGTACTCCTCGAGGGTGAGGCCGGGGGCGCAGTCGTGCTGCTGGCGCGTACGGCCGAACTCGCGGGAGCATTCGGGGCAGCGCCAGCGCGATCCGAGGGGTTGCTGCGTCGACATCCCGACCGGGGCTACTTCTTGATGGGAGCGCCGAGGATGACGTCGGGGACCTGGCCGCCGGCGGCGCGGATGGCCTCGGCGATGGCTTCGGCCTCGCCCTGGTTGTTTGCGACCCGCTCGTTCACGGCGCGCGCGTGGGAGCGGGAGGGCCGTTCGTAGGCGCCGTTGAAGTGGGGCATGACGTAGCGGGCGAGCAGCTCGTAGTGGTTGCGCATGCGCTCCGGCGGCGCGAATTCGTTCCCCATGAGGAGGATGCCACCGAAACCCTCGCCGCTGGCTTCCCAGAGCTGCTTGAGGCCGGCGGTGACCTCTTCGGGGGTGCCAAAGAGGGCGCCGCCATTGTCGACGCACCAGTCGGCGTAGCCCTCGGGCGGGCCGTCGTAGGACGGGGCGGGACGTCCGAGGGTGCCGCTGAAGTACTCGAAGTCGAACTCGTGCAGGCCCACGGAGATATCGCGACAGGCCTGCTCGCGGCTCTCGGCGACGTAGATGCGGGTCATGACACGGTAGTCGCGACGATCGAGTGTGTGGCCGTGCTCGGCGGCCGCGTCCAGGGCGGTTTCCCAGATGCTCTTGAGACCCGGGCCGAGGGGGCGGAATGAGCCACCGGAGAGAATGCCGACGCCGTGTTTTCCGGCGACGCGGGCGCTGCCGGGCGAGGAGGTGGCGGTGACGAAGACGGGGATGCCCTCCTCGTGGTACGGCTGGAGCTGGCAGGAGGCGTTCTTGAGGGTGAACCAGCCGGGGCTCTCGTGGGTGACCTCCTCGCCGTTGAGGAGGCGGAGGATGATGCCGAGTCCCTCATCGAGGCGGGGGCGGAGCTGGGTGGGGTGGAGTCCAAGCTGGGG
>VXLW01000015.1 GCA_009841435.1 Dehalococcoidia bacterium | reverse complement strand
GCCCCCGCTCCCCGTCCCCCAGCGCGCGCTCGACGATGCGCGCAAGGTCGTCCTCTGCCAGCGCCTCCAGCCGCACTACCCGCACCCGGCTCAGCAGCGGCGCGACCACCTCGAACGACGGGTTCTCCGTCGTCGCCCCGATGAGCGTCACCGTGCCGTTTTCTACATACGGCAGGATGACGTCCTGCTGCGCCTTGTTGAAACGGTGGATCTCGTCGATGAAGAGCACCGTGCGAACGCCCGCGTCCCGACGCTGCTGCGCTTCCCCGATGACGCGGCGGAGCTCCGCCACGCCGGACGCAACAGCGGAGAGGGCGACGAACTCCCCTTCGGTATCGCTCGCGAGGATGCGCGCCAGCGTTGTCTTCCCACACCCCGGCGGCCCCCAGAGGACGATCGACGGCAGTGTCGCGCCCGTCGTCACTCGTCCCAGCAGCGCATCCGGCCCCACCGCCGGCTGCTGCCCGACGAACTCGTCGATCGTCCGCGGCCGCATCCGCGCCGCCAGTGGCGCGTCGGGCCGCTCTCCCTCGGAGAAGCCCAGCGGCGCTTGCAATCCGCGTGCGTCTCGTTGGCGTGGCATCGTCAGCCTGCCAGCACAGCGATCGTCACGCCGTCGCCGCCTTCCTGCGGGGGCGCCGTCTCGTAGCGACGCACCAGCGGGTGCCGCGCGAGCGCTTCGCGGATGGCCGCCCGCAGGGCCCCGGTGCCTTTCCCGTGGATGATGCGGATCGATGGCAACCCCGCCCGAAACGCGTCGTCGAGGTGCCCCTCGAAGTTCAGCACCGCCTCCTCCGCCCGCTGACCTCGCAGGTCGAGCTCCGCCGCGACCGAGGTCGCTGGCGGCAGGTCCACCGTTGCTCTGACGGGCGGCGTGAGCTTCGGTTCCGTTCGCTCGATGCGGTCGACCGAGACCTTCATCCGCATCGACCCGAACCGCACCTCCACGCGCCCGTCCGCCCCCACCCCCGTGACCGCCTCCCCCTGCTGCGGGATGTCCCGTACGCGAACGATGTCGCCCGGTGAGACCGGGTCAAGCCAGGCCGTCGCCCGCTCCGTCGCCTGCTTCCCCGCCGCCTCGATCTCCGCGTCGAGCGCCTGCAGGCGCTCCGCCGCCTCCCGGTCGACGGTGCGCTCCCGCTCGCGGCGCTCAAGACGCTCCAGTTCGCGCTGCGCCCGCGCGACCAGCGCTTCGCCCTCTCGTCGCGCCCGCCCGAGGATTGCCTCCCGCTCCGTCTCGATCGTGCGGTGCTGCTCCGCCAGCTGATGGCGAAGCTCTTCCGCTTCGCGCCTCGCCGCCTCCTCGCGACTGCGCGCCTCGGCGGCGCCGGCTCGCTCCCGGCGCGCTTCGTCCAGCAGCCCGTCCAGTTCCCGCGTCTCCGGCGCGACGCGCTCCTCCGCCCGCTCGAGTACGCCCTCGTCGATGCCCAGCCGACGCGCGATCGCGATCGCGTTCGACTGCCCCGGCAGCCCGATCGTGAGGTGGAAGGTCGGGCTCAGCGTCTGCAGGTCGAACTCCACGGAGGCGTTTCGCAGGCGCGGCTCCTCCTGCGCGAACGTCTTCAGTTCCCCGTGGTGCGTCGTCGCGATGATCGTGCAGCCCCGGTCCAGCAGCGTCTCCAGGACAGCCCGCGAAAGCGCCGCGCCCTCCTCTGGATCGGTGCCCGCCCCCAGCTCGTCGAGCAGCACCAGCGTTCCGGGCGCTGCCGCTTCCAGGATTCCGCCCACCGTCCGCATGTGCGACGAGAACGTCGAGAGCGACTGCTCGATCGACTGCTCATCGCCGACGTCGGCGTGGATCGCTCCGTAGGTTACGAAGCGGCTGCCCTCGTCGCAGGGGACTGGCAGTCCCGCCTGCGCCATCAGCGTGAGTAGCCCCACCGTCTTCAGCGCAACCGTCTTGCCGCCCGTGTTCGGACCGGTGATAAGCAGCCCCGGCGCCTCCTCGCTCAGGTCGAGGTCGAACGGGACGACGTCCCCCTTCAGCAACGGGTGGCGCGCCCGCACGAGCGACGTGTCGCCCCACTGGCCCAGCCAGGAGTCGTCGCCGTCCGCGCGCGGCAGGTCCGCGCTCAGCCGTTTCCCCAGCAGCACCTTCGCTCGCAACAGGTCGAGCCGGGCCATCGCCTCTAGGGTTGCCAGTGCTTCGTCCTCGCGTTCCCCCACCATTGCCGAGAGCTGCAGGAGCACGCGGCGCTCCTCGCGCTCCTCGGCGAGTTGTAGCTCGCGCACCTCGTTGCCGGTCTCGACCACGCTCATCGGCTCGAGGAACACCGTCGCCCCGCTCGACGACACGTCGTGGACGATGCCGGGAAGCTGCCCGCGGAAGTCCGCCTTCACGGGGATGACCATGCGTCCGTTCCGCTCGGTCAGCAGCTCCTCCTGCGCCACGCCCCGCCGCACGGCGTCGCCCAGTGCGGCCCGAGCCCGCTGCTCGAGCCGCCCCTGCGCCACCCGGAGCTCCCGGCGAACCGCCGCCAGCTCCGGGCTCGCATCGTCGGCGACCGCGCCCCGCGGCGTGATCGCCCGCTGTACCTCGGCGATGAACAACCGGAAGTCCGCGATCGCTTCCGCGATGGTCGCGATGCGCGGCGTCTGCTCGGCAAGCCGTTCGGCGAGCTGCCGCGCCCGCCGGGCGGTGTCGAAGGCGCCCGCCGCCTCCTGCAGATCGGTGGGTTCGAGCGCTTGCCCGATCGTGGCGGCATGGACCAGCGGCCGCAGATCCCGCATGCCCCCGAGGGGCACGTCGAGGCCCATCTGGTCGATGGCCGTCATCTCCGCGGTCTCGGCCTGCAGCGCCAGGACGGTTTCGTGCTCGCGCTCCGGTTCAAGCGCAAGCGCCAGCTCCCGGCCCAGGCTGAAGGCGGTCTCACCCGCCAGCATCGCCCGCACTTTGTCGAACTCCAGCACGCGCAGGGTGTGGTCGTTCATGGCCTCAGCGTACGTCCTCGCCCACGGCGGGACCACAAACAGGGAAAGGACTGCGTGTTTCGGCGCTCATCTCAACCCGCTAAGCTGATTGACCCGGCGTATTGCGCAGAGAGGGTTGGATGCTCCAAAAGGTTTTGATCGCCAACCGCGGAGAGATCGCGTTGCGGATCGTGCGTGGACTGCACGATCTCGGGATCGCCTCGGTTGCAATCTACTCCGAGGTCGACCGTCTCTCCCGTCACGTTCGCTATGCGGACGAGGCCTACCTCGTCGGTCGCCCTGAAGCTGCCGACAGCTACCTCAACGGTGAACGCATCATCGACATTGCCGTCGCCTGCGGCGCCGACGCCATCCACCCTGGCTATGGCTTCCTCGCCGAGAACGCCGACTTCGCAGAGGCCTGCGAGGAGGCGGGCCTCACCTTCATCGGACCCTCCGCCGCAGCCATGCGGCTGCTTGGCGACAAGAATGCGGCGCGCTCCCTGGCCGCCAGCGTCGGCGTGCCGCTGGTGCCCGGAACCGATCCGCTCGAGTCGCACGACGACGCCCCCGAGCTCGCGCGCGAGATCGGCTACCCGATCGCCATCAAGGCGGCGGCGGGCGGCGGCGGGCGCGGCATCCGCTTCGTGGAACGGGAGGAAGACTTGCCTCGCGCCCTCGCCCTGGCCAGCCGCGAGGCCGAGGCCGCCTTCAGCGACGGCACGCTCTATCTCGAAAAGCAGATGCAGGGCGTGCGCCACATCGAGGTCCAGATCATCGCCGACACCTTCGGGAACGTGATTCCCCTGGGCGAGCGCGAGTGCTCCATCCAGCGCCGCCACCAGAAAATCATCGAGGAGACCCCGTCCGTCGTCGTAGGCCCCGAGCTGCGCCGTGCCCTCAATCGCGCGGCCGTGCGCGTCGCCCGCGCCGCGGGCTACCGCAGCGCCGGTACGGTCGAGTTCCTTCTGACCGAGGACGAGCAGTACTACTTCCTCGAGGTGAATGCCCGCCTCCAGGTTGAGCACCCGGTGACCGAGATGACGACCGGCGTCGATATCGTGAAGGACCAGATCATCGTCGCCAGCGGCTTTGAGCTCCCCTACGACGAGAGCGACCTCATCATGCGCGGCTGGGCGATCGAGTGCCGCATCGTGGCTGAGGACCCCCAGAACGGCTTCCTCCCGTCGGTTGGCCGCATCGTCTTCTCCCGTGAGCCTGCTGGCCCCGGCATCCGCGTCGAGAGCTGCCTGCACGACGGGTTCGAAGTGACACCGTACTACGACTCCCTTCTTGCCAAGGTGACCGCCTGGGGAACCGACCGCGAGGATGCTCGCACCCGCATGATCCGCGCCCTCCAGGAGTCCCGTGTCGTCGGCGTCGCAACCAACATCCCCTACCTCCTCGAGATCCTTGACCTGCCGGCCTTTGTCGAGGGTCGGCTCGACACCGACTTCCTCGACCGCCACCAGGTGGCGGGTCGCCACTCCGAGGAGCCACTGCGTGAGGCGGCCGCCATTGCCGCCCTCCTCACCCTCTCCGGCGAGGGACGCTCCCTGGTTGCCGCCCCTGACGGGCGCAACCAGCGCCAGGCGCCCTCCGCCTGGAGACAGCAAGCGATGGGACGATGGCCGAAAAGTATCTGATCCAGGTTGACGACCAGCCGATCGAGGCAGAACTGGAACGCTTGAACGGCGGCGGCGCGGCGCGAGTGCGCCTGCACGCCGATGGCGAGTGGCAGTTCGCCGAGATGCAGCACGTGCGCGCCGGCCTGCACGTCGTCATGCTCGATAACCACCCTGTTGAGCTCTACATCGAGCGCCGGGGCAGCGCCGTCGATGTCACCATCGGACGGCGCACCTACCACATCCAGATCGGACGCGGCCGGCGCGCTGCCAGCATGGCAGCCGCGGCCGCCGCTGCCAGCGACGGCATCGTCCGCATTAACGCGCCCATGACGGGAAACGTGCTCGAGGTGCGCACCGAGCCGGGAGCGGAGGTCGAGGCGGGAGATGTCCTCGTCGTCATCGAGTCGATGAAGATGAACAACGAGCTGCGCGCGCCGGCCGCCGGGGTGGTCGAGCGCGTCGGGGCGGTCGTCGACGCGCAGGTCGAAGAGGGCGCCGAGCTGGTCGTCATTCGCCCGCTGGAAAACTCAGACGGAACCGCCTGAATTAAGCGTCCGTTGACGCGTAGGATGTTGTTACGTACGGTACGCGCCCGGCCGTGCTAGGCGGGGAGCTAGCGGTGCCCTGTTACCCGCAAACCGCTCCAGCGGGGCTGAATTCCCGTCCGAGGGGTCGTCTCTCCGGGGACTGCCTTCGCAAAGCGGCGTTGACGATCTGGTCCTGCGCGGCGGAGCACTACGAACCTGGTCAGGTCCGGAAGGAAGCAGCCATAAGTAGAACGCTCCGGGCGCCGCAGAATCGCCGGGTCCGAGCTGGCTCGCGCGGTGCAAGCCTGGCATTCACTTCGACGACGGGTGCACGGTCGTTGCCGGACTTCACGAGCCGCCCGCGGGTGGGCGGCTACAGGGGAGGGGGTGCCCTTGGACCGTAGCCTGCTTCGCCCCCGCCCCACCATCGATCCCCCGCCGATGATCGGGCGGCCCTTCGGCGGTTTCGATCCCATCGAGTACTCGCGCTCCACCCGGGGTCGCCGGCACGCGGCGGCCATGCTCGTGGTCGCGCTCCTTGTCGTGCTCGCCTTCCAGCTCTTCCCCATCCAGAACGTCACCCTGGTGACGGGCGACACGACGGTGCAGGTGCGCTCCACCTTCGGCGACGAGCAGGAAGCACTCGCTGCCGCCGCGCTCGACCTCGCTCCCGGCGACCGTGTTCTCGTCGCTCGCACCGGCGACCACGCCGCCCTCGCGGTCCAGCGGGCCGTGCCCGTGGTGGTTCACGCCGACGGCGCCCGCATCGAGGTGCGTACGCGGGCCCGCACCGTCGCCGGCGCTCTCGCCCTCGCCAACGTGGAAATCGGTGACGGTGACCGGATCTACGTCGAAGGCTCTCGTACCGCCCCCGGCGACGAGCTCGACGGCCTCGGCCCGGGATCGGTTTCCGCTGCCTCCGATGGGCAGGCCCTCCGCATCGAGGTCGTCCGCGCCCTCCCCGAGGCGCCCGTCACGGACTCGATCGCGGCGGCGTCGCCTCCACCGGGAGCCGAGGTAGCCCCCGCGTTGGAGGCGGTTCCCGCTCGCCGAATCCTTAGTGTGCTCGTCGATCCGAACGCCTGGAGGCCCATCGAGAGCTCGTCACCCCCCGACATGGAAGCGCTCTTCCGGGCCGTGGCCGCCCTCCCTGCGAGGGTCCTGATAACGGTCAACATCGGCGGTCAGGTCGACAGGTTGCGGATCGCCGCTGACCGCGTCGAGGAGGTCCTTGCCCAACTCGACGTCGAGCTCGGAGAGCACGACCGTATCTCTCATCCACTCGATGCGGCTGTGATCGCTGATATGGAGATCGTCGTCCTCTTCATTGAGAAGGTCATCGAGGAGTACATCGAGCAAACCCCGCCAACCATCTACTGGCGCGACGACCACACGCTCGCGCCTGGCGAGGTGCGTGTCATCGAGGGAACGCCCGGGGAAGTACGAGTTTGGGAAGAAGTGACCTACGAGAACGGCGCCGAGATCTCCCGTGAGCCTCACTCCGCCTTCGTCCTCTCGGAGCCGATCTCCGGCGAGCGCCTCCGCGGCCCCGTGGCCGATGACGGTGTCTCCCCCGTCGTCGTCGACGACTACGACGGGCCCTACACCCAGAAGCTGCGGGTTTGGGCCACGTGGTACAACGCCACGCACGGTTGGGCGCCCCCCGGCCATCCCGCCTACGGCATCACCTTCACCGGCGTACCCCTCGAATACGGCATCTGCGCTGTCGACCCGGACTACATTCCCCTCGGTACCAGGTTCTACGTTCCCGGCTATGGCGAGTGCCTCGCAGCCGATACCGGCGGCCTGATCAACGGCTACGACATCGACCTCGGCTTCCCCATGGACCACGCCCCAGAACCCTGGCACACCGGCTACGTCCACATCTACCTCCTCGACTGACCCTCGTGGCCGGGCCTACCATCGCGTCATGAGCGCAAGATCACGGGGACCGCGCGCCCGCAAGGCGCTCGGGCAGCACTTCCTCGTCGATACCGGCGTGCTGGCTGACATCGCGGCTGCTGTGCGGGTGCCCGAGGGCGGTGTCCTCTTCGAGATCGGCGCCGGCACGGGCCAGCTCACCGGAACGCTGCTGGATGCCGGCCATGAGGTCGTCGCGCTCGAGATCGAGCCCCGCCTCCTCGAACACCTCCGCCAGCGCTTCGCCGACCGTCAACGCCTGACGCTGGTCAAAGGCGACGCCCGCATCCTCGATCTCGCCGAGGTCATTCCCGCTGGACGCCCCTTCGGCGTCGTCGGGAACCTCCCCTATTTCGCCGCCAACCCCATCATCCGCCACCTGCTTGAGGGCTCTCTTCGCCCGACGGAGCTTGTGGTGATGGTGCAGCGTGAGGTCGCCCGCGAGATCACCGCCAGCCCCGGCAAGCTCTCGCTGCTCGGCATCTCCGTCCAGAACCACGCCGTACCCGAACCGCTCTTCGATGTTCCTCCTAGCGCCTTCGACCCACCTCCCGCCGTCCACTCATCCGTTGTTCGCCTCACACTGCGGGAGGCGCCCCTGGTTCCCTCTGAGCGAGACGAGGCCTTCTTCGCCCTCGTCTCGGGAGCCTTCCGCAACCCCCGTAAGCAGATCCACAACGCCCTTTCCCGCGCCCCCGGCCACGTCCCCGACGCCGTTCGCCCCGCCCTCGACGCGGCCGGCATCGACTCCCACCGCCGCCCCGAGACGCTCGCCATCGCGGAGTGGCTCGCGCTCCTCGATGCCTTCGAGGCCTCTGCCTCCCATGCCTGACACGCTTGCCGGGCTTGCCCCCGCCAAGATCAACCTCACCCTCGAAGTAGGCGGCACCCGCGCCGACGGTTACCACGAGCTAACCAGCATCCTCCAGACCCTCGCCCTCGCCGACGAGGTCATGCTGGAGCCGGCTGTGGCGACCTCGATCGAGAACACGGGGCCGTTCGCCGGCGGCTCCCCCGCCGGTCCCGAGAACCTCGCCTGGCGTGCAATCGATGCCCTCGCCGGCGCGCTCGGGCGCGAGCCGCAGCCGTTCCGCATCCGCATTGTGAAGCGTATTCCGGCCGCGGGTGGCCTTGGTGGCGGCGCTTCCGATGCCGCCACGGTCCTCCGCCTGCTCGCCCGCCACTGGCCCGACGTCAGCGAGAACGCGCTCGCGAACGCCGCCGCCGAGGTGGGCAGCGACGAGCCGTTCTTGCTGGCCGGCGGCACGGCGCTCGTCGAGGGTCGCGGCGAGCGTGTCACCCCGCTTCCCGACCTCCCCGGGCACGGTGTCGTGCTCTTCATCCCGCCCGCTACCCTCCCCAACAAGACCGCAACCCTCTTCCGCGCCCTCGACCGCGACGGCCAAGTCGACGAACCGACCGTCGGCCCGGCTCTGGCCAGGCGCCTGCCCGTTCAGGTCACCGGCGCCGACCTCTACAACAGCTTCGAACGGGTCGCCTTCGACTGCTTCCCCGGCCTGGCCGGCATCTGGGAGCAGCTCGAGGCGCGAACGGGAGAGGTCATCCGCCTCGCTGGCGCTGGGCCGACGCTGTTCTGGATTGGGCCCCTCGACGAGACCGACCGTGTGCGCGCCGCCGCCACCGGGCTCGACTGCACGACCATCCCCACGGCCACGGCCGGCTCGCTATGGCGGCGCTGATCGCGGGCGCGATGGCGGGCTACGTGATGGCCATGCTGACGAGCGTGGCCGTCACCTACCTCGTGTTCCGCGCGCGCGACACCGAGGCTCTCCAGCGCTGGGTCGACCGTGATGTCGCTGGACCGCTTCTCCTCGTCCCCATCCTCACGGCCTCGGTGCTGAGCTGGGTCTTCGTGGGGCTCGTCGCCGCGATCATCTACGAGGTCGCCGATCTCGGCGCCCAGCCGGACGGCCTCGCCAGCCCGAGCGCCGTCTTCACGGTCATCGCCGTTGTCTTCTCGGTCGCGCCCGTCATGCTCCTCAGCATCCTCTGGACGCGCCTCTGGTGGATGTGGGTCGGGCTGGGCCTTCCCTGCGTCGGTCTGTTCGGCTGGCTTCTGCCTCACCTGGCGGGCCGATAAGATAGCTGGCGCGCTTGTGCCGCTGTTCACGAGCGCGGAGGCGTACGTGGCCGGCACCATCGTCGATATGCACCTGCACACGACCCGTGGCGCATCCGACTCCATGCTCGACCCGGAGGACCTCATCGCCGAGGCCAACCGCATCGGCCTCACCGGCGTGAACATCACCGAGCACGACCGCATGTGGGAGTCGTGGGACCTCGGCCCCTTCCGCAAGGCCCACCCCGAGATCTTCATCTCCAATGGCATGGAGGTCTCGACCGACCATGGCCACGTCATCGCCGTCGGCCTGCGCGGCTACGAGGGCGGCATCCGCCGCCTCGAGCGCCTCCGCGAGGTCGCCGACGAGCAGGGCGCCTACCTCATCGTCGCCCATCCCTTCCGCCACTTCTTCGACCCCGTCCACTTCAAGCGCCAGGGGAAGCCCGCCTTCACGCTGACTCCCGAGGAGGCGGCGAAGCTGCCCGTGTTCCAGATGGTCGATGCCGTCGAGGTGCTCAACGGCTGCAACACACCGCGCGAGAACTACTTCGCCCTGCAGGTCGCCAAGGTCCTCGGGAAACCGGGTACCGGGGGCTCCGACGCGCACTCGAACCAGGGAATCGGCTACTTCAGCATCCAGCTTGACGAGACAGTTGAGAGCCCCGAGCACTTCCTCCGCCTCCTCCACCGCGGCGCCTACAAGCCCGTCAGCGGCCTTCCCCAGGGCGAGCTCGAGAACTTCTGGGATGCGCCGCCGCCCGAGGGGGTTCCGGCGTGAGCGAACGTATCCGCTGGGAGTACGCCCGCGTCGTCGTCAGCGGCATGGAGCAGCCCATCGTCGCCAACTTCAGCCACCAGCCCGAGGACGACCGCGAGTACGGCACGAACGACCTCGCTGAAGCGCTCCGCGACCTCGGCGATGCGGGCTGGGAGATGGTCTCCGACACGCGCGTCGAGAACTGGGTCGGCACGCAGCTCGTCTTTCGCGAGATGCTCTACTTCAAGCGCCCCCGGCAGGACGACGGGTGAGCGACGAGCAGCCCTTCGCCGGGATTACGGTGCTCGAATTCGGCCAGTTCGTCGCCGTCCCCTACGGCGCCCAGCTCCTCGCCGACGGTGGCGCCCGCGTCATCAAGATCGAGCCCCTCGAGGGCGAGGCTTCGCGTCACACCGGTTACCGCTGGGGCGACGTCACCCGCCACTTCCTCGCGCGCAACCGCGGCACCCACTCCCTCCCCCTCGCCCTCCGCCACGAGCAGGCTGCCGCCATCCTCGATGCCCTGCTCGCCAAAACCGACGTGGTCCTGACCAACCTGCGCCCCGGCCTCGCCGCCCAGTTCGGCCTCGACTACGACAGCCTCTCCGAGCGCTACCCCCGCATCATCGTCGGGAACGTGACCGCTTTCGGAGAGAAGGGCCCCGATGCGGGCCTCGCGGGCATGGACCAGGTCGTGCAGGCGCACAGCGGCCTCATGGCCATGAACGGCGGCATGCGCGACGGCCGCCCCATCGCCGAGGGCTCGCCCATCTCCGACTTCATGTGCGCGGCCCTGCTCGCCTACGGCGTCGCCTCCGCCCTCTACCGCCGCACCAGCACCGGCCGCGGCGGCCGCGTCGATACCTCGCTGCTCATGTCCGCCCTCATCCTCCAGAACAACCTCCTCATCCGCGTCGAGGACCAGGACGGCGAGACCCACTCGACCTACCTCGACTGGCTCGCCGGCGCTCGCGCAGAGGGCATGCCCTACGCCGAGCAGGCCACGCACATGCCCAGCAGCCGGGTCGCGCGCCTGGTCAGCATCTACTACCGCACCTTCACCACGAAGGACTCGGCCATCGCCATCGCCTGCCCCAGCGTGGGTCTGCGCCGCCGGCTCATGGAGGTCATGGGGCTCCACGACCCTGCCCTCGACCCCTCGCTCCCCCAGGAGGAGCGCCACGCCCTCGATACCGAGCTGCGAGACGGGATCGAGGCGCTCTTCGCCTCCGAGACCACCGACCACTGGGAAGGACGCCTGCGCGAGGCCGGCATCCCCGTCTCCCGCGTGCGCTTCCCCACCGAGCTCATCGACAACGAGCAGGCCGCCGCCAATGACCTCTTCATCCACCGCGACCACCCCGAGGCCGGCTCCTTCACCACGCTGGGGAGCGCCCTCAAGCTGGACGACGATGGATTCGCGCCGGCGCCCACCCCTGCCCAATTCCGCTCCGAGACCCGCGACATCCTCGCGTGGGCCGGATTCTCAGACGAAGCCATCACGGACGCGGTCGAGAGCGGCGCGGTCGCGGCTCTCGACTCCGACTGAGGCAGATACCGGCTAGCGGCTCCGCGCCCACTCCTTCGCGTGGTACGTGATGATGATGTCCGCCCCCGCGCGCCGGATCGACGTCAGCGCCTCATCGATGGCGCGCTCTTCCTCGATCCAGCCGTTCGCCGCGGCCGCCTTCAACATGCTGTACTCCCCGCTCACGTTGTAGGCCGCCACCGGCACGTCCACCGCCTCCCGCACCGAGCGCAGCACGTCGAGATACGGGAGCGCCGGCTTCACCATCACCATGTCCGCCCCCTCCTCGATGTCCGTGAGCGCCTCGTCCCGCGCCATGCGGGCGTTCGCCGGGTCCATCTGGTAGCCACGCCGGTCACCGAAGGCCGGGGCGCTGTCCGCTGCCTCACGGAATGGCCCGTAGAACGCGCTTGAGAACTTCGCGGCATACGAGAGGATGGCCGTGTCGCTCAGCCCCGAACCGTCGAGCGCCTCGCGGATAGCGGCCACGCGCCCGTCCAGCATGTCGCTCGGCGCGACGATGTCACAGCCCGCGTCGGCCAGGCTCACGGCCATGTCCGCCAGCAGCGGCAGGCTCGAATCGTTGTCGACCTCGCCCTCGTCAGTCAGCAGCCCGCAGTGCCCGTGGCTCGTGTACTCGCACAGGCACACGTCGCCGATGACCAGCATCTCCGGGACGGCGTCCTTCAGGCGCCGGATCGCCTCCTGCACGACCCCCTGGTCGTCGTAGGCGCCGGATCCGCGCTCGTCCTTGACGGCCGGAATCCCGAACAGCAGCACAGCCGGCACGGCCGCGTCCCGCAGTTCCCGCGCCTCCTCGACCAGCGCCTTCAGCCCCAGCCGCGACTGTCCCGGCATCGCCTCGATGGGCGCGCGACCTTCCAGTCCTTCCTCGATGAACAGGGGCGCGACCAGGTGCGCTGGCGTCAGCTCGGTCTCGCGCACGAGCCCTCGGATGGCCTGCGAGCTGCGCAGCCGCCGGTGCCGCCGGAACTCCAGCCCTTCCATGACGCGCCTCCCGGGAAGCTAGGCCGCTAGACGGCGCACTCGCCCTCGCCGCGCTCCAGCACGTAGAGCTCGAACTTCGTCCAGTCGATGAACATCTCGCGGTTGTCGTCCGAGAAGTCGCCCGGAATCGTCAGATCCTGCACCGCCTGCTCGAACGGCACCTTGCCGACGCGGTCGAAGTAGGCGTTGAACTCCTCACCGTCTTCGCGCTCACGCTGGTACAGGTCGAGCCAGCGCTGCACGGCGTCGGGCGTGCGCTTGGCCGGCAGCCGCAGCTTCAGCTGCGTTCCGACCCGCACTTTGCCGTTCCCCTCTTCGTAGCCGCCGCCGATGAAGGCGTGGTACGCGGGAAGCTGGTGCCCGTCGACCTTCATGGCCGCCCCGTGGAAGCCGATGTTGCCGAGGTGGTGCTGGCCGCAGCTGTTGGGGCAGCCGCTCATCTTGATGTGCAGCTTCTCCACGAGCGGGTCCGCCACCGCCAGGTCGGTCACTCGATCCTGGATGGCGCGGTTCAGCCCCATCGAGCTCGTGATGCCGAGCTTGCAGCTGTCCGTGCCGGGGCAGCTCACCACATCGGTCACCGTCCCCGCGCCCGCTTCCGCCAGGCCCAGCTCGACCAGCCGCGAGTAGACCTCGTACAGGCCCTCGTCGCGCACCCAGCGCAGCACCATGTTCTGCTGCACGGTCGTTCGGGCGTTGCCGCCGCAATGCTCGCGCATGATGTCGGCGATGCCGTGGAACTGCGCGGGCGTCAGGTCGCCGCGCGTGATCTTGATCTCGACGGTGCTGAAGCCCTGCTGCTTCTGCGCCTTCACGTTCGCCGAGACGAACTGCGTGAATGCGGCCGCGTCGTCGCCCGGCTGCGCGTAGGAGTCGCGCCGCGCCGGCGCCCGCTCCTCCTCGTTGTCGAGGAACAGCAGCCGCTCCGGGCTGAAGTCGCGCTGTGCCCACGGCTGGGCAAGCTCGTCGTCGACCATCTCGAGGAAGCGGTCCGCCCCGATCCGGTCGATGAGTACCTTGATGCGCGCCATCGCCCGGTTCTTCCGCAGCATGTCCGCCGCGTTGAAGATGCGGATGACCGCCTCGCTCACCTTCAGGTACTCATCCAGCGAGACGAACTCGCGTACGACGATCGCCTCGCGCGGCATGATCGCGAGACCGCCGCCGCAGACCATCTTGAAGCCCTGCACGCCGTCCTGGACGCGCGGGATGAAGCCGAGGTCGTGGATGCCCGTGATCGCCACGTCCGCGTCGTCCGCGCTGAAGGCGACCTTGAACTTGCGCGGCAGGAGCTGGGTCAGCGGGTTGCGCAGCCAGAAGCGTGCGAAGGCGCCCGCGTAGGGCGTCACGTCGAACAGCTCGCCGTCGGTCACCCCCGCCCACGGGTCGGCGGTCACGTTGCGGACGGTGTTGCCGCAGGCCTCGCGCGTCGAGAGGCCGACGCTCGCCAGCAGCCGCAACCCGTCCGGCATGCGCGCCAGGGGAATGTGGTGGAACTGGAAGTTCTGCCGCGTCGTGATGTGCCCCTTGCGGAGCGGTGCGAAGCGCTCCGCCAGCTCGCCGAAGGCGTCCATCTGGTCCGGCGTCACGCCGCCGAAGGGGAGCTTGACGCGCGTCATCTGCACGTTCGGCTGGCGCTGGCCGTAGACGCCCTGCTTCAGCCGGTAGCCCTGGAAGACCGCCTCTTCCTCGTAGCCGCCCGCTAGGAAGCGTGTCGCTTCGGTCTCAAAGTCGTCGAGCTCCTCGGTCAGGATCGGCAGCACCTTGCCGGGAGCGTTGGTCTGGACGATAGTCTCGACTGCGCGCATCTACGCTGTCCTTTCGCGGCAGACCCTTCGGGTCCGGCCATCGCGGGCTGGGAGTCTGTGAAGCGACTGTAGCATGTAGGACGCGCCCAGTCGTTGCTGGCAAGTCACGTTGTTGATATTGTTGAGCGACGAACTCAGCTTTACGCGGAGCGGCTTTCCCCGTGTCCCTTACCACCGCCCTCGACGAGACAGCCATCGCCTCGCTCAACGAGCGATTCGAGGACGCGAGTCCCGAGGAGATCGTGCGCTGGGCGGTCGATACCTTCGGTGATGGCCTCTCCGTCGGCGCCAGCTTCGGCGGCCCCACGGGCATGGCCATCCTCCACATGACCGCCCAGCTCAAACCCAACGTCCACGTCTTCGTCCTCGATACCGACTACCTCTTCGACGAGACTCACCAGACTCGCGAGCGCGCGACCGCCGCCCTCAACCTCACCAACGTCCAGGTCTACAAGTCGAAGCTGACCCACGAGGAGCAGGCTGCCCAGCACGGCGCCGCTCTCTGGATGCGCGATCCCGACCTCTGCTGCGACCTCCGCAAGGTCGAGCCCAACCAGCGCGCCCTCGCCGGCAAGACCGCCTGGATCGCCGGCCTCCGCCGCGACCAGTCCGAGGGCCGCTCCGACGTTCCCATCGTCGCCTGGAACCAGAAGTTCGGCCTCGTCAAGATCAATCCCCTTGCCCGCTGGACCGAGAAGGACACCTGGAACTACATCTCCAAACACGACGTTCCCTACAACCCGCTGCTCGACCATGGCTTCGTCAGCATTGGCTGCTTCAACTGCACCGTGCCCGGCAAGCAGGGCCGGCAGGGGCGCTGGGAAGGTTTCGAGAAGGACGAGTGCGGACTCCACACTTGAGCCGGCCCGCGTCCACCACCTCCGCACGGCGGCCATCGGGCCGCCGTCTTGATGCGCATCCGGCGCCTTGAAGGCGCCACCACGATAGTCAGGGAGTAACACCAATGCGTTTGGAGTACAGCCAATGAGCAATCAGGGCTTTGTCATCTGGTTCACCGGGCTCTCGGGCTCCGGCAAGAGCACCCTCGCCGAGGCGCTCGCCCCGGTCTTGCGCGAGCGCGGCCGCAACGTCGAGATCCTCGACGGCGACATCGTTCGCACCAACCTCTCGAAGGGCCTCGGCTTCAGCAAGGAGGATCGCGACACGAACATCCGCCGCATCGGCTTCGTCGCCAGCCTCCTCGCTCGCAACGGCGTCGGCGTCATCACCGCCGCCATCTCCCCCTACCAGGAGATTCGCGACGAGAACCGCGCCATGACCGAGGGCGACGGCGCAGTCTTCGTCGAGGTGCACGCGGCCGCCACCGTCGCGCAGTGCGAGGCGCGCGATGTGAAGGGCCTCTACGCCAAGGCCCGCGCCGGTGAGATCAAGGGCTTCACCGGGATCGACGACCCCTACGAGGAGCCGCCCACGCCTGAGGTGCGCTGCGAAACCGGCGTCGATTCCGAAGAACGCAGCCTCGATCAGATCCTCGACTACCTCGAGTCCCGCGGGCTCATCGGGAAGGCACAGTCATGAGCAACCTCGGCGAACCGTACGGCGGGACCCTTGTCGACCTCCTCGTCGACGAAGAAGAGCACGTGGAGCTCGGCCGCGAGGTTGCGAGCCTCCCCACCATCGAGCTCGACTCGCGCCATCTCGCCGACTTCGAGCTCCTGGCGAACGGCGGCTTCAGCCCCCTCACCGGCTTCATGGGCGAGGCCGACTACCGCTCCGTGGTCGAGAACATGACGCTGGCGAACGGCCTCCCCTGGTCGATGCCCGTCACCCTCTCAGTCGACGAGTCTCGAGCCGGCGAACTGACCCCCGGGGTCCGCGCCGACCTGCGTGACGATGAAGGCTTCCCCCTCGGTGTCATCGACATCGAGGAGGTCTACCGGCGGGACAAGACCCGCCTGGCCGAGCAGGTCTACCGCACTACCGACGAGGCCCATCCCGGCGTCGCCGCTGTCTACGCCTCCGGCGACCTGGTCCTGGGTGGCACGGTGAAAGCGCTCCGCCTTCCCGACCACGGGAACTTCCCCGACCACCGCCTCACCCCCGCCCAGACCCGCGCCGCCTTCGCCGAGCGCGGCTGGCGCACGGTCGTCGGCTTCCAGACCCGCAACCCCATCCACCGCGCTCACGAGTACCTCATTAAGGTCGCCCTCGAAGGCGTCGACGGCGCCCTTATCCACCCCCTCGTGGGCGATACGAAGGACGACGACATCCCCGCCGACGTGCGCATGCAGTGCTACCAGGTGCTGCTCGACCGCTACTTCCCCGAGGACCGCGTCCAGCTCTCGGTGCTGCCCGCGGCCATGCGCTACGCCGGCCCGCGCGAGGCAATCTTCCACGCCATCATGCGCAAGAACTACGGCTGCACCCACTTCATCGTCGGGCGCGACCACGCCGGTGTGGGCAACTACTACGGCACCTATGATGCCCAGCGCATCTTCGACGACATCGACCTGGACGCCCTCGGCATCCAGCCGCTCTTCTTCGAGCACGCCTTCTGGTGCCTGCGCAGTGGCGCCATGGCGACCACGAAGACGAGCTCGGCTACGCCCGAGGAGCGCCTCTTCCTCTCGGGGACGAAGGTGCGCGAGATGCTCGCCAACGGCGAGGACCTCCCCGTCGAGTTCACGCGTCCGGAGGTTGCCGCCGTGCTGATGGAGAGCGCCCGGAGCGGCTGACGTGACGCAGCGGGCGCGCTCCGCCGCGCGCGAGGCGCCGCCCGCGACGCGCAGCATTCGCTCGCTGCGCCCCGCGATGCTCGCTCGCTTGGCCTGCGCGGTCGCCGGGCTTGCGCTGTTCGCCCTCGCCCTGGAGATCACCCGCGCTGGCGCCGGCTCCCTCGCCCCCCTGCTCTCCGACATCAACGCCGAGGGGGTCGCCAACAGCCTCGGCTTCGGGTGGCTCTTCGCCTACGTCGTCCTCAGTGGCTCCCCGGTCGCCGCCATCGGCGTCACCCTCCTCTCCGAGGGCGTCTTCCACACGACCGAGGCCTTCGCCGTCATCGCGGGGTCGCGGCTCGGCGCATCCTTCATCGTCCTCGCCGTCGGCTTTCTCGCCTTCCGCTTCGGCCGCCGCAGCGGGGATGGCGTCGCCATCGGCATCGTCGCCATGCTCGTCACCTTCACGACGCAGGGGCCGGCCGTCGCGCTTGGCTTCCTGGCGCTCCACCTGAGCTGGTTCGACGGCGCCACGCCCTCCGCCCCGGACGCCCTCCTGCAGGGCACCGACGCTGCCTTCGGCCCCGTCACCGATGCTCTCGACTCCTTCCTGCCCGGCCTCCTCGTGTTCGTCGTCGGCGCCGGCGTCCTGCTTCTCGCCTTCGCCGTCTTCGAGCGCGCCCTCCCCCAGCTTGAGGGCGAGGCCGAGGGCATCCGTCGCCGCCTCGACGTCCTCAACCGCCGCCCCCTGATGTTCCTGATGGGCGTCATCATCACGCTCACGACCCTCAGCGTGGCCGTCTCCCTGACTGTCCTCGTGCCCCTCGCGCTGCGCGGCTACGTTCGCCGCGAACACATCATTCCGTACGTCCTCGGGGCCAACATCGCGACCTTCGTCGATACCCTCGCCGCCAGCGTCCTTGTTGGCGGCGAGGCTGCCGTTGCCGTCGTGCTCGCGCAGGTCGCCTCGACCACCGTGGTGGCCGGCATCGTCCTGACCGTGCTCTACAAGCCCTATCGGACGGGCATCCTCCGCAGCGAGCGCTGGATCGCCGCCCGCCCCCGCCGACTCGCCGCCTTCCTCGGCGTCATTGTCGCCGTGCCGGCAATCCTGCTGGTGGTCTAGCGGCCCATCGTCTCCAGGATCGCGACCGCCGCCTCCACCGACACCTCCCCCTCCGGGCCGCCCAGGTGCACGCTCAGCACGAACCGATCCCGCGCGACGACCACTGCGTAGCGGATCCGCCCATCCGCTTCGTCCAGCCGGAACGCCCGCGCCCCCTCCGCCTCCACTTCTGTGATGCCCGTGCCTTCTGCCAGCGCGATGCCCGCCACCGTGACGCTCAGCCAGTCGGCGTCGGCTGGCAGCTCGGACACGAAACGCGACGCTTCGCCTTCGTCTCCGAAGGCGACGACCTGGCACACGACCTCGATGGCCGGATCGTCCTCCAGGCTGCCGTGGCGCTCCTTCCAGTAGGCGAAGTAGCCGCCCTCGACGCCCGCCGCCTCCAGCGGGGCCGACCCCACCTCGCGTCCCATCTCGCTGCGCGAGAGGTTCCCGAACGTCAGGCGCTCGAGCCCCTTCGGGAGGTGCTCCTCCTGGCAGGCGCGGTCGGCGAGCAACTGCGGGCTTCCCGAGCACGCGGCCGCCAGCGCGAGGATGCCCAGCGCGGCGAGGGCGATTCCCGCCCTACTCGTCGTCGAAGGGCGGGTCTGGCTCAGGGCCGATCAGTCCGTGTTTGGTCGAGTAGCGCTCCACCGCCACGATGAGCGCGAAGAAGGGGATGAAGCCGATAAGCGCTCCCAGCCCCCAGAACCAGAACCCCCCGATGCAGAAGAGGATGCCCGCGGCCGTGAAGAACGACATCCCGATGATTGAGAGGATGCGTCCGGCCACCACGTACGGTGAGATTGGCGCCTTCAGCACTAGCGGTCCCCTCCCGCCGTTCGCGCCGTCACCACGCTGTTCTGTTCCGCGATAGCCGAGCGCCACACCTCTCCGAACCCCGCGTCATCCAGCAGCTCCCCGATGCGTGATTGCGTGCGGTTCTCTCCTCCCAGCATCGCCATCGTCAGGCCGCTGACGGACGCGTGGTCGGGCCCCGTGAGGTCTTCGGCCAGCATCGGCTCCACGACCACGATCGTACCCCCTGGTTCGATTGCGTCGTGGCACGCCGCCAGGATGCGCCGGCAGTCCGCCGTCTCCCAGTCGTGGAGGATGTTCGCCAGCAACAGCACGTCGTGACCCTGCGGCAGCGGGTTGTCGAAGAACGACCCGGCGACGAAGCGGCAGCGGTCACCGAGTTCGTGCTCCACGATGCGCTCCTCCGCGAGCGCGCGCATGGCAGGCAGGTCGAAGATCGTCGCCTGCAGCGACGGCTGCGCCTCCAGCAGGGCGAGGGTGTAGCCACCGCTGCTGCCGCCCACGTCCAGCAGCCGCCGGAACGGCCCGAAGTCGACCTCACACAGGAGGTGCTCCGCCCCCGCGATCGCGTTCGCGAGCATCCCTTCGGCAAACCAGCGCCGGTCCTCGTCGTCGAAGCCCCCGAACAGGTCCGCCTGCCCGGCATCTGCGAGCGGCTTGCCGCTCCCGAGCGCCTCGCCAAGCCGTCCGATCTGTTCGTGGAAGCCCTGGAACAGCAACGAGCGTCCCCCGGCGAACCGCGGGCTCGACCGCACCAGGAACGCTTCGGTCGCCGGTGTCGCCCGGAAGCGTCCCTGTTCGTCGCGCTCCGCAAGCCCCTGGCTCGTCAGGAACGCGAGCAGCGCCGGCGCCACGCGAGGCGCCAGCCCCAGTTCCTCCGGTGTCGACGGCCCGCTCGACAGGCGCTCAAAGAGGCCGCTGCGCAGGCAGAAGGCGAGCGCTTGCGCGCGCATCGCCCCGTCCTGTAGCGCGTAGATGCGCAGCCTCGCGGCCTCGAGATCGTCAGTCGTGGCGGGCATGGGCACCCATTCTCTCGCGGGTCCGGGGAGCGGGCCAGCGGTACGGCCGCCTTACCCGAATGCGTACCAGATGGCCGCCATCGCGCTGACACCGATCACCATCCACGCCGCAATCGACAGCGCGGCCGCGGCGTCCTCGTCGGCGTCGTGCTTGATCCACGACCACACGAAAAACGGCAGCAGCACGAGCCCGATCAGAAACGACACGAGGTCCAGTCTAGCGAGGCTGTGGCGGCGCAGTAGGCCGGTGGGCGGTAGAGTGCCACTCACACCTCGGGAGGTCGCCAACGTGGAGTTTTGCAGCTACGAGAAGAAGGACCGTGTCGCCTACATCACCATCACTCGCCCCGAGGTGATGAACTCACTCCACGTCTACGCGAACCTCGAGCTGCATGAGGTCTGGGAGGACTTCGCCAACGACGACGACCTCTGGGTCGCCGTCTTCACCGGCGAGGGCGGTCGCGCCTTCAGCGCCGGCAACGACCTCAAGTTCACCGCCGAGATGTCACGCCTGCCCGCCTCCGAGCGCCCAGCCGTGCGCTGGCCCGGCACCGGCTTCGGCGGCCTTACCAGCCGCTTCAACCTCTACAAGCCGATCATCGCGCGGGTGAACGGTTACGCCCTCGGGGGCGGCTTCGAGATGGCCCTCGCCTGCGACATCGTCGTCGCCGCCGAGCACGCCCGCTTCGGCCTGACCGAGCCAAAGGTCGGGCTTATCGCCGGGGCCAACGGCGTCCACCGCCTGCCCCGCCAGGGTCCCCTCAAGGCCGTCATGGGCCACATGCTCACGGGTCGCCACATGACCGCCCAGCGCGCCTACGAGCTCGGCCTCGTCAACGAGGTTGTCCCCCTCGAGGAGCTCGACGAAGCCGTCGACCGCTGGGTCACCGACATCCTCAGCTGCGCGCCCCTCTCCGTGCGTTCCACCAAGGAGACGGCAATGCGCGGGCTGGAGATGGCGCTTCCTGACGCCTCCCAGACCGTCTTCACCTGGGAGAGCCGCCGCCGCCAGTCCCCCGACTCCGTGGAGGGACCGCGGGCCTTCGCCGAGAAGCGCGACCCCGACTGGAAGGGCACCTGGACATAAGTTCCCCTAGCCGACCGTCCAGGCCGAGCCGCTAGAATCGTGGCGGAGGGCCCTCGCGTGTCCCGTTCTGGCGTCCACGTGGTCGAGGCCCACTACAACTCGTCCTGGGACCGGCTGACCTCCTCGCTGCGCTACGAGCAGTTCCGCTGGCTCTACATCAGCAACCTCTGCTTCATGTTCGCGATGATGGCCCAGTTCCTCGTGCGCTCCGTCCTCGCCTACGACCTCACCGATGACAACGCCTTTGCTCTCGGCATCGTCAACTTCGTCGTCGCCATCCCCATGCTTCTCATCTCGCCCCTGGGCGGCGCGGTTGCGGACCGCATTGACCGCCGCAAGCTCATCCTGTTCGTTCAGATCGCGGTAATCATTGATGAGGCTCTCGTCTACTTCCTCCTTGTCACCGACCAGCTGACCTTCCCCTTCCTCCTTGTACTCACCGGTATCCTTGGCGCCCTCTTCCCCTTCATGATGCCTGCGCGCCAGGCGATCATTGCGAACGTCGTTGGCCGGCAGGGCCTCGGGAACGCCATGGCCCTCCAGATGGGCGGGATGAACTTCACCCGCATCACGGGGCCTGTTGCTGCTGGGATCCTCATCTCCATCATCGGGATCCCTAACACCTGGGCCATCGCCCTCATCCTCTACGTGATCGGGCTCGCCTCAATGTTCCGGATTCGCCCGTCCTACCCCGACGACGTCGAAGAGCGGCGCACCGTGTTCGGTGACATGGCCGACGGCTTCCGCTACGTGTGGGAGCACCCGCCCGTGCGGGTGCTGCTCTTCCTCGGCCTGGTCCCGACGCTCCTCGCCATGCCGTTCCAGACGCTGCTCGTGGTATTCGCCCTCGATGTCTGGAACTCCGGCGAGACTGGCCTCGGCATCCTCAACGCAGCGGCCGGAGTCGGGGGGCTGCTGGGGTCCGTCTATGTGGCGTGGGTTGGCGAATCGCACAGACGGCTGCGCCTCATGATGGCCAGCATCCTCGCGTTCGGGGCCACGCTCATCTTCTTCTCCATCAGTCCCTGGTTCCTGGTCGCCCTCCCGCTCATCCTCCTCGCCGACATTTTCGTCACCATCTTCATGGTGCTGAACAACACCGCCATCCAGGTCCTGATTCCCGACTTCGTGCGAGGCCGCGTGATGAGCCTGCTCATGATGTCCTTCGGACTCACTCCACTCGCCACGCTCCCGATTAGCTGGCTTGCCGAGGAGTTCGGGGCGCCCATTGTTGTGGCGCTGGCATCCGGGCTCATGCTGGTCTTCGCGGTCCTCTTCCTCGGCCTGAGTCCCGCCCTGCGCCGCATCGACACCAGCACGCGGGAAGCCGAGGTGGAATTCGGGGAAGTTGACCGTCGCGGCCGCCGCTCGCCGGAGCTGACGCCGGCCGCGAAGTAGCCCGGTGCAGGTGCAGGGGTGGTGCTGAGGCCCAGAATCGAACTGGGGACACCTGCGTTTTCAGCGCAGTGCTCTACCAACTGAGCTACCTCAGCGTGCAGGCCATCGTAGGAACCGCATCCGGCAGGGGCAAGGAGCGGAGCCTGTAGCTTCCGGGCCCAATGCCCTGTGCGGCTACTATAGGATTCTCGTATCAGGGCCCCATAAGGCCCCGAGACCGACAGCATGCCCGACTACGCGATGCGCGACTTTGGCGGGATGGACCTGCTTCTGATGGTCGGGATCCCGCTGCTGGCAGGAGTGTTCTTCGTGCTGTTGTGGTGGCTGACGGGCAAGGTGGGACGCTGACGCTCCCCTGCTCAAGAGAGGGCAGGCGCAAGAAACCCGCGCCTCGCCCTACGCCCCCCGCTCCTGGATCCTCCCCACGACCTCCCCCAGCGGCACGACCTCACGCTCGCCCGAGGCCCGGACCTGCACCTCGATGCCGCCCTGCCCGAGCGCGCGCGGACTCACGGTCAGGCGGACCGGCATGCCTAGCAGGTCCGCGTCCTTGAACTTCGCCCCAGGCGACTCGTCCCGGTCGTCCACGAGCGCTTCCAACCCCGCGGCCTCCAGTGCCGCCTCCAGCTCGCCCAGCGCCGCTTCCACCTCCGGCTTGTCGCCGCCCAGCACGACCACGTGCACGTCAAACGGCGCCAGGATCGCCGGCCAGATGATGCCGTCCTCGTCGTGGTTCGCCTCAAGGACCGCCGCCAGCAGGCGGTCGACGCCGATGCCGTAGCAGCCCATCACGGCGTGATGCCGCTCGCCCTCGCCGTCGAGGTAGCGAACGTCGAGCGCCTCGGCGTAGGTCGAGCCCAGCTTGAAGACGTGCCCGAGCTCCATGCCCGCCCGCACGTCCAGGGTGCCCTCGCAGCTGAGGCAGCGGTGCCCACCCTCCGCCAGGGCGATGTCGTCGACGAGGGTCGCCGTCCAGTCGCGGTCGTAGTTCAGGTTGAGCAGATGCGCGTCCGGTTCGTTCGCCCCACCAACTAGGTTCACCGCCTCCGTAGCGCTCGTGTCCGCCACCACCCGCATCCCCTCCAGCCCTACTGGCGAGGCAGACCCCGCCACGAGCCCGTGTCGCGCCACTGCCCCGTCGTCCATCGGCTCGAGCTCGACCGCCTTGAGCAGGTTCCGCAGCTTCGTCTCGTTCACCTCGAGATCGCCCCGGATGGCGACGAACACCGGCTCGCCGTCGGCGGCGTAGAACACGGCCTTCACGGTCTGCCGCTCCTCCACTCCGAGGAACGCCGCCAGGCTCGCGATCGTTCCCACACCCGGCGTGTCCACGCGCTCGACCGGTGCGGGCTCGGCCGCGACCGGCGGTTCCGCCTGGAAGGTCGCCTTCTCCGCGTTCGCTGCGTAGCCGCACGAGGAGCACAGCAGCACCTCGTCCTCGCCGTTCTCGTTCAGGTAGATGAACTCCTGGCTGTCCTTCCCCCCGATTGCTCCCGAGTCCGCCTCGACCGGCACGGCGGGCACGTCCGCCCGCGCGAAGATGCGCGCGTAGGCGTCAAACATCGCCTGGTACGACTCGTCCAGCGTCTCCCAGTCCGGATCGAAGCTGTAGGCGTCCTTCATGCAGAACTCCCGCAGCCGGATGAGCCCGCCGCGAGGACGCGGCTCGTCCCGGAACTTCTGCTGGAACTGGTAGAGCGTCACGGGCAGGTCGCGATAGCTCTGCACCTGCGAGGCCGCAAGCGCGCTGACCGCCTCCTCGTGCGTGGGGGCGAGCACGAAGTCCCGCTCCCGGCGGTCTGAGACGCGGTAAAGCACGTCCCCGAAGATCTCGTTGCGTCCCGATTGTTCCCAGAGCTCGACCGGCTGCAGGGCTGGCAGCCGCAGCTCCTGCGCGCCTGCCCGGTTCATCTCCTCGCGCACCAGCTCCTCCACGCGGCGCATCGCGCGCCATCCCAGAGGCGTGAAGCAGTAGAGCCCCGCGGCCAGCGGCATCACGAGTCCCGCGCGCAGCAGCAGCCGGTGGCTCGGCAGCTCCGCCTCGGCCGGCGCTTCCCTCAGCGTCTTCAGGAAGTAGCGACTCATCCGCGTCGATACGGTCATAGGCCTACTCTCCCCGCCCCATCGCTCCGGTCAAGCGCGGCGCGGGCGCTCCAGGTCGGCGCTGTCGATGAGCAGCGTGACGGGCCCGTCGTTCACGCTCTCGACCTCCATGTGCGCGCCGAAGCGTCCTCGTGCACATCGCACCCCTTCTCCCTCGACCGTCGCGCAGAAGCGCTCGTAGAGCGCCTCTGCCAGCTCCGGCTCCGCTGCCTCCGTGAACGACGGCCGCCGCCCCTTCCGCACATTCCCGTAGAGGGTGAACTGGCTGACGCACAGCATGGCGCCGCCCACGGCCGCCAGGTCCAGGTTCATCTTCCCGTCCGTATCCTCGAACACCCGCAGCCCCGCGACCTTGCGCGCGAGCGCATCCGCAACCGCTTCGTTGTCGCCGTGGGTGACGCCCAGCAGCACCAGGAAGCCGTTCTCGATGGCGCCAGTGACCTCGCCGTCCACGCCCACGCTCGCACGGCTCACGCGCTGCACGAGGGCCCGCACCCCGCGCTAGTCCTTCGAGGAGGAACTGCTGGACTTCGCGCTCTTGCCCTTGCTCTTGCTGTCGCTCTTTCCGGAGTCGCTGGGCAGGCTCATCGTCTTCTCGCTCGAGCTGGTGCTCTTCTCCGACTTGCGGCTGTCGTTCACGTAGAACCCGCTGCCTTTGAAGACGACGGTGGGCGCGTGCAGAACACGCGTCGCCGTGCCCTCGTCGCAGCGCTGACAGGGGTGGCTGCTGGGCGCGTCGAATCCCTCGCGCAGGTCGTATCTGCGCTTGCAGGTTTCGCAGTGGTACTCGTAGGTGGGCACGGGAGTCCGTCCAGGCTGAGCGGAAGTGTGACCCCGGCAGTTTAGCACTCTCCGATGGTGACTGCTAACTCCGGCTCCGCCCATCCCCCACTACAATCGAACGAGGAGAGGTGCCCGAGTGGCTGAAGGGACCCGTCTTGAAAACGGGCGTGGCTGATACCCACCGTGGGTTCGAATCCCACCCTCTCCGCCATGTTTTGCTTACACCGCACGCAATTTCCGCCCCGTAGAATCCGAGCTGGCTGCTGTCTCTGGAGTTATTGCTCATGCCTACACTCACCCTCCTGCACGATGGCCGCGTAGACGAAATCTCCGTCGCCGACCTTGCTCGCCCCACCATCTCCCCCGAACAAGTCGAGAGCCTGCTCGGCTGGGAGTTGAAGCCCGAAGGCCTCTGCCAGGGCTACATGTGCATCCCCGTGGACCAGGATGACCTCGTTCGCGAGGACGGCCTCGACCTCCGTGTGCTGGCCGATGCCCTCCAGCGCCCCCTCGTCACCGAAGAGAAGCACGCCGTCGCTTCCCTTGGCGCCTCGCACCACGACCGGGCCGAGGCTCTCGACTCCCTCGATGCTCCCGACTTCACCCTCCCCGACCTCGCTGGCAACCTCCACTCCCTCAGCGACGAGCGCGGCAAGAAAGTGCTGCTCGTCGCCTACGCCTCCTGGTGAGGCTGCCGCTACGACCTGCCGGTCTGGCAGTCCTTGTACGAGGAGCTCGCGGATGAGGGCTTCACCGTCATCACAGTTGGCATTGAACGGTCGCCTGAGGACGCCCGGCCCTGGATCGAAAAGGCCAGTCCCAAGCACCCCAGCCTCATCGACATTGAGCACCTCGTGCCCGACCTCTACGGCATGATCAACGTCCCCACCGTCGTCTGGATCGACGAGGAAGGTCGCATCGCCCGCCCCAACGACGCCTCCTTTGCCTCCAACCGGTTCAAGTTGCTGACGGGCCTGGATTCCAAACGTCACCTCCGGCGCTTGCGCGCCTGGGTGCGCGGTGACGCCCCCGCCCTGACGCCGTCCGAGGTCCGCAAGCACCAGGATCTCCCAACGGCCGCCGAGCAGGAGGCGCGCGCCGAGTTCACCCTGGCGTGGTGGCTCTCCCGCGAAGGCCACGATGACGATGCCGAGCGCCACTACGAGCGCGCCGGTGAGCTCGCCCCGCACGACATCACCATCAGGCGGGGCTCCATGCGCACCCGCGGCCTCAACCCCATGGGCCTCGCCTTCTTGAAGATCGCGATCAAGAGCGCTTTGACGCGCACTCCCCTGTACCGCCGGATCGAGGACAGCCCTGCGTAGCCCCCGGGCACACGCGCCCCCTTCACTCGCCCCGTAGAATCCGCTCCACCTGCCATTCCCGGGAGCGCTCTTCCATGTCTGCCACCCTGACCCTGCTGCACGACGGCCGCACCGACGAGATCACCGTCGCCGACCCCGCCCGCCCCACCATCCCCGCCGACGCCCTTGAGGCCACACTCGGCTGGGAGCTGCAGCCCGAAGGGCTCTGCCAGGGCGCGATGTGCGTGCCCGTCGATCAGGACGCACTCGTCGGGGATGGCGGCCTCGACCTTGGCGTGTTTGCCGATGCCCTGCAGCGCCCGCTTGTGACCGACGAGAAGCATGTTGTCGCCGCGCTGGGGGCCTCCCACCATGACCGCGGGGAGGCCCTCGCCTCGCTACAGGCGCCCGACTTCACGCTCCCCGACCTCGACGGGAACCCGCACTCCCTGAGCGACCAGCGTGGCAAGAAGGTCCTCCTCGTCGCCTACGCCTCCTGGTGAGGCTGCCGCTACGACCTGCCGGTCTGGCAGTCCGTCTACGAGGAGTTCAAGGACGAGGGCTTCACCGTCATCACGGTCGCGATCGAGCGTTCCGCCGACGATGCCCGCCCCTGGATCGAGGCCGCCAGCGCCGAACACCCCAGCCTCATCGATACCGAGCACCTGGTCCCGGACCTCTACGGCATGATCAACGTCCCCACCATCCTCTGGTTCGACGAGGAGGGCCGCATCGCGCGACCCAACGACGTCGCCTTCGGATCCAACGACTTCAAGGAGATGACGGGCATCGACTCCGAGCTCCATCTCGAGCGTCTGCGCGCCTGGGTGCGGGGGGAGGGCCCCGCCATGACTCCTGAAGAGGCGCGTGCTGCGCAGACGCTCCCGACCGCTGCCGAGCAGGAGGCCCGCGCCGAGTTCACGCTTGCCTGGTGGCTCTCGCAGCGGGGGCATGCCGAGGACGCCGAGCCCCACTACGTGCGCGCTGGCGAGCTCGCGCCCCACGACTTCACCATCCGTCGCGGCACCATGCTCATCCGCGGCCTCGACCCCATGGGTGAGGACTTCATGAAAATCGTGAACGAATGGACCGAGGCCGGGAACGCCTTCTATCGCCCCATTGAGCCGGTGAGCGCCTCATGAGCGAGCTCGAAGGCACAACCGCCATCGTCACCGGGGCTGCTCACGGCATCGGCAACGGCATTGCCCGCGTGCTCGCGGGAAAGGGCGTCTCCCTCGCCCTGTGCGACATCGACGCCGCTGTTCACGATCTCGCCGCCGAACTCGAAGCCGGCGGAGCCAGCGTCATGGCCGCTGAGGCCGACGTCAGCGATTCCGAGGCTGTCCGCGCCTTCGTCGATGCCGCTATTGAGCGCTTCGGGCGCATCCACACGATGGTCAGCAACGCCGGTGTCTGGCGCGCTACCTCTCCCCTCGACCCCTGGGACAAGGCCGTCGACGACTTCGACGCCCTCGTCGCGACGAACCTCAAGGGCGTGTTCCTCTGCGGGCGCGCCATCGCTCCCCACATGGCCGAGATGGGTGGCGGCAACATCGTCAACATCGCCACCGACCACATCTGTCCGCCACCCGGCTCCAACACCGGCGGCGGGACCCGCATGGACGTCTATGACGCCTCCAAGTGGGGCATCAACGGCTTCACGCAGGCGTGGTCGCGCGTCCTGGAACCGCACGGCGTGCGCGTGAACGCCCTCTGCATGGACGCAACCGACTCGGAGATGATCCGGGGCGCCCTCGGCATGACGCCCCCGCAGGAGCTCCTCGACCGTTGGATGCGTCCCGAGCAGATCGCCGGCCTCCTCGTGGACCTCCTGGAAGAGGGGGCGGACGGTCGCACTGGTGAGAACATCGGCATCTGGCTCGATCACGAGATTGCGCTGCCGCCGCGCGTCGACCCGCTCCCCCACCGCTTCCAGTAGGCCGCTCGCCTAGGGCCCGGACTGCCCCTCCGCCAACGGCTTCGTGGGTGGGGGCGGCGCCTGTGTTCGCGCCTGCCGCCGTCGCCACCAGAGGTAGAGCCCGCTCAGGATGATGGCCGCTACCCAGACCGCCACGATGACCAGCGTGATGCGCAGATCGCGTCCGAGGCTGTCGCCCGCGACCACGCCCACCGTGGTTGGCGTAAGCATGCCCAGGAAGCTGAAGAAGAAGAACCGCCAGAAGCGCATCGCCGTCAGCCCCGCGAGGAAGCTGATCCAGTCGAAGTTCACGACAGGCAGCATGCGCGCCCAGAAAATGAGCCGCCCGCCCATTCGGACGGAGAGGGAGTCCATGTTGGCTGCCGCCTTGCTGCCCACCAGCTTCGGCAGGTGGCGCCGGCCCAGCCAGCGCGCCACCCAGAACGCCATCGCCGAGCCCCACATCATTCCGATCATCGAGTAGACCGTCCCCAACACCGGCCCCCAGACAAGGCCCGCCGCGATGAAGATGGGCGCGTTCGGGACGGGCGCGAACAGCACCGAGAAGGCCATCACGGCCATGAACGCGATCGGGCCCCAGACGCCCCATTGCTCCACCCAGTCCTGCAGCGGCTCGGGGTCGAACTGCAGCGAGATGTCGAAGACGTCGGCCAGGATGAAGTAGGCCGCTACCAGCGCGAGGAACACCACCGCGATTCCTGCCAGCACGCGCGGCCGCAGCAGGATCGGCGTCTCCTCCCCTTCGGCGACGAAATCCGTGATGGTTGGTTTGCGCAGGGTGCGCGCGGGGCCTTGCTCAGCCATTCGCCCGGCTCCCCGCCCGCTCCAGATGCGCCAGCAACAGCTCGGTAACCCGCTCTGGCGCCTCCTGCTGCACGAAGTGCCCGGCTCCGGGGAGGTAGTGCAGGTCGAGGTCGTGCACGAACCGCTCCGTCCCGACAGTCAGCTCCTTGCCGAGGGCGTCGTCCTCCTCGCCCCAGATCATCGTCGTCGGCGCCCCGATGATGGGCACGGGATCGGGGAGAGGCTGCGGATTGCGAAGGAGGGCGCGGTACCAGTTGATCCCGCCGGTGAGCCCGTGCTCTCGCCAGCTCTTCCGGTAGAAGGCCAGGTCCGTGCGGCGCTCTTCCCCGGGCGGAATCCCCCGGCAAACCGAGCGTGCCAGTCGCCGGTAGCCATCGAAGGACAGCATCTGCTCGGGCAGCCACGGCAGCTGGAAGAAGGCGATGTACCAGCTCCGCCGCAGCTGTGCGACGCTGCGCAGCCCCTCGCGGAAGAGCGCCGGGTGCGGGATGTTCAGGACCGCGAGTGAGCGGACGGCGTCCGGGTGATTCATGGCCAGCTGCCAGGCGATCGCCCCACCCCAGTCGTGCCCCACGATGTGAGCGCTGCGCTCGCCGAGCGCCTCGATGAGCCCGAGCACATCCTGCTGGAGCGTCTCCGTATCGTAGGGAGGGCGCGCCTCCGTCTCGTGGTAACCCCGCAGGTCGGGGGCGATCACGTGGTAGTTCGGCGCCAGCGCCGGCAGCTGCTTCCGCCACGAGTACCAGCACTCCGGGAAGCCGTGCAGGAATACGACCGGCTCGCCCTCGCCGCCCTCCACATAATGCATGCGTAAGCCGTTCGCCACGACCTGGCGGTGCTGGGGCTCGAACGGCGCTTCGGGAGCCATTAGTCCTATCTTAGGCGAGCGCCCGGAACGGGCAGGCCGGCGAGTTTCGGTCAGGTGAAGTTCGCGACCAGGAACACGACCGGCGCCACGAACACGATCGAGTCGAGCCGGTCGAGCAGGCCCCCGTGTCCCGGCAGCAAGCCTGAGGAGTCCTTGATGTCGGCCTTGCGCTTCATCCAGCTCTCCAGCAGGTCACCTGCCTGCGCTGCCACGCCCAGCCCCACGCCCAGCCCCACGATGGCGCCCGCGCCCAATCCAAGGTCCATCCATGGCGAGAGCACGCCGACGGCCAGGACTCCCCCGCACACCCCTCCGACGGCGCCTTCCCAGGTCTTCCGCGGGCTGATGGCAGGCCACAGCTTGTGACGCCCGAGCAGGGATCCGGTGAAGTAGGCGCCTGTGTCGATCGTGAATGTCGTCAGCACCGTCAGCAGCACCCAGTCGCGGCCCTGGTCGAGATCCCGCGCCAGCACGATCGTCGAGAAGATGATGCCCGGGTAGATGATCGCCCAGCCCATCACGCGCAGCGGTTTCCGCGGGCCGAAGGCGTTCGTGCGGCTGTACCCTGCACCCAGGAAGAGGGCGGCGAGCAGCGCTCCTGCGATGAGGAAGCGTTCGTCGGCGTGCACGCCGGCCACCACGATCGCTGGCCCCAGCAGGAAAGGACCGAGCCGCGCCACCTCCCGGTAGGGCCGAGTCGGCATGAGCCACGCGTGCGCGAACTCGATCGTGCCGCCCAGCGTGATCAGCCCCGCCACGATGGCGAATGGCCAGCCGCCGGCCCAGATGACCAGCAGCAGCAGGGGCACGCCCACGGCCGCCGTCGCCAGGCGAAGGGCGAGATTGCGGGGGATTCGCACTAGGCGTCCTCGAACGCGTCGAGGTCTTCCGGCAGCAGCTTGCCGAACTTCCGCTTGCGGCGGCCGTACTCGGCGAGCGCCAGGTCGACGTCCTCCCGCCCGAAGTCCGGCCAGTAGGCGGACGTGAAGTAAAGCTCCGCGTAGGCGCTCTGCCAGAGCAGGAAGTTCGAGATGCGCTGCTCGCCTGCCGTTCGAATGACGAGGTCGGGATCCGGGAGGCCGCCGGTGAGCAGGTGCGATGACACTGTCGCCTCGTCGATCTCGTCGGCGGGGACGCCCTCTTCGGCGATCCGTTGGATGGCGGTGACGATCTCGTCCCGGCTGCCGTAGCTCAGGCAGATGTTCAGCATCAGCCCGTCGTTCCCGTGGGTGACCGCCACGGCCTCCTCCACTCGAACGGCCAGCGCCGCCGGGAGCTGCTCCAGGTGGCCGAAGTGGCGGATGCGCACGTTGTCGCGCTGCATGTTGTCCAGCTCCCGCTGGAGGAAGCGGTCGATCAGCTGGAAGATGACCGACACCTCGCTCGCCGGCCGGTTCCAGTTCTCGGTCGAGAATGCGAACAGGGTGACGTAGCGGACGTCGTGCTCGGCGAAGCGCTCGATCACACGCCGGATGTTCTCCGCCCCCGCCCGGTGCCCGGCCGCGCGCGGCAGGCCGCGTTCCGTGGCCCAGCGACCGTTGCCGTCCATGATGATCGCGATGTGGCCGGGTACGCGCCCACCCGTCAGCGACGATATGCGGTCGCCGCCGGGGTCGGTCCGGGATTCGGTCCCCGCGCGCTGCGCCAGCCTATAGCTCAAGCAGCTCCTCCTCCTTGCGCTGCATCGCCTCGTCGATCAGACCGGTGTGGGAGTCGGTCAGCTTCTGCAGGTCGCTCTCGTAGTCGCGCAGGTCGTCCTGCGTCATGTCGCCGTCGCGCTCGCCCTTGCGCAGGTCGTCGTGCGTGTGCCGGCGCACGTTGCGCACGGCCACGCGCGCGTCCTCCGCTTTCTGGTGGACCATCCGCACGAACTCGCGGCGGCGCTCCTCGGTGAGCTGGGGGATGGGCAGCCGGATCAGCTGCCCGTCGATGTTCGGGTTCAGGCCCAGGTCGGAGGTCTGGATGGCCTTCACGACCGATTGCACGGCCCCCGCGTCCCACACCTGCACGGCCAGCAGCCGCGCTTCGGGCGCGTTGATCGTGCCCAGCTGGTTGAGCGGCTGCGTCTGCCCGTAATGCTCCACTTGCAGCCCCTCAATGAGACTGGGGTGGGCGCGGCCCGTGCGGACACCAGCGAGCTCGCGATGGAACGCCTCCACGGCGCCGTCCATACGCATCTCCGCGTCGAGCATGATCTCTTCTGGGTCGGCCATGCGTCTGCTCTCGATCTACCCCGGATGGGCGGGCTCGGTGAGCGCTCCAGCGCTCACGGTCGTGCCGATGCGCTCCCCGTTGAGCGCCCGGTAGATGCTGTCTTTCGCCCGCACGTCGAAGACGACGATGGGGAGCTCGTGCTCCATGCAGAGGCTCAGGGCGGTGCTGTCCATCACCTGCAGGCGCCGCTGGATCGCCTCGAGGTGGCTCAAGCGCTCAAACCGCGTCGCGTCCGGCGAGGTCGCCGGGTCGGCGTCGTACACGCCGTCCACGCCGTTCTTCGCCATCAGCAGCGTCTCGCAGTCGACCTCGATGGCGCGCAGGGCCGCCGCCGTGTCAGTGGTCATGAATGGGTTGCCCGTCCCCGACGCGAACACGACCACGCGCCCCTTCTCCAGGTGCCGGATCGCCCGGCGCCGGATGTAGGGCTCCGCGATCTGCGCCATCGTCAGCGCCGTCTGCGTGCGAACCTCCGCGCCGGCGTGTTCCAGGGCGTCCTGCAGCGCGAGCGCGTTCATCATCGTGCTCAACATCCCCGCATAGTCGGCGGTGGCCCGGTCCATCCCGGTTTCCGCCGCCGCCTGGCCCCGCCAGAAGTTGCCGCCGCCCACGACGATCGCGATTTCGACCCCACCGGCCGAGGCGCGCGCGATCTGTTCAGCGAGATTGGTGATCGTGTCGGGATCGATGCCAAACTCGCGGTCGCCCATCAGGGCCTCACCGCTGAGCTTTACGAGCGCGCGCCGGTACGCGTCGGTCACGGCTCCCCCTCTTACGATCCGAGTTCGAAGCGTGCGAAGCGCCGCACGCGGATGTTCTCCCCCGTCTTTGCCATCGAGTCCTGGACCAGGTCCGAGATCGTCTTCGAGGCGTCCTTGACCCATGGCTGGCTCAACAGCGCGACCTCGTCGTCGGCTCCTTCAAGACCCGGCTCGCGGTCGTCGGCGGAAACCACGGCGGGATTCATCGCCGCGACCTGCATCGCGATCTCGTGGACGAGCGAACGGAACTCGTCCGTGTTCGCCACGAAATCCGTCTCGCAGTTGACCTCCACGAGCGCACCGATGCGGCCGCCCGCGTGGATGTAGGTGTCGACGACCCCCTGGCCGGTCTCGCGCTCGGCGCGCTTCGCCGCCGCCGCCAGTCCCCGCTCGCGCAGGATGGCGGCCGCCTGTGTCATGTCGCCTTCGGCCTCTTCCAGGGCGCGTTTCGCGTCCATGACCCCTGAGCCGCTCGAGTCGCGCAGCTCCTTCACCATTGCCGTTGAGATGCTAGCCAGTGGTCTGCTCCTCTGATGCCGGTGCGGCCGCCGTGGCGACTGGTTCTTCTGCTGCTGGCGCTTCAACCGGGGTCTCGCCCTCGGCTTCGGCTGCCGCGGTTTCCTGCTCGGCTGCGAGCTGCGCCATCTCCTCGCTGTACGCCTCCGCGCCGACCCCCGCTTCGCGGGCCGCGCGGCCCTCGATCGCGCCGTCGGCAATCTTGCCGAGGATGAGCTTGATCGCGCGGATGGCGTCGTCGTTGCTCGGGATCGGGTAGGCGATGGGGTCCGGGTCGCAGTTCGTATCGACCAGCGACACGATCGGGATTCCCAGCCGGTCACACTCGGCCACCGCGATCGCCTCCTTCATCGTGTCGATGACGAAGACGGCTCCGGGAAGCCGGTCAAGGTACTTGATGCCGCCGAAATAGCGGTTCAGCCGCTCGATCTCGTTGGCGATATCGAGCTGCTCTTTCTTGGCGCGCCGCGCGAACTCGCCACGCTCGGTGCGATCCTCGAGGTCACGCATGTGGCGGATGCGCGCCTGGATGGTCCGGAAGTTGGTGAGCGTGCCGCCCAACCAACGGTTGTTCACGTAGGGCAGGCCGGCGCGCTGCGCCTCCTGCTCGACCGTTTCGCGGGCCTGCTTCTTCGTGCCGATGATGAGCACGTCGTTGCCCCCGGCGACGACCTCGCGCACGAAGTCGATCGCTTCGTCCAGCCGCGTAACCGTCTGCTGCAGGTCGATGATGTGGATGCCGTTGCGCTCGGTGAAGATGAAGTGCTGCATCTTCGGGTTCCAGCGACGTGTCTGGTGGCCGAAGTGCACACCGGCTTCGAGGAGCTGTTTCATCGTGACGGGCGTGACCAAGGTCCGCCCCTTTCTGCGCGACGCATAGATTTGACGCAGAGCGCCAGGCGCCGCGCGCCCGCTCAGAATACCGGTGCTCCCCCACACGCGGAAGCGTGGACCTCCCAAACCTTCACCTCTAGCCACCGAGCGAGCGGACGTTTATCGTTAGTCGCAAGGAAGGAGGTGATGCGCATGGACGACCACAGTAGTAGCCAACCCCATCTAGCGCAGGAGGTGACCTCCTCCTAGAACATGCGTTGAGCTACGAACGGGGCCTGAGCGGTGCGATTGCCGCCAGGCCCCTTTTTCATTCCCGGATTTCCGCCAGACATGCCCGACTTCCCAGCTTTCGACACCGACCGCTTCGCCGCGGCCCTGCACACCGCCGAACTGGGCCGCGACTGCCGCTACGTCCTCGAAACCCCCTCGACGATGGACCTCGCCCGCACTGCCGCCTCGGAGGGCGCGCCCCACGGGACCCTCATCCTCGCCGAGGCGCAGACCGCAGGTCGTGGGCGCCGGGGCCGGGGGTTCTTCAGCCCGCCCGGCGGCAGCCTCTACTTCACCCTCATCCTGCGCCCCTCTCGCGACGTGTACGGCCGCCTCCCCCTCGCCGTTCCCCTCGCCGTCTGCCGCGCCTGCGCCCACGAGGGCGTCGACGCACGCATCAAGTGGCCCAACGACATCTGGGTCGGCGAGCGCAAGCTGTGCGGCATGCTCATCGACGGCGAGACCGGCCCCGGGGGCCTTACCGCCTACGCCGGCATCGGCATCAACGTGAACGCCGACCCTACCGCCGACCCCGCCCTGCGCGACACCGCCACCAGCCTCGCCCGCGAGCTTGGCCGCGAGGTCGGCCGCGAGTCGCTCCTGGCCCGTATCTGCGATCAGCTCGAGACCGTCATCTCGGCTCCGGAGAGCGATCTCGTCGATGCGTACCGCGCCGTCAGCCTCGTGCTCGGGCGCCGGATCACGGTCGAGGAGCCTGAGGGCGCCTATGAAGCGCGCGCGCTGGACATTGCGCCTGATGGCGCCCTTGTCGTTGAACGTGAAGGCGGCGAGCGCCTCACGGTGCTCGCCGCCGATGTGTCCGTCCGTCCGGACGAGTAACGCCGCGCGCTACTCCTCGTCGTCGTCGTCCTCGATGAACATGCGAATGATGTCCATCGGCAGCGGGAACACGATCGTCGAGTTGTTCTCCACGGAAATCTCGCCGAGCGTCTGCAGATAGCGGAGCTGCAGCGTGATCGGCTGCTCCGCCATGACGTCTGCTGCTTCACGCAGCCGCTCGCTGGCCTGGAACTCGCCGTCGGCGGCGATGATCTTCGCGCGCCGGTCCCGCTCGGCCTCGGCCTGCGCCGCCATGGCGCGCCGCATCTGCTCCGGCAGCTCCACGTCCTTCACCTCGACCGTGCTGACCTTGATGCCCCACGGCTCGGTTTCCTCGTCGATGATCGACTGCAGCTGCTGGTTGACCTCCTCGCGCTGGGAGAGGAGGCCGTCCAGGTCCGTCTGGCCCATGACCGAGCGCAGGGTCGTCTGCGAGATCTGCGAGGTCGCGCGGATGAAGTCGAGGATGCGCACGACCGCCATCGTTGGCTCGACCACCCGGAAATAGACGACCGCGTTGACCCGCACCGTCACGTTGTCCCGCGTGATCGCGTCCTGCGAGGGCACGTCCAGCGTGATCGTGCGCAGGTCCACCTTCACCATCCGGTCGATGAACGGCAGCAGCACGAACAGCCCCGGTCCCTTCGCCCCCTGCAGGCGCCCGAGCCGGAAAATCACGCCCCGCTCGTACTCCGCCACCACGCGGACCTGGAAGGGAAGGAGCGGGACCAGCAGGATCGCGCTCAACCCCAGCAGGAAGACGCGGATGATCGTCGCCAGGAAGCTGCTTGGCGGCTCCTGCTCAAATTGTTCGGGTTGTGGTAGCTGTTCGGTCATGGGTCGTTCTCCTTCCGTACCCTGAGCCTCAGGCCGTTTGCGCTCACGACGCGCACCTCTTCACCCTCTGCGGCGGAGCCGTCTTCCAACTCCGCTTGCCAACGCTCGCCCTGGATGAAGACCGTGCCGTCTGGCGTAAGCGGTGTACGAGCGACCGCCATTCTACCGACAAGCGCCTCCGCCCCGGTTTCCGAACGCATCTTCCGCATTCGCGCCAGCCCGATCGCCATCGAAACGAACACGACAACCAGCAGGAACCCCAGGATGCCGACGACGATACGGTTCGGTTGGAACTCCGTGGGCGTGTCGCGGAAGGCGATGATCGCCCCCAGCACGAGCGCCACCAGCCCGCCGCCGGCGAGGATCCCTCCCGAAGGCACGAACAGCTCCAGCGCGAAGAAGAGGAGCGCGATTCCAATCAGGACGAGCCCGACCGTGTCGACCGGCAGCACGCCCAGCGCCAGGAAGCCGATCGCGATCGCGATCACGCCCGCCACGCCCGGGAAGATCACGCCGGGATTCGTGAGCTCGATGAAGAGCCCGATCATCCCCAGGGAGATCAGGATGGTCGCGAGCGTCGGGTTGGCGAGGTGCTCCAGCATCCGTTCCCAGACGGTCATGCTCGTGTTCACACGTTCCGCCTCGGGCAGGCCATTGAGCGTCACCAGCAACCCCGGCTTCAGCTCGATGGTCGTGCCTTCGATGCGCTCCAGGATCTCGTCCACGTCACTCGCCACGAAGTCGACCACGTTCAGCTCGACAGCCTCGGTCTGCGTGGCCGCGACCGCCTCGCGGACCGCTTCCTCGGCCCAGTCGGCGTTGCGTCCGCGCAGCTCCGCGATGCCGCGGATGAAGGCGACGGCGTCGTTCTCGATCTTCTTGCCGAGCGTGCCGTCGATGTCGCTGCCGTCGGCGTTGATCGCCGAGGCCGCGCCGATCGACGTGTTCGGCGCCATCACGGCCACGTGCGCCGACATCGTGATGAATGTCCCCGCGCTCGCCGCCCGCGCTCCGTACGGCGACACGTACACGACCACGGGCACGTTCGACGCCTCGATGCGCTGCACGATCTCGCGCATCGACGAGCTGAACCCGCCCGGCGTATCCATCTGGATCACGATGAGCCGGGCGCCCTCGTCCTCGGCCTTGTTGATGCCGCGGTCGATGTAGCGCTCCGTGATCGGGCCGATGCCGCCATCGATCTCCAGCAGGTGGATGGCGCCCGGCTCGGCGTCGTCGCTGCCGCACGCCACCCCGATCCCGACGGCGATCAGGATGAGCAGGAAGGCACGCCGAACCGTCTTCAGGGAACGCATCTGCATCGAGTATAGCCAGCGTGTTCCGCGCTTTGTGGGAAGGCCGTTACCCTAGTCCGAGGGGATCCCCATGGCCGACAAGGCCCGTGGACTGTCGGAGCGCATCGACGCCCGCCGTCGTCGCGCCATGGTGCGCGAGCTCCAGGTGTGGCTGCTCAAGGAGCGTGACGAGGATTTGGGCGAGCTCGCCGCCGGTTTCCTTCTCGATTTCGTGCTCGACCTCGCCGGCCCCGACCTCTACAACGCGGCCCTCACGGATGCCGCCAAGGCGTTCCGCGAACACGCCGACATCGTGGAAGCCGAGATCGCTTCGCTCACGCAGGACACGTTCAAGCCGCGCGAAGCGGAGGAGTAGTCGATCGGCCGGGAGCTATCCCTGCTGGATCGGCTCCACGGGCGGGAAAGTCGTCTCCCAGTAGTCGTTGAGACCGGCGACCGCCCCGCCGACCACGCCCTGGTGAATCGGAGGCCCGAGCAGCTCGAGGATCGGGCCGCCGCCCGCCGCGTGCAGGTAGGTCAGGCTCCCGGGAAGCGTCTCGCCCATGATCTCGTCAAGGGAGCTGTCGAAGTTCAGCTGGACCACACCCGCGTTGGGATAGACCCAGCGAATCTCGCCGCCCTTCTCAAGCAGGTCCTTCGTCGCCGACACCACGTCGTCCACGTACAGGCCGAGGTGCTGGACGCCTTCGCCCCGCTCGTCGAGCCACTGCTGGTGGGGCGTGTCGCCCCGCACCGGCTGGATGATTTCGGCGATGCTGCCGGCAATCGCGCCGTAGTAGACGCGCAGCTCGGCCTCTTCGCCCGCCATCGAGTGGACCATGTAGGGCGGCATCAGGCGGAACTCGGCGCCCAGCAGGTTCGTGTACGTGTTCGCCATCTCGTCGGCGTCTTTCACGACGAACCCGAGGTGGTGCATGACAGGCTTGCCGGTGTGGATGGTCATGGGTCTCTCTTCCGTGCGTTCAGAGTGCCCGCGCACGCTACGCGATCCCGTCCCCGCGGGCCAGTAGTGAAGGACCGGGGCACTGACTGACGCTACGCCAGGCTGGCCCGCACCTCCGCCAGCCGCCGGATCGACGCCACCGCGTGCTCCTGCGTCGGCATCAGGTTGCGCACGATGACGTCGGTGTACCCCGACTCCTCCAGTGCCCGGAACTGCCCTGCGACCGTCTCCGGGCTCCCGATCGCCAGCGCCTCGCTGTCGAAGCCGCGGTAGCCCGACTCGACGACCGCACGCGCCGTCTCCTGCGCTTCTTCGTCGCTCTCGCCGACGTAGATGTCGCGCCTGATGGCGACCGGACCCGTCTCCGCATGCCCGTGGATCTGTCGCCGTTCGTGGTACTCCGCCGATTGCGCCGCCGCCTGCTTTGCCGTCAGTCCCGGCGAGGCCAGCCAGCCGTCGCCCAGCCGCGCCGCGCGGTCGATGGCGCGCCTCGCGACCGCCCCGATCCACACCTCCACCCCGTCCGGCGGTACGGGGCTGATGCGCGCGTCCTGGATCTGCCAGCGGCCCTCCGAGCTGACCGTCTCGCCCGCCCAGAGCCGCCGCATGATGTCGAGGGATTCCTCGAAGCGCGAGGGCCGGTGCTTCACGTTCACGCCGAAGGCCGGGAACTGGTTGTCGTCGGGCCCGATGGCGCACTGCATCACGAACGGGCCCGTGTGCAGCGCCGCCAGCGTCCCGATCTGCTCGGCCAGCAGCACTGGGTGCCAGAGTGGCAGCAGGAAGAGCGCGCCCGCCGGCCGGTCGTTCCACTCCGCCAGCACCCGGCCGAGCACAGGAACGTTCTGGTAGTAGGTCATCGGCGCGGTGCTGTGATGGTCGCCCACGAAGAGGCTGTCGAGCCCCGCCTCCCGCGCCGCCGCCGCCCGCTCGACGAGCCACCGCCCACCCGTGCGCGCGTCCGGTGCCCGCAGCGCCGTCGTCATCGATATCCCGATACGCATCGTCAGTCTCCTTGCGTCAGCGCTCGTAGGCGATGACGTCTATGTCTTCGATCGCGGCATCTGCCGTGAACCGCCAGATGCCGATGTAGCCGCGCCGGAGGTCGCCGTGTTCGTCCCAGTCCATGGAAACGGAGGCTCCTGCGTAGTCCACTTCGTCTCCGTCCCGGATGAGGCTCAGGGCGTGGGCGATGCCTTCCACCCCGGGCCGGACGTGCTCGCCAGGTCCGGCGCCGATGCCGCGGAGCGCGTCGCGAATGGCCGTTCCCTCGGCCTCGCCCGCTTCCTCCGCCGCGAGGGCGATCGCAATGGTGGCGTCGTAGGTTTCCCTGACGTAGGTGGCCTCTGTGTCCCTCCCGTACTCGTCACGGAAGGCCTCTTCCCAGATCGCGGTGGACGGATTCTCATGGGAGGGACTGCTGACGGTGCCGTACATGTCGGCCAGCCTTCCCCCGCCTACAGCCTCGGCTACATCGGCCACCCGCAGCGCGTCGCCGAAGAGAAATTGTTCGTAGAGGCCGCTATCGAGCGCCTCCCTGAGGATGATCTCGCCCTCGGGCCAGAAGGTGAGCAGGACGAGCGCCTGGGCTCCCTCGCGCGCGCTCTCCTCGATGAGGTCGAGGTAGCTCTCTTGCAGCTCGGCGGGAGAGCTGACAGCCACGATGCCGCCCATCCACGCTTCCTGGAAGGCCGCCGCCAGACCCTGGCCCCAGGCGTCGTCGCGGTAGATCACGCCCACGTTGTCGAAGCCTCGCTCGCGCGTGAGCTGCGCCAGCGCCGGCCCCTGGGCGACGTCGGAGAGGACCGTGCGGAAGAAGAGGTCGCGGTCCTCGTTGGCGGTGAGGAGCGGAGAAGAAGCGGAGGGGCTGATCACGAGCACCCCCGCCGGCGCCGCGACCTCGATCACCAGGAGCGAGTCGGCGCTGGAGTTGGGTCCGACGATGGCGTGTACGCCCTCCTGAATCAGGCGTCGCGCTTCCTCCTGGGGGTTGAGGGTGTCGCCTTCCACGATTTCCACCGGCTGGCCGAAGATGCCGCCGGCCTCGTTCACGTGCTTGATGGCGAGCTTGAAGGCGCGCAGCCGGTCGAGAGCCGTGTCCGTTTGCGTCTCACTGTTGACCAGCAGGACGCCGATCTTGAGGGGCGTCTGCTCTTCGTCGTCGCAGGCCGCGAGCATCCCCGCGACAAGGGCAAGGGCGGCGACCACGGCCAGCCAGGGGCCCCAATTCCTTCGTTTCGGGTACATGGCCGCTCCCTACTTCGCCTTGAACTCGATGTGGAGCTCCTTGAGCGCCCTCAGGAACATGTGCGGGTGGTGCTTGAAGTCGTTCTTCCCTGGCGCGAACCACATCTCGTCGACTCGCTCCACGAGCGTCTTGAAGCTGTAGTACAGCTCGCGACGGGCGAGCGGTGCGCCAAGGCAGTAGTGGATGCCCGCCCCGAACGTGAGGTGCGCCATCGGGTTCTTGCGCTCCAGGTCCACGTCTGCCGGGCACTCGAAGCGCCGCTCGTCGCGGTTGGCGGCCGCGTAGCGCGTCCCGATCGATGCCCCCGCCGGGATCGTCACGCCGTGCATCTCGACGTCATTCAGCGCGACCCGCCCCAGCATCTGCACCGGTGACTCCAGCCGGAGCACCTCCTCCACGAACGTACGCAGGTACTGGTCCGGGTCCGATTTGAGTTGCTCCCAGATCTCTGGCTGCTCGATCAGGATCTTGACGCCCTCGCCGATGGCGTTCGTGCTCGTCTCCGAGCCTCCCACGAAGGTGTCTGACATCATCTCGGACTGCAGCTCGCCGTCCGTGAGCGTCCGCCCCCACTCCGGGATCTCGGTGTTCACGAGGTCCGAGAGGAGTGTGTCGTCGGGCTCCTCCCGCAGCCGGTCGAACACCTTCTTGAAGTAATGCTGCGCTTCGATCTCCAGCTCGAGCGCCTCGCGCTCCTCCTCCTCGCTCACCATCTGGCCGAAGCGGCGCACCCAGGCATCGGTCGCGCGCTTGATGAGCCAGATGTCCTCCTCCTTCACGCCCATCTGGTGCCCGATCACAATCAGCGGCAGCGGCACCGCGAACTGGTGCACCCAGTCGCAGTGGCCGTCCTCGATGAACGCGTCGAAGAGCCGGTTCGCGACGCTCTCGACGAACGGGTCGAGCTGCTTGATCTTCCCCGGCCGGAACGCCTTGTCGAACATGTTCCGCATCTGGCGGTGGTTCGGGTCGTCGCGGGCCGCCAGGGTCGGCTCGGGGAGCCACCCTTTGTTCTCCTCATACACTGCGAGCATCCGCATCTGCCGCTCGGTTAGCTGGGGCCTCGCCTCCGCCTGGGCGGCGCGATTGCCCCCGTTCCCGAAGTTCTCCGTGTCGAGCAACACCTCACGCAGGTCATCGAAGCGGCTGATCACGTACTGGCCCGTGTGTGGGTCCTGGTAGACCGGCGCCTGGTCGCGCAGGGCCTGGTACGCGTCGTAGGGGCAGTCCTGCACCTCCGGGTCGAGGAAGTTGAAGTCGTCCGGCGTCTTTCCCGCTGTGTCCGTCGTGTCGCTCATGGGGTTCTCCTTGTGTGTCGTTCGGGTGGGGTGGTGGGGACCGACGACCGATCACCAGCCACTAGTCAGTGCGCCGCCGCGTAGTGCTCCGCCAGCAGGTCGCGCCCGAAGTCGCCCTCGGGATCGCGCCACACCGTGTGGCTGTGGTTGGCGTTGTTCTGGACGCAGTCGTACTCGATCAGCACGCGTGGTCCCTGCAGCCGGTAGTAGTGCGGCTGCTTCCGCTCGATTCCTCCGGCCCAGGCGAAGTGCAGGTCCGGGAGGATGCTCGTGAGGCGCTCGTGCTCTGCTGCCGCCATGGGCTCGGGAAGCCGCTGCGTGTACTCCCGCAGGAGCGCCTCCAGGATCGCGAGCTGCGCCTGCGACATGCCCGCTGCCGCCAGCCCCTTGGGCGCGAGCGAGTAGCGCGCCGCCTCGCGGTCGGCGTCCGTCATGGCCTGCCGGCTGTCGAGATCGTCCTGCATGATCGTGAGGCGATCGGCCGTCCCCTGGTCCGGCAGGCCGTTGAACACCATCGAGATCCACTCAGGCTGCGCCCCGTCTTCGACGTGGGAGCGGTTCGACTGGACGATGTCGAACGGCGCCGCCTTCGAGATGATCGCGACCGAACGCTGCTCCGTGTCGAGGCTGTGCACGAGCTCGCGCGCGAGGTCCTCCTCGCCCGCGACCGGACGCAGCGTCTGGTAGTCGCTCAGGTCCGCCTCGTGCGGGTTCGCGCCGAAGAAGGTGGGCGTCACAGACACAATCTCGCCGTTCACGATCGTGTTGTGCACCGAGACGTGGTGCCCCCCAAAGCGCCACCCCCAGGCGTCGCTGCCGGGCTCCCCGTAGACCATCGCGAAGTACATCGCCGGATCCGAGCCGTGCATCGTGCCGCGCATCGACCCTCGTGGGATGCGCCAACCGCCGAGCGCGTCCTGCCAGGCCTCCAGGTTCATGATCACCGTCGCGCGCCGGTAGGCCGGCAGGCTGAGGCCCGAGGCCAGCAGCCGGTGCGCGAGCTGCACCTGCCGCATGGTCAGGTCGGCCATGGGCACGCCCTCGTGGTTCGTCGGCGTGTAGTACCAGATCTCCCGGCGTGGGTCGGCAAAGGGTGGGTTCGCCGCGGACCGCAACTCCTCCGGCAGCGACTCGAGCCAGTCGCTGGCCGCCTCCGCCATTCGTGCAACGACATCCTTCGCGGCGACGCTCATCCTGACCTCCGATCGCCGCGCAGCCTACGGCTCGGGAGGGGCCGCGTGAAGCGCTGGAGGACTGAAGGCCCCAGTACGACTCATCCGGCGCTCTCCAGGGTCCCTGTGGCGCACGCACGGAGGTTGAAGTGACGTTTCTTGTTCGAGCGTTGTCGTCGCGCTCTCGTCGCGAAATAGAGTGCGCCTGGTTAGACGGCCCTGAGTGTGAACTTTCAACCTTTGCTGCTACTCTAGGATGCACAATTCTCAGGAGATTCCGGCAATGGTGAAGTTCTCAACGGTGAAGGCGTCCGCTGCCCCCGGTCCAATGAAACAGACTGGACGGCTTACTGCTCGAATGCGGCAGTACGAGGACTACGTTAATTCGGTCAAGTCCGATGAAGCGGGAAAACTCACTCCTGAAGAGGGCGAGACGACTCGTGGACTCGCACTCCGGATCTCTCGTGCGGCCAAGCGCGTCGGCAAGAGCGCGGACACTTGGGTCCGCGACGGGTCGGTGTATTTCGTCGTTTCGTAGCCCGGAGGGCTCCAGCGGTCCTGCAAGAGCCGACGCGTTCGGCGATTAGCCGCCGGCGGCGCTTGCTACCGCATCCCGTTCCGGGTCCGGCGCCGAGCTCATGCGGCGCAGGTCCGTTTGCGTAGCGACCATGACGATGCCCAGCACCAGCAGCCCCACACCGCAGATGGCATACCACTCCTGCGCTCCCACCACGTCCGCCATCAGGCCGGCTACCAGCGCGCCCAGGGGCATCGCCCCGGCCATGCAGATCTGATAGATGCTCATCACCCGCCCCATGATCGCGTTCGGCGTGTGCGCCTGAACGAGCGCCATGTTCAAGTTCGTGAAGAAGCCCGCGTTCCACCCCGTGACGAACATGATGACGAGGGCCAGGGTGTACCACGGCGCCACTCCCAGGCCGATGTTCAGGAAGCCACCGACCACCAGCGTCATGAGGAAGTAGAAGCCGGCGCGGTCTACCCGCCGGAACGAGGCGAGGACGAGGGACGTGATTAGCGTCCCGCCGAGCATCACCGTGAACAGCATCGAGGCCTGGAAGGGACCCGCGTCCAGATCGTCGACGGCGATCTTCGGGAGCAGCGCCTGGAACGCTCCTCCAATCACCAGCGCCGTCGCCAGCAATGCGATCATCAGAGAGCGAATGCCTGCGTGGTGGACCACGAAGGTGAACCCCTCGCGCAGGTCTTCGCTCATTCGTCGGGAGACGCCCGCTCGCACATTGGGGACGCGCAGGGGGATGAGCGCGAGCAACCCCAGCGTCAGCAGCCCTGCCTGCGCCGCAAAGGCCGCGGAGATTCCGCCGAGTTCGATGACTGCACCGCTGATCACCGCGCCGCCGGTTGCGACCTGCGCCCCCACGTTCATGAGGGTCACCGCGTTCAGGACGCGTTCGGGAGGCACGAGCGACGGCACGATCGCCTGGCGTACGGGCATCCCGAAGGCCACCGCGGAGCCGAGCACGAACGCCATTGCGAGGACGCCCCAGATGTTCAGGGAGCCCATCGCCACGAGCGTGGCTGCCCCCGCCGTGATGGCGATGCCCGCCCCCTGGCTCCCGAAGAGCAGCAACCGCCGGTCCAGCCGGTCCGCGAGGATGCCCGCGTAGAGCCCGAAGAGGAGGATGGGCAGCCCCAGGGCCGCGATGACGAGCCCGAGCAGGGTCCCCTCGCCCACCGTGAACCCGGACCAGAGCTGGGCGCCGCCTTCCCCGATCTCGATGGCGAGCCAGGCGAACGTGAACTGCTGGATCGACTGCGACAGCGCGAACGTGATCGTGTTCGCCCACAGCAACGTGAACGGCTTCGAGCGGAACGCAGCGAACGTCGAGTGCGAGAGCCCGCGGCTCTCGTGCTCAACCGCTAGCGGATCAGCGGCTGTGTCGGAGACAGAACCCACGTACCGGCGATGCTACAGCGCCGGCCCCTCCGCCACCGTCGATCTGCCCGCCCCTCGATGCTAGCTCCCCGCCGCAGCGGCCGCTGCCGTGGCCGCCGGGTCGGGCGCCGAGCTCATTCGCCTCAGGGCCGGCTGTGTCGCGATCACGACGACGCCAAGCACGAAGAGCAGCGCGCCGCCGATGGCAAACCACTCCCGCGCTCCCACCACGTCCGCCATCGGTCCCGCGACCAGGGCGCCAATCGGCATCGCTCCCGCCATGCACATCTGGTAGATGCTCATCACCCGCCCCATGATCGCGTTCGGCGTGTGCGCCTGGACAAGGGCCATGTTCAGGTTGATGAAGATCCCGGCATTGAAGCCGGTGATGAACATGATCAGCAGGGCCATGTAGTACCAGGGCGCAAGGCCCAGCGCGACGTTCAACACACCGCCCGCCACCAGCGTGCAGAGGAAATAGAACCCTGCCCGGTCGACCCGCCGGAACGAGGCCAGCACGACCGACGTGATCAGCGTGCCGAACAGCATGATGGTGAAGAGCATCGAGGCCTTGAACGGGCCCGCGTCCAGTTCGTCAAGCGCGATCTTGGGAAGGAGCGCCTGGAACGTGCCCGCCATCGCGAGGGCGGTTGCGAGCAGCACGATCATGAGCGTGCGGATGCCTGGGTGGTGGATCACGAAGGACAGGCCCTCCCGAAGATCTTCCCCTATCCGTCGCGGTGTGCCGCCCCTGACGTTGGGGACGCGGATGGGAATCAACGCGAACAGCCCCACCGTCAGGAGTATCGCCTGCGCCGCGAATGCCGCTTCGATCCCCCCGAAGGCGATGACGGCCCCGCTGACCGCCGCCCCCGCCTGCGCTACCTGCGCGCTGACGTTCATCAGGGTGACGGCGTTGAGGACCCGTTCGGGGGAGACCAGCGAGGGCACGATCGCCTGCCGCACCGGCATCCCGAAGGCCGTGGTGCACCCCAGCACGAACGCGAGGCCAAAGATGCCCCAGATGTTCAGGGATCCCAGGGCCACGAGGGTCGCCGCGCCGGCCGCAAGCGCAATTCCGCCTATCTGGGTGCCGAAGAGCAGCAGTCGTCGGTCCATGCGATCGGTGAGGATGCCGGCGTACAGACCGAAGAAGAGGACGGGCAGGCCCAGCGCGGCGATGACGAGGCCCACCACTGTGCCCGACTGTGCCGTAAAGCCGGCCCAGAGCTCCACGCCCTCGTCGCCGGCGATGTCGAGCGCCAGCCACGCGAACGTGAACATCTGGATCGACTGCGAGAGGGCGAACGTGATCGTGTTCCCCCACAGCAGGGCGAACGGCCTGTGCCGGAACACGGCAAACGTAGAGCGCGACAGGCCACGCCCGCCCTCGCTCGATACCTCGACCGGCCCCGTTTTTGACTCCGAAAGGGTTGCCACGTTCGGGCGATGCTACAGGGCTGCCGGTCTGCCTACCCCGAGAGAGGTGGCTAGCAGGCCACGGGGCTAGCCTCCTGCGGGGGCGCCGGCCGGCTCCGGCACCGGGTCGGGAGCCGAGCTCATCCGCCGCAGCGCCGGCTGCGTGGCGATCATCCCGAGGCCGAGCAGGATCAGCATGGCGCCGCAGATGGCAAACCACTCGCGGGTGCCGACACTGTCCGCCATCAGGCCCGCTATCAGCGCACCCAGGGGCATGCCGCCAGCCATGCACATCTGATAGATGCTCATTACCCGCCCCATGATCGCGTTCGGGGTGTGCGCCTGGATCAGCGCCATGTTCAGGTTCACGAAGACGCCCGCGTCGAGGCCGTTCAGGAACATGATCACGAGCGCGATCGTGTACCAGGGCGCCAGCCCGACGCTGACGTTCAGGATGCCGCCGACTACCAGCGTTATGAGGAAGAAGAGCCCCGCCCGGTCCACCCGCTCGAAGGAAGCGAGCATCAGTGACGTGATCAGGTTGCCGCCGAGCATCACCGTCAGGAGCGCCGACGCCTTGAACGGCCCAGCCCCCAGGTGGTCGACCGCGATCTTCGGAAGCAGCGCCTGGAACGCGCCCGCCATCACCAGTGCGGTTGCCAGCAGCACGATCATCAGCGAGCGGATGCCAGCGTGCTGGACAACGAACGCGAACCCCTCCCGCAGGTCCTCCCGTACGCTTCGCCGCACGTCTGTGCGCACCACCGGCATGCGCAGGGGGAAGAGCGCGATCAGCCCCAGCGCGAGCAGTCCCGCCTGAGCGGCGAACGCCGCCTCCGTGCCTCCCACGCTGATGATGGCGCCGCTGACTGCCGCGCCGCCCAGCGCAACCTGCTGCCCGACGTTCATGAGCGTTACCGCGTTGAGCACCCGCTCGGGTCGCACCAGGGAAGGCACGATCGCCAACCGCACCGGCATTCCGAAGGCGACGATCAAGCCGAGCACGGCCGCGAGCCCGAAGATGCCCCAGAAGTTCAGGGTGTCGAGCGCGACGAGCGTCGCCGCTCCGGCCGTGATGGCGATGCCGGCCACCTGGCTCCCGAAGAGCAGCAGCCGCCGGTCGAGCCGGTCGGTCAGGATGCCCGCATAGAGCCCGAAGAAGAGGACCGGTACGCCCAGCGCGAAGACGATCAGCCCCACGGCCGTCCCGGACCCCACCGTCAGCCCGGACCACAGCTCCACCCCATCCTTGCCGATCTCCAGCCCCAGCCACACCAGCGTGAACTGCTGGATCGACTGCGAGACGGCGAACACGATCGTGTTCGCCCACAGGAGCGTGAACGGCTTTGAGCGGAAGGTGGCGAACGTCGAAAACTCGCCGGATTCGCCGCCTGCTGCTACGTCGGTGTCGGAGGGGAATGCCACGTAGGGGTGACGCTACAGGGCTGCGGGGCTCGCTACCCCGAGACCGGGAGCCGGCGCCTTCCCCAGAGGAAGAACGGCGCGATCCGCTCCCCGTCTCCCAGGAGCTGCAGGTCGGGGCAGCGCAGCAGCAGCGTGCGCAGCGCGACGCGAGCCTCCAGCCGCGCCAGCGGCGCCCCCAGGCAGAAGTGCACGCCCAGCCCGAATCCCAGGTGTCGGTTTCGCTCGCGGTCCAGCGAGAACTCGTCCGGCGATGGGAACGCCTCCGGGTCCCGGTTCGCGGCGGCGTAGTGCATCATCACCTTCGCGTCCTTCGGGATCGTTCCTCCCTCAAGGTCCACGTCCTTCGTCGTGGTCCGGTAGAGGCCCAGAACGGGTGGGTCGAAGCGAAGGCTCTCCTCGACCGCGGCGTCGATCAGGCCCGGGTCCGCCACCAGCCGCTCCCAGAGCGGCCGGTCCTGGAGCAGCCGCCAGACCATGTTCGTGATGAGCGACGTCGTCGTCTCGTTGCCGCCCACGAACAGCTGGTTCACGACCCCGAGGAGCTCCTCGTCCGTGAGCCCCTTGCCGTCCTGCTCGGCGGTCACGAGCTCGCTGATGAGGTCGTCGCGCGGGTTCTCCCGCCGCTCACGGATGACCTCCAGCAGGTAGGCGGCCAGCTCCCCCATCTCCGCTGCCCAGGGCGTGGGGTCCTCGGCGCCCATCGCTTCCACGGTGATGTCGGACCAGTACTTGAACTTCTGCAGGTCGTCACCGGGCACGCCCAGCATCTCCACGATGACGATCACGGGGAGTGGGAAGGCGTAGTCGTCGTGCATGTCCCAGTTGCCGGGGTCGGCTCGCTTGTCGAGCAACTCCTCCGAGATCTCCACGATGCGGTCGGCCCACTCGGCGATCGCCCTCGGCGTGAACGCCTGCTGCACGAGACCCCGGTAGAAGGTGTGCTGGGGTGGGTTCGAGAGCATCCCGCCCGGCGGACTGTGGCGCGGGCCCTGCCCCCACTCGCTCGAGTACGTCTCGATATCGAGCAGCGCGCCCTGCACGTCGGCGAAACGCGAGAGCGTGTAGAACGGCGGCTCGAACTGCTCGAAGAAGTGCACGGGCGCCTCTTCGAGGAGGTGGTGGTAGGCGACGCTTGGCTCGGCCCGGACCTCGTCCGAGAGCGGGTTGTACCCGTCGACCATCCCCGCGCTACGTCCCGACCGCCGCCTGGCGCTTCGTGAACGCCAGATCGAGGTGATACAGCCCGAGCATGATCCCCGGCTGATGCTGGAAGTCGTTCGTGTCCTTCAGCTCGATCGTCTCCAGACGGTCCAGGAGGGCGTTGACCGCCACGTTCTGCTCCATGCGCGAGAGTCCCGCTCCTGGGCAGGAGCGCGGCCCCTGCGAAAACGTCAGGTGCCGGCCCGCGTGCGGTCGCGTCAGGTCCAACTGATCCGCGTTCGGGTAGTGCTCCGGGTCGCGGTTCCCCGCCCCGAAGCGCAGGTGCAGCGTCGAGCCTGCGGGAATGTCCACCCCGCCCATCTCGAAGTCGATGCGTGCCGTCCGTGCGGTCAGCCCCTGCGTGGGCGCGTAGAGGCGAAGCGCCTCCTCCACGAAGAAGCGCACCTTCGTCCGGTCCGCGCGCAGCTCCTCGACGATCTCCGGGTGCTGCGCGAGCAGCATCGCCTCCGCCGTGAGCGCGTACTGCGTCGTCTCGTTGCCGCCGATGTGCATCAGCAGGGCAACGCTCGTGATGTCGCCGTCGCTGAATGTCTTCCCCTCGAACTCGATCTGCGTCAGGTACGAGATCATGTCGTCCTTGGGGTTGCGGCGCTTCTCCTGGATCTGCTCCGCGAGGTATTCGTTGAAGGCGACCAGTTCGCGGGCGTTCTCGACCTCGTCCTCGTCGCTCATGGTGCTGTTCACGCCCCGCCCGTAGACGAAGCGGCGCACCTGCGCCTCCTCCATCCCCCGCAGCATCGGCATGTCCTCCAGCGGCAGCCCGAGGATGGTCGTGATCACCATCTGCGGAAGCGGGGCGGCGAAGCCCTTCACGAAGTCGACCTCGCCGTCCTCGATCCAGTTGTCGATCAACCGGTGCGCAGCCGCCCCGGCCATCTTCTGGTGGCGCTGCGCCCCTTCCGGTCCCACCCACGGGTCGGTCACGAGGCGCTTGTAGCGCATCGCCTGCTCATCGCTCGAACGCAGGTCCTGCTGCGCGTTGAAGGCGTCGCCGAAGCCCGCCTCCTCGAAGATCTCCTCCTGCAGGGGGCTGTTGCCGTTCCCCTGCATGGCCTGATCTTCGCGACCGAGCACGAGACTCCGGTCGCGCGCGACCCGCGCGATGTCCTCGTACCGGGTCAGGATGAAGGCGTCGGTCCCCGGCTCGCGACCCTCGCCCGGCAGGCGAATCACCGGACACTCCTCCTGGAGCTTCCGGTACGCCTCGAACCACCACTCCTGCGACCCTGCCGCGAAGAGGTCGATCTCCTCGTGATTGACCGGGCACTGCGCCGGCGCTGTCGGAACCTCGGTGGTTCCGTGGTAGGTCATCGACATGACGCACTCCTCTCCGCGCCCCAAGGAGCGTCGGATGGGTTAGCCGAATGTTCGCACTCTGGACGGCCCGCTGCCACCGTGCGGGTGCTGGGTGGGGGCGAATCGGGAGCTACCCGCCCCACCGGTCCCAGTGCGTGCAGTCCTGCCACGGCTTGCGCCAGGGGCGGCCCCACGGACCCTTCGGGTAGCCCACCGGGATGAGCGCCGTGATCGTGACGTCCTCCGGAAGGCCCAGAACGTCGCGCACTTCTACTGCGGCCTCGGGCTTTACTGGCGAGTAGTCCGTCGCCAGCGTCAGGAGCACCGTGCCGAGGCCGCGCGACCGAGCCGCCAGCAGGATGTTCTGGACGGCTGGGTAGGTCGAGCTGAAGAAGCCCGACGAGATGTCGGAGTTGTCGGGCGCGCGACCGTGCAGGCAGGGCACGATGATCGCCGGCGACTCGTCCAGGTGCTCGACGTTGTGCATCGCCTTCGAGTAGACGCGCTGGCGGTCCGCGGTGATGTCGGGGTCGGCGAGAACACCGTCGCGGATGTAGCGCTCCCCCACGTCGCGATAGGCAGCGCCGATCTTCGCGATCTGCTCGGGGTCGGTCACGACCACGAAGGCCCACATCTGCGTGTTGCCCGCGCTCGGCGCCATCGTCGCCGCTTCGATGATGTACTCGAGGTCCTCGCGCGCGACCGGGTCAGGCTTCAGGTGCCGCATGCTCCGCGTCGTGAAAATGGCCTCGTGGACCGAGAGGTCGCCCATCGCTTCCCTCCTGCCCGCGCCGTACTGCGCGGGTCGCTGCTGGTGTCGGCACGATAGCCACGCGCGTACGCCGCCACAACCGCTCCCAAAACCCGCCACGAGAGCTCGCCACCGCGGCGAAAATGGTGGAATCGGGGCTGGTGCGGCGGTAGGATTGCGTTACGTCTAACTCCCGGGAGGGAATCCATGCCCGAATTCGATACCGTCATCAAGAACGGGACGGTCTTTGACGGCCAGCGAACGCCGCGTTTCAACGGCGACATCGGCATCAAGGATGGTCACGTCGCCAGCATCGGCGGCAAGATCCACTCGTCCGATGCCGGCAAGGTCATCGACGCCACCGGGCTGAACGTCGCTCCCGGCTTCATCGACCTGCATACGCACTACGACTCCCAGATCTTCTGGGACCCGTACTGCTCGATCTCGGGCTGGCACGGCGTCACCTCCGTCGCCATCGGGAACTGTGGTTTCGGCTTCGCTCCCTGCAAGCCCGAGGACCAGGACCGCGCCATGCTGACGATGTCGCGCAACGAGGCGGTTCCGCTTGAGTCGATGCAGGAAGGCATGCCCTGGGACTGGGAGACCTACCCCGAGTTCCTCGACAGCCTCGACCGCATCCCGAAGGGGGTGAACGTCCTCAGCTACATGCCCCTCAACCCGCTCATGATGTACGTGATGGGGCTCGAAGCCGCGAAGGGCCGCCCCGCCAACGATGAGGAGATGGCGGAGATGCGCCGCCTCATGATCGAGGGCCTCGAGGCAGGCGGCTGCGGCTGGTCCGGCCAGTTCGGCGACAACGACGTGCAGCGCGACTACGACGGCACGCTCATGATCACGAACCTCATGAAGGAGCAGGACCTCGTCTCCTTCGCCCGCGTCCTTCGCGAAGTCGGCCGAGGCTTCATCCAGTGCATCGGCGCTTCCCGCGAGCTCACCGAGACGCTGGCCGACGAGAGCGGCCGCCCGGTCATCTACAACGTCCTCGCCGTCGCCATGGACCAGCACGGCGTCGCCATGCCGCAGTACAAGGACACCATGCAGTGGCTGGACGACTGCAACGCGCGCGGAACGCGCGTCTTCGGCCAGGCCCTCACCTCCGAGAACAACTTCCAGTTCACCTTCGAGGAGTGGAACCTGTTCGATACCAGCCCCGTCTGGCGCGAGATGACCCTCGGCACCGTGCCCGAGCGCGCCGCCAAGCTCGCCGACCCCGAGCGTCGCGCCGCCGCCAAGGCCGAGTACGACGACTCCGAGCGCACCGGCCAGGGCGTCGTCTTCTCGATGGACGACCTCATCATCGGCGAGGTGCACAAGCCGGAGCTCGAGAAGTACACCGGCCTCACCGTCGCTGAGGCTGCCGAGGAGCGCGGCCAGCACGTCATCGATGCGATGCTCGACATCGCCCTCGAGGACGACATGAAGGCCCTCTTCGTGACCTCGCCGCGTCCGTACGACATGGCCGCCATGAGGGAGATGGCGAACTCAGCCTTTGCCCTCCCCGGCGTCTCCGATGGTGGCGCCCATACGAAGTTCATCACGCTCGGCCGTTACCCGACCGAGTTCCTCGCCCTCCTCGTTCGCGACAACGAGGTGATGGACCTGGAGCAGGCCCACTGGCGGCTGAGCGCCTACCCGGCCCTGGCCGCGGGCTTCCGCGATCGCGGCACCATCCGCGAGGGCGCTCCCGCCGACATCGTCATCTACGACCTTGAGGAGTTGGAGATGGGCGAGACGGAGAAGGCGTACGACTACCCGGCGGGCGCCTGGCGCCTCGTCCGGAAGCCGAAGGGCTACCGTCACATCATGGTCAACGGCGAAGAGACGTTCGTGGACGGCGAGTGCACGGGCGCGACGACCGGCAAGCTCCTTCGCCACGGCTCGGCCTAGCGCCAACCGCTACCGGAAAAGCACCATCGCGGGGCGCCCATCGGGCGCCCCGCTCCACGTCACGGGGCATTGCGCGATGCCATAGAATGCCCCGCATTGCACGCGTCGGCCCGACCGACAAGGAGGGAACATGGCCGAGAACTACTGGACCAGGTACATGCGCAGGCGTCCGATCAGCCGGAGGGGTTTCCTCACCGGGTCGGCAGTCGCCGCTGGAGGCGCTGCCACGGCCGTGCTCATCGGCTGCGGCGATGACGATGACGACGAGCCGGCCGCCCCGGCTGCCGCCACCGCTCGGGCCACCGAGGCTGCCGCCGAGGCCACCGAGGCCGCCGCGGAAGCCACCGAGGCTGCCGCCGAGGCCACTGAGGCTGCTACGGAGGCCGCCGCCGAGGCCACGGCCGCGCCCGTTCGCACCGACATCACGCGCGGTGGCATCCTGACGCTCGCCAGCCCCGTGACCGGCGACCAGGTGTACGACCCGGCAATCACCAACCACGCGACCACGTACGCGATCGCCATGGGGCGGACCTTCAACCGCATCCTGAACTACGACGGTACCGGCCAGGTGAATCCCGAGTTGGCCGAGTCGCTCCCCGAGCAGCCCGACGACCTCACCTACGTCTTCAAGCTGAATCCCAACATCCACTGGCACGACCTGCCCCCTGCAAACGGGCGGCAGTTCACCGCCGAGGATGCGGCCTTCGGCATCAACCGCTTCAACGAGGACAACGCCGAGTTCATCCAGGGCCAGCTCGACCAGGTCGACCGCATCGATGTGATCGACGACCTCACCTTCAGCATCACGACGAAGGAACCCTTCGCCCCGATGCTCCGCTTCCTCGCCGACGACCCCGTCCTCATGGTCAACCGTGAGCAGCGAGAAGCCGTCGGCGACGAGGGGATGAAGCTCTACGAGAATCAGCTCGGTACCGGCCCCTTCATCCGGAACACGTTCGACCCCGGCGTCTACGCCAAGGTTGACCGCAACCCCAACTACTTCGAGATGGGCGAGGACGGGCAGCAACTGCCCTACCTCGACGGGATCGAGCTCGTCGCGCTCTCGCGCGAGGCCTACGAGGGCGCCTTCATCACGGGTGAGGTCGACCTGGTCAGTTTCACAACCGGCCTGAGTCTGACCGAGGCCGAGTCCCTCCAGGGCCAGATGGGCGATCGCATCGACGTCTACCGCAAGTTGCACTCCGCCATCTCGGAGACGCACATGCATACCCAGAAGCCGCCCTTCAATGACGTGCGCGTGCGCCAGGCGGTGCACCTGGTGATCAACCGCCAGATCGCCGCCAATCCCCTCGGTCCGGGGAGTGGCGTACTCATGGGTCCCGTCCCCCAGAACTTCGTGCCCCAGGCATTCACGGAGGAGGAGCTTCTCCAGATGCCGGGCTGGCGCGAGGACAAGGACCAGGACATCGCCGACGCCATCGCCCTCATGAACGCCGCCGGCGTGGGTGTTGGCGCCGACGAGACCATCACCATCAACACGCCTATCCAGTGCCCCTGTCACGCCACCGGCATCAAGGCCGACGTGGAACAGCTCGGAATCAACCTCGAGCTCGAGCCGGCCACCAGCGCCGACTACTTCGCCGAGCGCGCACAGGGCAACTTCATCATGAACATCGGTCTCGAGGTCGGCGGAATTGACCCCGATACCTACATCTACCACCGCTTCCACACGGGCGCCCCGTTCAACCGGACCGCCTTCTCCGATCCCGAGGTCGACAGCCTGCTTCAGAAGCAGCGCGCGACCCTCGACCCGGAGGCTCGGGCGGACGCGATCCGGGATGCGTCGCTGGCCATCATCGAGCAGTCGCCCCAGGCCTTCACGGCCCAGCTGGTGTTCTGGCCGGTGTCCCGCAGCTACGTCCATGGCCATGCCGAGCCTGTTCCGGCCGGCCTGACCTTCAACTTCGCTCGCCTCTGGAAGGAAGCGTAGCTACCAATCAACTCCGCACATTGAAAGAGGCCGCCCCATTCTTCGGGGCGGCCTCTTGCTGGTTGGAGGGGGTGGTGGAACCCTAGGTCGTCCCTCGCAGTCGCGGGTCCCAAAGGTCACGCAACGAGTCGCCGAGGAGGTTCACGCCCAGCACTGCAAGGGCGAGGCCGATTGCGGGGTAGATGAACAGATGCGAGGCGCTGGCGACGTACTGGCGGCTATTGGCGATCATCTGGCCCCACTCGGACTGGGGAGGCTGCACGCCTAGGCCCAGGAATCCGAGCGCCCCGGTCACGAGCATGAGGTTGCCCACGCCCACCGCGAAGATCGTTCCCACTGTTGGAGCGATGTTCGGCAGCACATGCCGCAGCAGGATGCGAAGCCAGGAAGCGCCGACGACCTCCGCTGCCTCGACGTACGGGTTCGTCAGTGTTGAGAGTGTGGCCGCTCGTGCAATGCGCACCAGGGGTGGCGTTACCGACAAGGCGAGAACATAGATGAGAATCTGGACTTCTTTCCCGAACACGGTGATGAACAGGAGGATGAGGAAGAGCCCGGGGAGCGCCAGGATTGCGTCGATGAGCCGCTGGAGCAGGAGATCAAGGAACCGCACGTAGGCCGACACCATGCCGATGAGCGTCCCGGCGGCTGTCCCCAGCGCCAGCGACACCACGGCGATCGTCACGGTGATTCGTCCGCCCGCCAGTGTGCGGGAGAAGTAGTCGCGTCCCTTGAGATCCGTTCCGAACCAGTGCTCGCCCGATGGCGATGCCAGCAGATTCGTCGTCTCGGCATCCGGCTCGTGTGTGGCGAGGTACGGCCCGAAGATGACAATCACGACAACCACAAGCGTGAGGAAGAGACCGAAGACCCCCACAGGCTGAGAGCGGGCCGTCTTGCCCAGCCGTTGCCAGATGCCCGGGCGTGCTACAAGGGCGGCGGGGTCTTCCGCACCGGTGGCGAGTGCTGCGGATTCCGTCACGAGTACCGAATCCTTGGGTTGAGCCATGCGTACACGAGGTCTACGACGAGGTTGACCATCACGAACATGAATCCGGAGAAGACCACGAAGGTCTGGACCACGAGGTAGTCCTGCTGTTGCACGGCGTTGAGGGCGTACAGGCCCAGCCCGGGCAGGCTGAAGATCTGCTCAATGATGACCACCCCCCCCAGTGCCCCGCCGAAGGAAAGCCCGAGGACGGTGATGACCGGGATGAGCGCGTTCCTGAGCGCGTGCCGCCGGACCACGGTCACCTGCTGGAGACCCTTCGACCGGGCTGTGCGTACGTAGTCCTGCCGAAGGACCTCCAGCATCTCCGTGCGGGTGAGCCGGATAAGGGTCGCCATCAACCCCAGCGCTCCCACGATGACGGGGATCGAGTAGACCTGCATGTTCCGCAGCGGGTCTTCCTGGAAGGGCACGTAGCCTAGCGGGGGCAACCAGCCCCACCAGATGGGGGGAAACTTCAGCGCGAATACGGCAACGACAAAGCTCGGTACCGCGAGCACGAGGACACTCATGATGCGGATGGAGTGGTCGCTCAGGCCGTTCTGTCTCACGGCCGCGATCGCTCCCAGGGGAATCGCGACAAACGCCTGCACGAGGACTGTGAGGACGACCAGTTCAATGGTCACGGGAAAGCGCCGCTTGACCTCGTCGACGACCGGTTTGCTGCTCACGAACGAACTACCAAAGTCCCCCTGGAAGGCGTTGGACATCCAGCTGAAATACGCTTCGAATGGTCCTTTGTTCAGTCCCAACTGCTCCCGCAGGGCGTCGGCGCGCTCAGGCGTGTAGCTGTTCTGGAGGCGATAGTCGACGACGTCGCCGGGGGTGAGCCGAATGACCATGGCCGTGCCGAAAGAGAGGATGAACAGCGTCACCGGCACGAGAAGCAGTCGCCGCAGGATGTACGTCCCCATGTATCGTTACCCGCTCAGGAATCCCCTCACGGCGTTCGCCGTTTGTTCGAATTGCTCCATCTGCGGGAGGTGTCCCGCCCCCGCGATCAGTTCGACGCGTGCGTCGGGGATGGCGTTCTCGAACTCGCTCGCATAGACCGGCGGGATAAGGCCGTCCTGCTCGCCCCAGAGGATCAGGGTCGGCGCGGTGATGCGATGCAGCCGCTTCTTCAGTCCCTTGTCGGGGATGGGCCACACGAACTTGCCCGTGCACGCCAGGGACCATGTCGTTCGCAGCGCAATCTGGATGCCCGTCTCCGGGTCCGGTGGGGGCGTGGCCATCGCCTGCGCCGCCGGCCCCGTGGGGTCAGCAAACAGCAACGGACCGAGCTTATCCGGCGCCGTCGCCATCCAGTTCTTCACCGGCGCGTCGTCGCGCCAGAGCCCGACCGGATCGATGAGCGCCAGCCGGCTGACGCGCGACGGGTTCGTCGCCGCGACCTCCGCCGCCACCATCCCCCCGAACGAGTGCCCGACGACTGCCGGACTCTCCAGGCCCAGCTCGTCGAACACCTCGTAGTAGGAGAGGACGAGATCCCAGAGGTTGTCGATTGGCTTGATCGCGTCCGGAAGGCCCGGGGTCGTCCCGGGATGCTCCGGTGCGTACACCGTGAACGACTCCGCCAGCGCGTCCAGGAACGGGTCCCACGTCAGCCCCATGGCCCCGTGGAAGAAGACCAGCGGGGGGCCGTCGCCCGCGACGAGCGCGCGCGACTGCACCTTGCCCTGCCAGACGGTCGTCTCGCGCTCGCTGACGGCTGCCATCAGGAGCCGCCCGCCACGGCGGCGACGCCGGCTTCCGCGTTCATCTGCCGCCCACCGCGCAGGCTCTCCGGCCACCACTTGTTCTCCCACTCGTCCGTCCAGTGGTGGCGGATGTGGGGAATCACCTCGGTGGCCATCAGCTCGATGTTCTTCATCGCCAGCTCGTGCGGCATCGAGCCGATTTGCAGGAGAAGCATCAGGTTCCCAACGCGCAGGCTCTCGATCAGCTCCTCGAGCTGGTCCCGCACCGACGCGGGGCCGCCCGAGATCACGTACTGGTTATCAACATAATCCTTGAACGACCAGTCACTCAGCCGCTGCTGCTCCGACATCTGCTGCGAGAGCATCCGTCGGAGATTGTTCTCGAGGCTGCGGTAGTCCTGGTGGCCCGGCGGCGTGAACTCGGGAGCGATGTGCAGGCACTTCTCGAAGAAGTACTTGATGTGCTTCTCGTAGTCCTTCTCCGCCTGCGCGTCCGTCTCCGAGACGGCCACCAGCTGGAGGAAGCCTGCCCGGTATGGGTTCAGCTCCTTCTCCTTGCTGTCCATGAACTCCCAGAAGCTGTCCATCACCGCCTTGCCGCGGGCGTGTCCGAAGTAGCTCAGGAAGCAGTAGCAATGCCCCTGATCCGCCGCGAACTCCCACGTGCTCAGGCTGCCCATGCCGGGAACCCAGACGGGCGGATGCGGCTGCTGAACCGGCCGCGGCCACAGGTTCACCATTGGCAGCTGCGTGTACTTCCCGTTGTAGGGGAAGGGCTTGCGCGACTGCCACGCCTTCAGAATCAGGTCGTGCGCCTCGTAGTAGCGCTCGCGCTGCTCGATGGGCGTGATGCCGTAGCCCATGTTGGCGTCCATGGCCGTGCCAAGCGGCATGCCCGCCACCAACCGCCCGCCCGAGATGCAGTCCAGCATCGCGTACTCCTCCGCGATCCGGATCGGCGGGTTCGTTGTCGGGAGAGTCGCGCCCATCTGCACCAGCGCCACGTCCTGGCCTCGCGTGGCGCGCGCCAGCGCTCCGCCCATCACGTTCGGGCCGGGCATGAAGCCGTAGGCGTTCTGGTGGTGCTCGTTCACGCAGATGCCGTCGAAGCCGAGGTCGGCCGCGTGCATCAGCTCGTCGAGCGTCCAGTTGTAGTAGTCGCCGACCCGCTCGGGGGTTGCCAGCTCGTGGAACGGCGGGTCGACCCAGACCGAGTGGTAGCGCTCCTCGAAGTCGTCCGGCAGCTCCCGGTGGGGCATCAGGTGGAACATCGAAATCTTCATCGGGTACCTCCCAGCCGCGGCCCGCTGCGTGTCCGTCCGGCGGAGCCCGGAAGCGACGGCATGGCGCGTGAGGCTCGGCGCCCACGCTAGCGATCGGCCACAGGCGGGTCAATACGCCGGAGGGATAATGCCCGGGACATCGCACGCTTCGGTTCGACGCCATCTACCCTAGATGCATGCTCGGAGGCGTCATCCGCAGGTTCGATCCACGCGAGCGCCTCCCCCGGCGGCCACTCACGAACTTCGTTCGCCCCGTGCAGGAGTTCGTCCAGACGGAGAGCGCGGGCGCCGTGCTCCTCATGGTCGCCGCCATCGTGGCGCTGGTCTGGGCGAACTCGCCCTGGCGCGAGTCGTACGAGGAGCTGCTGGCGGTCCAGCTTGGGGTCGACCTTGCCTTCTGGGCTGTCGAAGGGAGCCTCCACTTCTGGGTGAACGAAGTGGGAATGGTCCTCTTCTTCTTCCTCATCGGCCTCGAGGTCAAGCGCGAGATTACGATCGGCGAGCTGTCCGACCCGCGGGTGATGGCGGCTCCCGTTGTCGGGGCCATCGGCGGGATGCTGCTGCCGCTCGGAATCTTCCTGCTCGTCACCCAGGGCGCCTCGGCCGAAGCCCGTGAGGGTTGGGCCATCCCCATGGCCACCGACGTCGCCTTCGCCCTCGGCATCGCCACCCTCTTCGCCAGACGCGTGCCGATAGGCCTGCGCGCGATGCTCCTCACCTTCGTCATCGTCGATGACATCGGGACCGTCGTCGTCGTCGCCTTCTTCTATTCCGGCGATGTCCAGGTCGACCAGCTCCTGCTTACGGCCGGGCTGGTCGCGCTCATGCTCCTCGTGTACCGCCTCGGCCTCCGCCAGATGTTCATCTTCGCCGGCATGGGGGTCGTCGCATGGGCGGCCATCCACGACTCCGGCGTGCATCCCACGACCCTGGGCGCTGTGCTCGGGTTCCTCACGCCCTGGCGGCCGCCCATGCCCCTCGACGGCTTCGTGCGCACCGCCCGACAGCTCCTCGAACGCTTCCGTGCCGGGGACGAGGACCCGGAGACGCCCCTTGGTCACGACCAGGTAGTCGACTCCCTCCTCAGCCTCAGCGACCTGAGCAGCAACGCCGTGCCCCACGTCGACCGCCTCGAGCACCACCTGCATCCGTGGGTCGCCTACTTGGTTGTGCCCGCCTTCGCGCTCGCCAATGCCGGTGTCCACCTGGACCCGTCCGGTCTCGCTGATGCCTTCGCGAGCACTGTCACCTGGGGCGTCATCGTCGGCCTCGTGGTGGGGAAGCCCGTGGGCCTCGTGGCGGCCACCTGGATTGCGGTCGTCCTGGGCGCCCAGCGTCCCGCAGGGGTGACGTGGCGGGGAGTGTGGGCGATCGGCCTCGTCGCCGGCATCGGTTTCACCGTTGCCCTCTTCGTGGGCGACCTGGCCTACGCCGACCCCGACCTCCTCCGCTTCAGCAAGATCGGCATCATTGCCGCCTTCGCCATCGCCGGCCCCCTCGCGTTCCTCGGGTTCCGCCTGCTTCCGAAGGTCGAGCAGGCCCGAGCTCCCGCTGCGACGGTGGATGCTCCGGATACCGTTGCCGCACCCTAGGCGCATCTCGTACTGAAGCGAGCGCGCATACGAAAGCCCGTCCCGGGGCTGCTTGCCCCTCTCGAAAAAGGAGTAGGCTGGTCGCGTATTCGAAAATCTGGAGGGTGGACATGCGGTTCCTTCGACGTGGAGAGAGTGAGTCGAGCAGCGCCCAGGTAGCTGAGGATGCTTCCGAGACCTGTGAATGCGTCCTCCTGGTCCCGCACTGGGACTCGCCCGAGAACATGGGCATCGAGGACAAAGCGAGCAGCTATCGCTGCAACACCTGCGGTGAGAGCTTTACCCGGGAGGAGGAGGAGATCCTGCGCGGCACCGAGGCGGACCGTATCCGTCGCGGCCTGCAGGAGCGCCCCAACATCCACGCACGCTACCCCGTCACCTGGAACCTTGCCGACGGGCGCGAGGTGCAGCTCCACCGGCTGACCCGCTCGAACCGAGGCGCGTTCCTCCAGTTCGCCCGTGCGCTTCCTCATGACGACCTGCTCTTCCTGCGCGAGGACATCTCCAGCAGCGCAGTCGTTGACGGGCTCGTCCGGAATGTGGAGGAAGGCGTCGACTTCGCCCTGGTGGCCGAGTCCGGCGGCCGAGTCGTGGGCTACGGTTCCCTGCACGGCGAGCCCATGCGCTGGACTCGCAATGTGGGCGAAGTACGCGTGATCGTGGACAGCGACTTCCGCGGCAGCGGCCTTGGTGGGCGCCTCGTCCGCGATGTCATCGATGCCGCTCCGAACTTCGGCTCGCGCAAGATCACGGCCCAGATGACGGTCGATCAGGGCGGCGCCCGCGCGGCCTTCGAGCGACTCGGGTTCAAGGAGGAGGCCACGTTGCACGGCTGGGTCACGGACCGCCGCGGCCTCCCGCGTGACCTCCTCATCATGGCTCTCGATCTGTCCGGCTAGAGGCGGGAACGGCTTCGTCCGTTCTGCCAACGGCTTCACCCTGCGAACCAACGGCCCGCCGATCGGCGGGCCGTTCCTGTGGCGTAAGTCTGAGAGTTGAGGCTGCCGGCCCTCGCTCAGCGCAGCGCGGGCATGACCTCTTCTTCGAACAAGCGCACTGCCCGCTCCGAGAGCTCCGGCGCGGACGAGGCGAGCGCCCCCTGCGCGGGCCCTGCGATGACAAAGCGCTCGATGCCCAGGTCGATCAACGCTCGCAGTCGCTCGATGCAGTCTTTCGGTGGTCCGATGATCGTGAACCGGTCGATGAATTCGCCCGGAACCACCTTCGACTGCGGCGAGCCCTCACGGAAGTGCCCGTGCAATTCGTACGCGTCGTGAATGCGCTCGTACACGTCGCGGTCTTCGTCCGAGACCGGCGCCACGACCTTCCCGTACATCGCCGTGAAGCGCGCCATTGAGGTGGCCACGCCGCTCAGCATGCGGCGTCCCGCCTCCCGGTCGTCCGTGACCGCCACAGGTACCCACGCGCCCAAACTCAGCGGACGCGTCACGCCCGCAGCCTCCCGCGCTGCCCGCACCACACCCAGCGCCCAGGCGACGCGCTCCGGGTTCGCGCCGACGGCTGTCGTCACCCGGTCCGCATGGCGTGCGGCGATACCGAGCACCCTCGGCCCGGTGCCTACCAGGTCGAGCGGCACGGAGGGTGTGCCCTGCATGAACAACCCGAATTTCGCCTCCGTCGCCGTCTGCGCGAGCCCCAGGCGATCGACGGGTGGGAAGTGGCCGCCGCCGTCGAGATCGAGATCGAACGGTTGGGGCTCGTCCTGCAGGTAGTTGCGCAGCCGGCTCACGTAGGCCTCGAAGAACTTGACCGGCGCCGGCGCCATCCCGAGGTAGGCCATCGCCGAGTCGCCCCGTCCCAGCCCGAGCACCGCGCGACCGCCGGACACGGCCTGCAACGTCCTGGCCGACCCCGCCGCGGCGGCCGGCGTGTGTGAGGCCGGCGTGGCCACCCAGGTGGCCAGCTGCAGCGTGCTCGTTTCAGCTGCTGCCGTGGCGAGGGAGACGTAGGGGTCGGGCGCCATGGTGGGGGCGTAGGGCGTGCCGAAACCGTCCCACCCCTGCTCCTCCGCCCGGGCGGCGGCCTTCGCAATGACTGCTGGCAGCCCCAGCCCCGTGGTCCAGAACTCCACCACTAGCGGGCCTCCCTACAGGTCCGTGCTGCCGACGTACTCGCGCCGGGGCCAGAGGAAGTCGATGCGGGTGCGGTGGATCTTCCAGCCGTCCCCTGTCTTCTTGTAGGTCTCGTCGTAGATGCCGCACAGCATCAGCGGGTTCTCTTCCCCAACCGTCGAGCGAGTGTTGATCAGGTACCAGCGGCCCCGCGCCGTCGTCTCGTCGACCAGCCGGATCCAGGGATTCATCACGTTGTGGAGGATGCCGTAATCGGTGCGCCCGCTCGCCGCTGCCGATGCGTACTCACGCTGAATCTCCTCCTTGCCGACCCACTTCCCGTAGCTCTCTCCGAAGTCGCACACCGCGTCTTCCGTGAACAGGTCGACCAACTCGTCGGTCCGGTTCCCGTCGTAGTAGTGCGCGTACAGGTAGCGGAGGTTCTTGATCTCCTCGATCTCGCAGAGTTCCTCGGGTGTGACCACCGTCCGCGCTCCTACAGGTTCTTGCTGGGCTGGTACTCCCGCCGCGGCCAGAGGAAGTCGATGCGCGTACGCGCGATCTTCCAGCCGTCATCCGTCTTCTTGTACGTCTCGTCGTAGATGCCAAAGAGGATGAGCGGGTTCTCCACGCCCTCCGTCGTCCGCAGGTCGAGCAGGTACCAGCGCCCGTGCGCCGTCGTCTCGTCGGCGAGCCGGATCCACGGGTTCACGACCGCGTGCATAACCCCGTGCGGGTCGTCACCCTCGCCTTCAATGAAGTTCCTGTAGTTGTTGTAGATCTGCTCCCGGCCGACCCAGTCGCCGCCGTACTCCTCGCCGAACTCGCACACCGCATCCTCCGTGAACAGGTTCGCGAGCTCCTCGACCCGCTGCCCGTCGTAGTAATGCGTGTAGAGGTAGCGCACCTCCTTGATCTCCTCGATTTCGCACAATTCCTGGGGGGTAACCATTTTGTGTTGCTCCTTAGGCTGGCGGACCCCACGAGGTCCATTCGTCGATCGGTTTGTCGGGCGTAATCACCAGCAGGACCCGCTGGTCCCGCCGCAATTCCTCCAGGAAGTCCTCGTCGTTCTGCTCGCGGTTGTGCTTCGCGCGGATCGCCTTGAACTGCTCGAACACCGCCTCGTGGTCGTCGCGCAGCTCGACCGTGCCGTCGACCAGCACCGTTCGGAACCCGGTTGCGTCGTCGATGGCCAGCTGCACCCGCGGGTCACGGCTGAAGTTCTCGTACTTCCGCCGCGCCTTCGTCGTCGAGACGTAGAACCGCGAGCCGTCCCAGTGGAACCAGTTCGGCGTCATCTGGGGGCGACCGTCCTTGCGGATCGCGCTCACCATCGCGTTGCGGGGCTCCGCCAGGAACGCCTCGATCTGTTCGCGGCTCATGCCGCGGGGGCGCGTCATACGCGGACCCCGATGCGGGCAGCGGTCACCGCGCGCTCGCCTTGGGCCCGTCCCAGTACTTGATCAGCTCGTACCAGCCGGAGCCGTTGACCGCGATCGGGATCCCGCCCAGCTTCTCGCCGGTCTCGCGGTGGTGCTTGCGCCCTTCCCAGGCGTCGGGGTCGCGCTGCCACGCGTTGAGCGTCGTCTCGGCTTCGTCGTAGCTGTCCGCCTCCACCTCGTAGAGGGAGAGGTAGCCGGAGACGGTCTCGCCGCCGCCGTGCGGACCGCTCAGCTTGAACACGCTCCCGCGGATGAAGTTTGGGCACTTGGCGGTGTCCTCGATGTGCTGGTCGACGAACCACTCGTCGAACGCTTCCTGGGCGTCGGGACCTGTGGGCTCGCAGAGCCCGATGAGCACGAATTTCGGCATGGTCTGGGTTCCTCCTGCCAGTTGCGCGCAGGGTAGCACCGGTGTGCGCCCGTGATCTCGGCTGTTGCCTCAGGTTCCCCGTTGCCGCGGGTCCAGCACGTCGCGCATCGCATCGCCGAGCAGGTTGAACGCCGCGACGGTGAAGGTGATGGCGCCACCCCCAACGATGCTCATGACGGGCTGCGAGTCGAATGTCAGGCGCCCCTGCGCCACCATCTTCCCCCAGCTGGGACCGGGCGCCCCGAGGTTCAGGAACGAGAGCCCCGCCTCGGCGAGGATTGCCGTGCCAATGGAGATCGAGAAGATGACGATGATCGGCGCCGCGATGTTCGGCAGCAGGTGGCGAGCCACTATCCGCAAGTGACTGGCGCCCACCACCCTCGCGGCCTCCACGTACACCTCATTGCGTGTGGATAGCGCCGCTGATCGCACAACCCGGGCGGCGCCGAATGATCCGAGTATGGATAAGGCGAGGATGACTCTGAACAGGGTCACCTCCCCGATCTGGATCAGCAGGAGCAGGAAGATGAGGCCCGGGATGGCGATCATCGCGTCGACCAATCGCTGCAGAACCAGGTCCACGAGGCCACCGAAGTAACCGGATGCAACCCCGATGATCGCCCCGAGCACCGTCGCCATGGCCGCCGAGGCGAAGCCGAAGTAGAGCGCGCGCCTCGCCCCCACCAGCACCCGCGTGAGTAGGTCGCGCCCCTTGTCGTCTGTCCCCAGGGGGTGCTCCCATGATGGGCCCGCAAGCCGCAGCAGCGTCGTTGGGCTGATCTTTTCCGGGTCTGTGCTTCCCCGTTCGTAGTTCGGGTTCGCGTTGCTGAACGTCTCGTCTTTGTCGTAGGGCGTGATATGAGGCCCCGCCGCCCCCAGGACGAGGAAGATGAGCGCCATCCCCAGGCCGAGCGCGCCGACCTTCTTCTGCCGGATGAACCGCCCGAGGCCTCTCATCGCACGTGCCGCGACGGACCGCTCCTCCTCGAGGGCGGTCACCGCCACCTCCTGCTCCCCGAAGCCCACGCCCGTTGTCATTCGCTTGCCGCTCCCACCGTGACCCTTGGATCGATGAGGAAGTAGCTCAGGTCAACGAGGAGGTTGATCATCACCACTCCCACCACGAGCAGGAGAGCCATGGACTGCGCTACCGGTACGTCCCGGATGAGGAGCGCTTCAAGCAGCAGCCTTCCCATGCCCGGGATGTTGAACATTGTCTCCAGGATGACGTTGCCGCCGACGAGCGCGGCCAGCGAGATCCCGAAAATGGTGACGATGGGGATGAGCGCGTTCCGCAGCACATGGCGAGTGATGACGGCGCCGCTTCGCAGGCCCTTCGCCCTCGCCGTGCGTACGTAGTCCTGCCGCAGCACGTCGAGGAGTTGTGATCGCAGGAATCGCATCAGGATGGCGCCGAATGCCAGCCCGGCCGCGAGGGCGGGGATGATCATGAGCTGGAAGCTCCCCCAGGGATCCTCCCAGATGCCCGGATGCGCAATCACGTTCAACTCCAGGATGTCGTACTGGAGTGACCACCCGGAGCCGAGCGTGGCAATCCAGAACGGCGGCGCCGCCAGGAAGAACACCGCGAAGAGGCGCAGGCCGCCATCAAGCCAGGAGTCCTGTCGCAGGGCTGAGATGATGCCCACGGGGAACGCCAATATGAGGGCGATGACCACTGACATCAGGCCCAGCTGGAGGGTGTACGGGAGTGCGGCGCGAACCGAGGTCAGGGCGGAGTCGCCCGTCCGGAACGACGTTCCGAAGTCCCCCGTGAAGAGGTCGCGGAGGAACTTCCCGTACTGGATCGGGATCGGATCGTGAAGCCCGAGGCGTTCACGGGCGAGGCGGAGCGCCTCGTCGGGATCGCCGCCCCGACCCGCGAAGAACTGGTCCGAAACCTGCTGTGCGGCGAAGTCGCCCGGCAGGATGCGAAGGGTGATGAAGATGAAGGTCATCACGATCAGGATGACCACGAGATTGAGGAGCAGGCGTCTCGCGATGTACTGGGTCACGGACCACCCTCGACCGAGGTCTCGGCGCCATGGCCCGGCCGTGAGGCCACGGCGCTACCGGCGATTCGGATGGCTACCCCGAGCCGTAACGAAGCAGGCGGCCGGGGGTTGCCCCGGTCGTCTCCCCGTCCTCCGAGGTCACCTCGCCATTCACGAGAATCCAGCGATAGCCCTCGGCCCGGCGCACGCGGCGCCACTGGCCTGCGGGAAGGTCGTACACCTTCTCCATCGGCCCGCTGCTCAGGTTCTCCAGGTCGTAGACGACGATGTCCGCTGGTGAGCCTTCCTTGATCCAGCCCCGGTCCTTGAAACCGGCGGCCATCGCCGGGTAAGCACTCAGCCGCCAGTGGGCCTGCTCCAGGTCCATGATCTCGTGATCGCGCACCAGCTCCGACAGCATCTCCGTTGGGTACACGCCCATCGCCAGGAACTTCGTGTGCGCTCCACCGTCCGAGACCCCCGGAATCGCGAACGGCGAGTTCGCTACCTCGCTCATCGACTGGACATCGGTCTCCTCGGGCGGCGTGACCCACGTCGTTTGCAGCTTGTCTGCCACGCCGAGGTCGAGGAACGCGTCGATCACGTGCTTGCCGCTCTGGTCCGCTATCTCCTGGACCGTGAGGCCCTCAAAGTGCTTCAGTGAGGGGTCTTCGACCTCCTGCACGGTCAGCACTTCCAGTCCGCGCCCGACATGCCCGGCGATCTCCGCCTCTTCGTCCCGTCCCGGTGCGCTGGGGCCCTTACCCTCGTCGTGCTCGGCGCGAAGGGCGGGGCGGCGCTCCGGATCGCCCATCTTCGCCATCCGCTCCTCCACTGTGCCAAGGGTCATCTCCCGCCACAGCTCGAACGTGTCGAACATGTTCCAGTGTTCGAGCGTGAACTCGTAGCCGATCTTGACTGTCACTGCCTGCCCGAAAATGCGGTTGCCGCGCGCATTCGCCTCGTTCAGCCACGCGATCGTCTTGTGGTGGCCCTCCATCTTGTTGCCGTGCTGGTCCTGCGCCATGGCCAGGATCAGGTTGTAGATCACCGGCCGCCCACTCGCCTCGGCGAGCTGCTCGTTCAACTCCATGCTTCCGCCCGTTAGCTGGATGAACCCCGCCCGGCACTTCCCGAGCACCTCCGCGAACGACACCAGCGTCTCGGGCGCCATCGTGTCCGTGATCATCGGCGTGCCGTCGTAGTCGCGCTGACCGCTTCCCGGCCCCAGCACCTGCGCGGAGAAGCCGCACCCGCCGGCCTTGATCGCCTCCTCCAGGATGCGCGACATCTCCGCCATCTCCGCATCGTTGGGAAGTCGGCTCTTCGCTGCTTCGATCCCCATCACGTACATCATCAGCGGGCTCAGGCCCACGTAGCTGAGCAGGTTCACGCCCTTCGGCGTGCGTTCGAGGCTGTCGAGGAACTCGGGATACGTCTCCCAGTCCCACGGCATCCCCTCCTGCATGGACTCCAGGGGGATGGCCTCGTTCCGCGCCAGCGAGAGCATCGCCCGCTCGCGGTCGTCCGGCTTCACGGGCGCGAATCCGAACCCGCAGTTCCCGATGACGACCGACGTGACCCCGTGCCAGCCCGAGATCGAGCAGTACGGGTCCCAGTAGACCTGCCCGTCGTAGTGCGTGTGCAGATCGACGAACCCGGGAGCCACGATCAGCCCCTCGGCATCGAGCACCTGCTCGCCGTCGGATGCCCTCAGCTTCCCGATGTAGGCGATGCGGCCGTCGGCGATGCCGATGTCGGCTACATGCCGCGGTGTCCGCAGCCCGTCGATGACCGTTCCGCCCTTGATGACGGTGTCGAATTCAGCCATGACCCAACCTCCGCTGGCCTCCTTGGTGATGCACGCCCACTCTACAAGGTGGGCTTGCCCGCGTACGTAGGATCCGTCTGGTCGAGCCAGGCTCGCCTGCCGAGCTTCTTCTCGAAGTCGAGGAACCCTGGCTCGGCGCCGTGCAGGTACGGCCAGTGCAGGTACTGCCGCAGCGAACCGGAGATGGGGATGTGTCCGGTGCCGCCATCCCCGAGCGTGAAGCGCTGCGCTTCCCTGAGGATCTCCTTCGCGCGTTCCGTATCGAACTCGGCGAACATCTCCGAAATCAACTCCTCCATTTCCGGAGTCGTCGTCTTGTAGAAGTTGATGTTGCCCTCGATGCCCCAGAGACCCTTCCAGCGTTGCCGCGGGTCGGGTGAGTGCCACTGCGTCCAGCCGCCGAGGTAGCCTCCCGAGCCCTGGTCAAGCAGGTACTGAAGGAGCGTGCCCACGGGCACGGTATGCAGGGAGAACTTATCCGTCCCGAGGTTCTCGTTCATCATGGCCGGCCACCACTCCTTGATGGCCTGGTCCTGGACATCGATGATCGTCATCTCGAACCACATCGGGTCGATGGCATCGCCACCACCCGCTTGCCACAGCGCGCGGGCTTCCTTGATGTCCTCTTCCTTGTTCTCCCGGTAGCCGGGAGCCGTCGCCAGTTCCTCCTGGGACAGGGCCCAGTCCTGGAAGGGCCAGGGAACCGGCGGGTTCGGCCGCGCGACTCCCTGGAAGTACTGCTGTCCGCTCAGCACCCGGTCCGTGGCGATGAAGATCGCGTTGCGGATGTCCTTGTTGTTCCAGCCCTCGCTCTGGATATACGGGTAGGTCAGCCCGAGGTTGCTGTTCGGCTCGCCTACTGACAGCCGCACGGCGTCTGGCTGCGCCGCCTCGACCGCCGAGATGACGTCGTTCGTCGATTGCATGATGTCGAGCTGCTTCTGTTCGAACGCCAGCCGGATCGCCTGGGCATCGGCGATCGGCGAGTAGATGACCTCGTCGAAGTACTGGACTTCCTCGCCCGCGGCCTTGAGGAAGTAGTCGGGGTGGCGCCGCGCTCGTGCTCGCGTGTCGAGGTTGTACTCCTCGTACACGTAGGGCCCCGTTCCGAGGATGACCTCGGCATTGGTCACGGCGAAGTCGAGCTCGATCGCCTCAGCCGTTTCGCGATCGTTGATGACGTTGAAGCGGTCGCACATCTCCGAGAGCCAGAGGACACTCGGAGCGTTCAGCGTGATCGTGAACGTCGTGTCGTCGATGTAGTCGACGTTTTCGACGTGCGAGTAGAGGGCGCTGTAGCGGTAGAAGTCCTCGGTCTCGGTTCCATCCGCCAGCTTGCGCTCGCGCTGGCGCTCGATGTTCCAGCGGACGTCCTCCATCGTCATGGCCCGGCCGTTCGCGGGAGGCTTGTCGTGGAACTTCACGTCGTTGCGAATCTGGAAGGTGTAGGTCACCTCGTCGGGCTGCTCAGGTACGCCCTGTGCGAGCTCGCCCCGGATCGTCGCCGCCTCGATGTCGTCCCATGACACCAGCTGGTTGTAGGCCAGGCTGAGCATCTCGCCACGGTTCGGATAGAGCTCGCGGTGCATGTCCAGCGTTGCCCCATCGAGGCCGCGGTGGAAGCTGTACTGCCCGCCGTCGGTAGGAACAGTGCCCGCCGCGGGAGCTTCGGTGGGAGCTTCCGTCGGCGCTTCGGTGGGAGCTGCGGTCGCTTCTGTTGCAGCGGCCGGCTCTTCCGCCGGCTCGTCGTCATCGTCGTCGCCGCAGCCCACGGCGACCAGCGCGCCAACCCCTGCCGCCCCGGCGGCTGTGCCCTTCAAGAGCGCCCGTCGGCTGATCCGCTTCCTGTCCCAGTGCCGTCGCCAGTAGTTCTCGGCCATGTGGTTCCCCTCCCGCCCGGGGGCAACCAACAAGCTCCTGTGCGGAACTGCTCGCTCTCGGCGATCGTTTTGCGCGTCCCTGTGCTTCCGGGGTCACGCCTGACCACCTGTGGAAAACGAACGTACCTCCGCGATGCAGAACTGCCCTGGGGCTGGGGTCAGGCTACGCCGCCCCACAACGCGCTGCAATACTCCAAATTGCGATGATCCTTGCGCCGAACGTGTGATGTTCAGGCTCCGCTAGAGCCGCGGGATCACCTCGGCGGCGAACCAGGTCTTGTAGTCCACTCCCGCCAGAACTGGCGGAGTCGAACGCGGGATTGGCGCGCCCGGAACCGGCATCGGGACCGGGTGAGGCACGACGATGTCGACCCGCCCGACCGCCTCAATGGCCGCGCGGAGCTGCCCCGCGATGTCGTCCGCCGACCCGAACAGCGCGAACGAGTCCGCCGTCTCCTCGTCGAGGAAGCTCACGAGGTTGCCTGACTCCACGAGGTCCGGGGCGTGGTGGAAGTCCGGGTAGACCTGCTTCTTCAGCTCCTCCACGGAGGGCCCGTCCCAGGGCAGCCCCGGAATCTCGAAGAGCGCCGGCGAGTACTCGTAGTACCCCGCCGCCATCGACCGCGCCGTGGCGCGAATCTCGTCGGGGTCGTCGCTCATCACCGTGTGGAAGATGAGCCCGATGCCGATCTCGTCTGGGTCCCGACCGGCCTCCCGCGCCCCCGCGTGCACTCGCTCGATGGCCGTTCGCAGGTTCTCCGGGTGCCGCCCCACCCGCAGGAACACCCCATCCGCTACCCGCCCCGCCATCTCGATCGTCTTCGGTCCGCCGGCCGCGATCCACACTGGTACCGGCCGCGCGTGCACGAGCTTCGCTGGCCGAACCGCCCCCACGTCGACCTCCTCCCCCGCCAGCAGCCGCCGGGCGAGCACGGTCGCCTCCTCCAGCTCCGCCATGCGCGCGGGACGCAACCCCAGCCAGCGTACGGCCGTGTCGCCGACGCCCAGCGTCAGCAGCGCCCGCCCGCCCGACATACTGTCGAGCGTCGCGATCGAGCTTGCCGAGACGGCCGGGTGGTGCAGGACCGGGTTGTCGAGCAGGAGCCCTAGCTTAATGCGCGACGTGCGCCCCGCCGCGATCGCCAGCTCCATGTACGGGTCGCGCCGCGAGAGCGGGTTCCAGGGGATGAGCGCGTATCCCCACCCCAGCTCCTCCGCCCGCTGGACATCGGCCACGAACCCCTCGGTCGAGGTCCAGTCGAAGCGGTTCAGCCCGAATGCGGGCCGCTTGTCCATGGGCTGGTCAGCTTGCCTTCCTGGCGAGGGGGCTCTCCTTTGGGTCGCGCAGTTCCAGCACCTCGAAGAGGTTGGCCGCCGCGGAGATGCCGACGATGTAGACCATCCGCTCCTTCACCGCGCCCTCCGCGTGGATGGCCCCCGCCGGAATCACGAGCTTGTCGCCGGGGCCGAGCGGGAAGCGCTCGCCCTGCTCATTGAGCACGTAGCTGCTCCCCTCGAGCACGTAGCCGCAGTTGTCGACGTCGTGCCAGTGGAGGGGAAGCTCATCCATGCGCTCCGAGACGTAGGTCGTCGGCCAGAGGTCGAGGCGCTTGATGTCCTCGAGCACCTCCTCCTTGGTCGTGAAGGCGTTGTGAATAACCTGCATTGGTCCCGGTTCCAGCGGCACGGCCTGCTCCTCTTCGCCCGTGGGGCGATACCGCGCGAGTGTCGCACGGAGCGCGCGGCCTCCGCCATCGGGACCCGTCCGACGCTTCCTGCCGCGTGGAACCCCGTGCTTGTCTGCGTCAGGGCTGTGTCAGTCCGGACCGGTACTCCGCGAACTGCTCGTAGAAGTCGTCGACAGTCAGGCCGAAGGCCTGCTCGAACGCCGCCTCCCAGCTCTCTGCGCCCGGCTCGTACTCGGGCCAGTCGGGCTCGCCCCTCGGTAGCAGGCGAACGTACTCCTTGAGCGCTCCCTCGGGGGCCTGATCAATCAACCGGTCCATGGCCAAGAAGGCCAGTGGCCGGCTCTCGTCGACGCCCGCGGCACGCCAGCTGTCGGCGTCGGTGAGCTGCGATAAGGGAGTTGAGTCGCTCCGCACCAGGTCCGTCCGGGATTGGAGCTCTGAGTCGTACTCGGCGAGGCCTGCGCCCACGGCGTAGGACGTCTCCAGGTAGGTGTGGATCCCGGAAAGGAGCCACTGCGGTCCGATAGCGACGCGTGCGTTCAGCACCTCCACGTATCGGCGGAAGTAGTCCTCGTGCGTCAGGGGCTGTTCGCAGGTCACTTCATGGAAGGCCGCTCTTCGTATTAGGCCATAGGAGCAGGCGGACACCGCTGATCTCTGCACGCCCTGCCGGATCAGCGATTCCTGGGCCAGACGCCCTGCCTCCTCGTCTGCCGCGATGTACGAGGCGATGGTGAACGGCCTGACGCCCAGGCTCTCGATGAAGAAGGTGTAGGTGCCTGTGGCCAGCGCCTCAAGGTCCGCTCGTGTGGTCTCTGGCACCTCTCCAAAGAACACGACCACCGGTCCTGCCCTCGCTTCGCGATCGCGCTCGAACGACTCATAGAAGGCCTCCGGGTCGATGCCGAAGGCGGTCTCGAACGCTTCCTGCCAGCTCCCGGAGGAGACCAGCAGGCGGTAGTACTCCAGATACGAATCGTGCTCCGCCTGTTCGGCGAGCGGCAGAAGCTGCGACGCGTCCTCCGTTGCCCCTTGTCCGATGGCGGAGTGCCCAACCAGCCAGTCCACCGCCAGCGCGCCCAGGGGATATGTCGCTTGGTTGTCGTAGCCTGGCGTGGTGTTGTCCTCAAGCGACTTGAGTGCCCTCCCGAAGTGTTCCGCGCGATGCTCCCAGTTCAGTCGGATCGTGCTGCCGTCCCAGACCAGGAGGGACACCTCATAGATTCCACTGGCATAGGTCGCCGCCCCTTCGGTCATCCACGAAGGGGGGTAGGGGTATCTGGCGAAGCTGTGTTGAAGCACATGGTAGTACTCGTGCGCCAGGACGCTCTCAAGCTCATCCTCGACGATGTCGTTTTCAATCTGGAGCACGCTTCGGATGACGCGACTCGCGGGTGGAGTGCCACGAAAGTGCGTCGTGACCTGACTGGAAGAGTCCTCACCGGTGCTCAGGGTGAACTCCGGTGGCTCGATTCCGTAGCGCTCCGCAAAAAAGCCGATAACGTTCGTCAGCGCCCTCCGCACCTCCACCTGGCGCTCGGCTGATACGCCCTCGCCAAACTCGAAGGGGGTGCGTCCCGTCTCCGACTGCCACCACCTCGTCTCGCGGCCCATCTCGACCCAGAAGGCGTCACCGCGGTCCAGTACGGCGAACGTGTTGAGTGGGCCTCCGCCGGGCACGTAGGTGTCGAACCGCTGGGCCTCCGCATCCCACCGGAACGCGAAGTGAACGGCATCACCCCACCGCCTGAACGCTTCCTCGATCGGCGTGCCGTCGCTCCCCGTCCAGCCCACGAGGTTGAGACCCTCCTCCAGGGAGAGCAGCACGTACCGGTCGCTGACCGGCCGTTGCCAGTCGACCGCTGCTTCACCGCCGATCTCCAGCCACAGCCCCTGTCCGGGAGTGACCCGGCCCATCCGGTATCCCCTGCTTGTCGGGGTCGATCGCCGGAAGCGCTGCGCCTCGGTGTCCCATCCGCGTACCTCCTGGAGTTCGGGGATGGCTTCGAAGAGGTCGGTCACGGGTGCGGTCTTTCCAACCCAGCCCACCATGTTCCAGCCCGGATACAGCCTCGTCGTGACCGTCGGGGCCTCGTCCTGTGCGAGGGTGGTTCCGGGCGTCGGCGCGGCCCAGAGCGCAAGGGCAACGAGGATCGCGGCGACGATGGCGCGAGCGGATCGAAACCTCAACGCGGCCTCCTTGCAGGACGGGCGAGCCCTCAGCCTCTGTCCCCGTCCGCCTCCAGCGCCTGGAAGCGAACCCCCGTCAGCTCCTCCGACATCTCCCAGAGCCGTCGCGCGTCCGCCTCGTCGTGGGCCTCCGCCGACGCCGCCACCAGCACTGGATGTCCCGTCGTCTCGTTGAGGCGCGCGGGACCGAAGTACTGCCCGCCCGTGGCATTGGGATCGGTCGCGGCCCGCAGCGTCGGCAGGGCGCCCATGTCCGGGCCCTGGATCAGCCTGTTGAAAATAGCCAGGCCAATCCGCATGTGGAGTCGTTCCGCCATGTGGCCGGTCAGGTTCGAGGCCGAGAAACCGGGATGCGCCGCCAGCGCATGCGCATCGATCCCCGCCTGCTCGAAGCGACGCTGAAGCTCGAACGTGAACAGCATATTCAGCAGCTTCGAGCGGCCGTAGGCCGCCCACTCCCCGTAGCCGCCCTTCTCGTAGAGCAGGTTGTCGAGGTCCAGCTCAGCTCGATTGTGCGCCAGGCTGCTCACATTCACGACACGCGCGCCCGGGGTCGCCAGCAGCACGTCGAGCAGCCGTCCCGTCAGGGCGAAATGCCCCAGGTGGTTCGTCCCGACCTGTCGCTCGAAGCCGTCCTCGGTCTTGCCGTAGGGGATCACCATGATCCCGGCGTTGTTCGCAAGCACGTCCAGCCGCTGGTACCGCTCGGCAAACTCCCCGGCGAACCGCTCGACCGAGGCGAGGCTGGCGAGGTCGAGCGCCATCAGCTCGGCCTTCGCGTCGGGAATCTCCGTCCGCAGCGCGTCGAGTGCGCGCTGGCCCCGCTCCGGCGATCGGGAGGCGATGATCGTCTCGGCGCCTTTTCGCGCCACCGCCTTCGCGGCGCCGAAACCGATTCCGCTGTTCCCACCCGTCACGACCACGACCTTGCCGGTCAGGTCGGGGATGTCGTCGGCGGTCCACTTCTCAGGTCTGGGCATCGGTGTGTCTCGCTTCCAGCTTCGTGTAGCGCACTCCTGTCAGCTCCTCGGAAGTCGCCCAGGCCCACCGCGCCACCTCTTCGTCGTGCGATGCGGGAATCGACGAAACGACGACCGGGTGGCCTCTTGTCTCGTAGAAGCCCGATGGCCCGTAGTACTGGCCACCGGCGGCCCCGGGATCGACGGCGGCACGCAGGGTGGGGAGGGCGCCCATGGCCGCGCTCTGCGCCAGCAAAACATTGACCAGTCCGAACAGCCATCCCGTCCCCGGCGGGCGAACTGACGCTGCCCCGAGGTTCGTCGCCGAACCGCCCGGATGCGCCGCCAGCGATGACGCCTCCACCTCCGCCGCCTCGAACCGCCGCTGTAGCTCGTACGTGAACAGCAGGTTGAGGAGCTTCGACCGGAAGTACGCCCTCCAGGGCCCGTAGTCTCCACCCTCGTAAAGGAAGTTGTCGAAATCGATCTTGCCCCGGCGGTGCCCCACGCTACTCACGTTCACGACCCGCGCTTCTGGCGAGGTCAGTAGCAGGTTGAGGAGCCTACCCGTCAGGGCGAAGTGACCAAGGTGATTCGTGCCGTTCTGCAGCTCGAAGCCGTCCTCGGTCTGGCCCCACGGAACCGCCATGATCCCGGCGTTGTTGATGAGCAGGTCCAGGCGTGAGGAGCGCTCCGCGAACTCCGTGGCAAACTGCTCGACCGAAGCAAGGCTGGCGAGGTCGAGCGCCATCAGCTCGGCCTTCGCCTCCGGAATCTCAGCCCGCAGCGCGTCGAGAGCTACCTTTGCGCGCTCCGGCGAGCGGCATGCGAGGATCGTCTCCGCGCCCCTGCGCGCGAGCTCCTTCGCGGCCTCGAACCCGATGCCGCTGTTCGCTCCCGTCACGACGGCGACCTTGCCGGTGAGGTCCGGGATGTCGTCGGCCGTCCACTTGTCACGATTCGGCATGGCTCATCCTGTGCGGTGTCTTGTCGGGACACTGGAGCGGGAGACGAGGATCGAACTCGCGACATCCTGCTTGGAAGGCAGGCGCTCTACCGCTGAGCTACTCCCGCTCTCGGCCTCTCGCGATTGTAGCAACCGTGTTCCTTTCGCCCCTCCCGTGCGGCAAGTCCTCCCCCCGATGCGGTAGCCTTTGGCGCACGAACCCACCTCCTGGAGGCGACGATGACGGCAGCCGAAGAAGCCATGACCATGGAAGAGGCCATCAAGGCGCAGCTTGCGCTGGCGATCGAGCCCCAGGAGTTCGACAGCCCCGAGTACATCAAGGATCCCTTCCCCCTCTACAAGCGGCTGCGCGACCACCATCCCGCCTACCAGGACCTCTTCCACAACAACTGGGTCGTCACCCGTTACGACGACATCGTCTCCATCTTCCAGAACAACGACGACTTCGACCGCGCCGAGTACGACCCCAAGGGCGACTACGAATTCGGCAAGAAGCACGTCTTCGGCCCGAACATCCTCGAGTACGGCAACAGCGATGAGCACCGCTTCCTCCGCAACGTCGTCGCCGACCAGTTCGTGGGCAACCGCCTCCAGACGTTCCTCCCCTTCATCGAGCAGATCGCCCGCGAGATGATGGGCAGGATCTGGGCGAAGTCTGCGGACGACATCGCCGCCGGATTCGCGAAGACGGGCGAGGTTGAGCTGGTCAGCCAGTTCACGACCCAGTTCCCGATCCGCGTCATCTCCAACATGCTGGGCTTGCCGCGCGAGGACGAGGACACGTTCGTGCGCTGGTACCAGCACCTCATCGAGGGGCTCGGCTTCGGCGGCGAGCACCTCGCCCGAGGCCTCCAGGCCCGTAACGAGATGTGGGACTACCTCGACCCGCTCATCCGTCGCGCCGAGGACGCTCCCGGCGAGGACCTCGTCTCACGCATCGTCCACGCCGAGTTCCGCGGCCAGCGCATGAACGCAGACGAGATTAAGGGCTTCATCGCCTTGCTCCTCGCGGCCGGCGGCGATACCACCGACAAGGCCATCGCACTCATGTGGTACCACATGCTCTACACCCGCCCCGACCAGTTCGAGGAGGTGAAGAAGAATCCGGAGCTGTGGACCAACGTTTTCACCGAGATGATGCGCTACGACCCCGTCGTGCACTTCCAGTACCGCTACACCACGCGCGAGGTGAAGCTGCACGGGGAAATCATCCCCGAGCGCGCGAGCATCACGCTGCTTCTCGGCGCCGGCAACCGCGACGAGCGCGTCTTCACGGACCCCGACACCTTCGACATCTTCCGGGAAGACCTGCACATGGGCCGCGAGCTCCGCTCCGGCCGCTATCCCGACGGCAAGCACGGGCACCTCGGCTTCGGCATGGGCCAGCACTTCTGCATGGGCTACGCGATGGCCCGTCAGGAAGCGATCATCGCCTCCACCCGCCTCCTCGAGGCGATGAAGAACCCGCGCCCCAAGTTCCCCACGCACCCCGGCGTCACCTCGCCCAACCTCGGTTCCGGCGGCTTCCGCTCGCCCGTGGAGCTCTGGGTCGAATTCGACACGGACTAGCCCGGAGGTTCGATGGCGCTCGACCTGGAGGTCATCGCCCGCAAGGCCGAGGGCGGCTCCGATTACCCGCCGCTCCTCTTCGTCCATGGTTCCTGCCACGCCGCCTGGTGCTGGGACGAGCATTTCCTGCCGTACTTCGCCGAGCGCGGCTTCGACGCCTACGCCCTGAGCCTGCGCGGCCACGGCGCGAGCGCAAGCCCGCGGAGCATCCGCTGGACCTCCGTCGCCTCCTACGTGGCCGATGTCGAGCAGGTGGCCGCCGAGCTGCCCCGCGAGCCCGTCGTCATCGGCCACTCGCTCGGCGGCCTGGTCGTCCAGAAACTCCTGGAGCAACGCCGGCTGCCCGGTGCGGTGCTGGTCGCGCCGGCGCCCAGGTGGGGTAGGGGCCGCGGTGCCGTGCGCCTGGTGCGCAGGGCGCCCTTGCTCTCCGCCAGGTTGTTGCTGGCGCTGGAGCCGCGCACCCTCTTCTCCACGCCGGAGCTCTGCCGAAGGCTCCTCTTCTCTCCCGCCACCAGCGAAGAGACCGTGAACCGTTGCGCTCAGCTCATGGGCCGGGAGTCCTTCCGGGCCTGGATGGAGATGCTCGTGGTGCGGCTGGATGCCCGGCGCATCGGGAGCACCCCCATCCTGATACTGGGAGCTGAGCGAGACCGCCTTATTTCCGGGGACGCCCTGCGGGCAACGGCCACGGACTACGGCGCCGATCTCACGATGATTCCCGACATGGCCCACGACATGATGCTGGAGGACAACTGGCAGGAGGCCGCCGGCGCCATGCTGGACTGGCTCAGCCGCACCCTCAGCCCGCCCTGATCCCGTGTCTGTACACTCCCGCCGACCCGACCACCGCCCCGGCTGCCGTGGCTACCGGAAAGGATCAGGAGCGTGAAGAAGTACGTACTCTTCGACCATGATGGCGTTCTGGTGGATACCGAATTCTGGTACTTCAAGGCTGGAGAGCGCGCCCTGGCCGACATTGGATTTACCCAGGACAGAGATCAGTACATCCGGGACATGACCCGGGGGATGGCCACGTGGGCCCAGGCAAGGGCGGCGGGTATCGACGAGCAGACCATCAGCAGGCAGCGTGAGGTCCGTAACGCCTACTACCAGGAATACCTGAGAACCGAAGCCATTGAGATTGACGGCGTCCTTGAGACGCTTGCCGAGCTGTCAGAGTACGTCCGCATGGCCATCATCACGACTGCGAAACGTGCGGACTTCGAAGTCATCCACGAAAAGCGCCAGATTACGCAATTTATGGATTTCGTCCTTGCTCGCGAAGACTACGAACTTGCCAAGCCGCACCCTGAACCCTACCTGGCCGGCTTGAAACGCCTGGGGGCCAGCAAGGAAGAGACGCTGGTAGTAGAGGATTCGCTCAGGGGCTTGAACTCGGCCGTCGCGGCCGGCATTGAGTGCGTGATCGTCCACAACGACTTCACGAAAACGCAGGATTTCTCTCAGGCCAGCTATCGAATCGATACCCTGAGTGAATTGAAAGGGATCATCCTTAATGAAGCCTGAAGGAGCACTTGCCGGCGTGTGCCATACTCCCGTGAGCCACGGCTTGGCGGCGCGAGGTGTGCGATGACTCTCAGCATCGACGAGGTCGACCTCTTCTCCCCCGAGACGCAGGAAGACTGGTACCCCTCCTACCACGCCATCCTCGACCAGGCCCCCGTCTACCCCATCCCCGGCCGCAACATGTTCCTCGTCTCGAAGTTCGAGGACATCGCCTGGATCGTGCGTAACCCCGATCGCTTCCCCCACAACCCTACCGGCAGCCACGGCCTGCTCATGAGCGACGAGGCCAAGGCCTACCACGAGGAGCACGGCTACCCCCGCATCCAGCCCCTCAGCACCAACCCGCCCGAGCACCGCCGCTACCGCGAGCTCGTCGACCCCTTCTTTTCTCCCGCCGGCGCCACCCGCCAGCAGGAGATGATCACCGCCACGATCGAGGAGCTCGTCGACGAGGTTGTGGCGAAAGGCCGCGTGGAGTTCGTCGAAGACTTTGCCGTCCCCCTCCCAGTCCGCGTGATCACGCTCATGCTCGGCTTCCCGCTGGAGGACATCCCCCAGCTCCGCGTCTGGTCGAACGCCTGGGTCATGCCCTTCCAGATGGGCCTCTCCCACGAAGAGCAGATGTACCTCGCCGAGAAGGGCGTCGAGTTCCAGAAGTACATCGATGGCTTCATCGACGAGCGCCGCGCCAACCCGGGCGACGACGTGCTCTCGCACCTCGCCGCGCGCGCCCGCTACGGTGGCGAACGCGCCCTCTCGAACGCGGAGATCGTTGGCATCATCAGCCACCTCTATATCGGCGGGAACGAAACCACGACCTTCGCCCTCACCTCGGCGCTCTGGCTTCTGACGCAGGACCCGTCCCTCTGGCCACGCCTCAAGGAAGACCGCTCACGCGTGCGCTTCTTCGTCGAGGAGGTGCTGCGCCTCGAATCCCCTACACAGGGCCTCTTCCGGGTCACCGTCCAGGACGAGGAGCTGCGGGGCGTGAAGATTCCTGCCGGCTCCGTCCTCCACCTCCGCTTTGCCGCCGCCAACCGCGACGGCGACGAGTTCCCCGCACCCGACGACTTCAGCCTCGAACGCCCCAACGCCGCCAAGCACGTCGCCTTCTCGCAGGGCGAGCACATGTGCCCCGGCGCGGGCCTCTCTCGCCTTGAGCAGAACATCACCTGGGAGACGATGCTGGACCGCGTCGAGCGCTTCGACCTCGTGCCCGGCGCCAACGACTTCACCCACCTGCCCGGCTTCGTTCTGCGCGGCCTCAAGGAGCTCTACGTCACCCTGACGCCCGTGGAGTAGGGACTCCCCCTACAGGTGCTCGACCAGCCAGCGGTGCACCTCGGCGCACCTGAGGAGGTGTCGCGCGCACCACGGGGCGAAGTCTGAGCCGTCCTCCGGGAACGGCTCCATCCAGCGGACCTGGAGCCACTTGCACCGAAGCAGGTCCGCGCGTGGGTGCTCGGCCGGATACGGCTTCGGGACTCGCTTGTACTCGATGCCTGCGACATCGGCGCCCGTCTCCTCCACTAGCTCCGCGACCGCGGAGGCGAGCGGAGCGCCCGTCGCCTCTTCGGCGACAAGCTCCCGCCAGCCATCCAGCGACGGCAGCATGACCCCCGTAGCGAAGCCCACCTCGTCCGCGGCAAGCCGCACGAACAGCGTGGGCGCGGTCTTCTTCTTCTCACCCTCCCACCAGCGAAAGAGCAGGTGGTCCTTGTAGGGAGTCTTGTCGGAGGAGAAGCGGATGTCGCGGTTGATCGGTGAGATGGAGCCGTTGACGCGAGGCAAGCCCACGATCGCCTGCGACAGCTCGTTCCGGAGGTCCGTCGCGACCGCCTCGACGAGCGCTTTCGCGGGCTCGGCGATGAGCGTCTGGTAGGCCTTGCGGTTCGCATCGAACCAGTCCTTGTCGTGTGTAGGAAGCTCTCGCAGGAAGTCGCGCGCCTCTGTCGGGAAAGAGACGGGAGCGGTCATGCCGTGCCCCCGTCGACAAACGCGCGCCCTTCGTCGAGGAGCGCCTGCCACAGGTCGGCGTCGCGACCCGGCACGTGGACCCACTCGCGGAACCGCCTCCCGGCCGGGGCGAAGGGCAGGCCCGTCCCCGCTTCGACCAGCTCCTCTACCCTGCCGGCGGGAACCTTCACGACCAGATCGCCCGAGCGGTGCTCGGCCATTGCGAGGAAGCCCCCGCTGCTCGTACGCAGGCACGGGAATCCCATGATCGTGCCTTCCTCTACCTCGCCCGCAGCAAGAAGCGGCTCCGCCAGCTCCTGAAAGAGCGCGTTGTCGAACCCCGGGCCGGGCTGGATCGGACTCACTGCCCCTCGAGGGCGCGGCGTACCCTGTTCATGGCGACCGTGGGTTGCGGAGTACCACCTCCGAACTTCGGGATGGCGTCACGCCAGCTCAGCCGCATGTCCCAGGCGGCCAGGGGCGCCAGCAGGATCGCCGGCAGGATGATGATCGCCTCTACGCCGACCGCATAGGAGAGCGCGGCCGCCTGCGTCTCGCCCAGCGCCACCAGCGCCTCCTTCGCGAGGAACGCGAGGCCGACGCTCGCCTGCGCCAGGGGAATGCCCGCGCCGATGTTCGCCGCCGCCACCACGAAGACATGGACGAGGAAGTTGAGGCTGATGCCGAGCGAGGCCGCCACCGCCCAGTAGAGGAGCGCCTCGCTCATCCAGATCGCAGCCGTGAGGACCAGCACGTTCGTCGTCTGGCGGGCGCTCTGCACGGAGCGCAGTCCCCGAAGGAACGGCTCGACGCGCGGATGTGCGAGCAGCCCCCGCCAGCCGATCGCCGAGGGAGGCTCCCCCCGCTCCCGCGTCACGAACCACGCCAGCGCGATCCCCGCGGGCGTGCCGAACAACATGAACGCCCCGAGCCCGGTGAAGCTGTCGCCGATCGTGAGCGTCGCGATGGCGACTGCCATGAGCAGGGCGAACACGAAGCCGTCCATGATCCGTTCCAGCGCCTCAGCCCCTAGCAGCTCCAGCCGCCCGATTCCGAACTTCCGCGCGGTCACCTGGATCATGAGCACGTAGCCAAGCCCGAATGGCAGGGCCATGTTCGCCGCCTGCCCGAGGATCACGCGCGGGAAGGCCCGCCGCGTCGTCACCGCCTTCAGGTGCTCGACCAGAATCCTCCAGCGGATAGCGCGAAGCCAGTAACGGCTGAAGAAGACGAGGGCGATGGGAACAAGGAAGCGCAGGTCCGCCTTCTGCAGCGTCCTCGCGACATCACCCAGGTGCACATCGCGAAGCAGCAGCCACACGAGAAAGAGGCTGATGGCGATGCCGACTGCGATCCGTAGCGGCTTGCCCAGTCGCCCAAGCGACACGCGCTCCCTCCGCCGTCGCGGGCAATCCGAACGTTCCCGCGACAGGCGGGCCTATTCTGAACGTTCGAGTGAGACCTGTGTAGGGTGCTACTGTCCGGGCAAGCCCGCCTCCGGAAGCTCCTCGATCTGGTCGAGCACCGCCTCCTCGGGGTCGCCTTCGCCCCGCCCTTCGCCGCTCGCGCTCACGCCAAGCGCCTCCGCGAAGCGCCGGTACGATTCCAGCGAGTCGCCGTACTTGCGGTGCCCCGCCGTGTGCCAGGCGCTCGCCAGTAGGAGCGTGTCGCGCCGTGACGAGGTGGAGTGGCCGTAGTCCTCCGCCAGGCAGAGCCCGATCTCCTGGTTGTGGGGGTCGTTGCCATGCTTTACGGCGGCGGTCGTCAGCGTCTGCACCAGCGGCGAGCGGCCGAACCCGGCATCGAGGTAGGCCTGCGTCCAGGCGACGCTCTCCTCTTTGTTCAGCGCCATGAGCGCATCGTCCAGGCGCGAGAGGAGCTGGTCGCCTGAGAGCGACTCCGATCCCTGCGGTGGCGCGACCAGCGGTCGCCCATGACCCTTCAGGTTCGCGATCCAGCGCGCCGCCTGGTTCACGAACGAGCCTGCCACGAAGAGCAGCTTCGTCCGGTGCGGGTGCTCGAAGGTGTCGTAGAACCAACGAACGGTGTTCGTGTACTCGTAGGCGTGCTGCGGCATCGAGAACTCGTCCGGAACGACCGTCTCGAGGAGCACGTTCGCCGCCGCCACCTGGATAGTGTCAATGATCTGGCGCGGACCCCGCCCCGCGAGCAGCAGCGCGACGAGGTGCTCGATGTAGTCCGGCTCCGGCATTGTCGTGAGGGCCCGGATCAGCCCCTCTGCCTCCGGCTCCGAGAGCGGCGCCTCGTTCGCGAACAGCTCGGTGTCGCGGTTTGCGCCGGGCGTCGGGTCGATCGAGGAGCCGGGAAGCTCCTCGCGCAGCCGGTACAGCTCGACCTGGCAGGCCATCTCGTATTCGGAATGCCAGCGCGGCCCCACCGCCACGTCGAGGACGCCCGCGTACAGGACGTGGTGTGCGTTCTCCCAGCCGATCGCCTGACCAAGCTCGATCGTGGCCCGGGCGCGGTAGGCCTTGTGGCCGGTCGTGTAGGAGCGGTTGTAGAGCAGGCGTCCCTGCACGTCGATGAGCCCCGCGAACACGAGCTGCGCCAGCAGCTCCTTGCGCCGCTCCTTCTCCTCGAACAGCCCGAGGAAGACGCGGTAAGCGCGCACCACTTCGCCGCGCTCCACCAGCGTGAGCCATTCGTTCAGCCGCTCCTCGAACGTGCCCTCGATATGCAGCGGCTCCTGGTCCTCCCAGTGCCGCTCGGGCGGCGGCGGCTCGACTCCCGGCACCGGCTTGTAGGTGCGCCGGCCGTAGTGCCCCGGCATCCGCCCGATGAGCTGGTTCCACGGGTCGAGCCCCGTAGGCACGTACCAGAGCGTCTGCGCGATGGGCAGGTGCTTCAGCTCGGGCGGGAGGTAGCGGGGAAGGGTCAGGCTCGTGCGTGAACTGAGCATGCAGTGGTCGTTGTTCACGAAGCGCATCACGCCGCCGTCGACGCGCTGGTGATACGGCACGTTCGTGTAGGGCCCGTGCGTGCGCACGGTCTCGCTCAGGATCTCGACCGGGTCGCGATCCGCCGCGAGTAGATCCAGCAGCGTCTGCCGCGTTGCCTGCTGGTCGCGCCCGAGGATGCTCTCCTCCAGCTGGGCGAAGAGCCGGTGGGCTTCCCTGTCGCGTGTCGCCGTGGCCGTCATCGCGAGCCTCCCGTCGTGCTCCCTGCGACTGACCCGATTATAGGCGCGGGCGCTAGCCCGCCGCCGAAGCTTCCGGCTCGCCCTCGTAGCGGCCGTCCCGGGCAAGCCCGTTCAGTCTGGCCCGCTCGAAGAAGGCCGCCTGTGCGGCGGACTCGTTCTCGACCCTGCCTCCCCATGCCGCCAGCGCCGGCGCCTGCAGGCCGCGCCCGTAGGAGAAGCTCAGTGCCCACGGCTTCTCGCCGGAGGCGGCGTTAATCGCGTGCAGGTTCTCCGTCGACTCGACCGCCGACTGGCCGCCGGAGAGGAAGTTGATCGTCGGTACCGCCGCCGGCACCGCCCGCCGGAAGACCGTCAGCGTCGCGTCCGCGACCTCCTCGGGCGAGGCCTTGCGGCCGCTCTCGCTGCCGGGCAGGACCATATTCGGCTTCAGCACGATTCCCTCGAGCAGGACGCCGTGCCGGTCCAGCGCCGCGAAGACCGCGTGCAGCACAGCTTCGGTCACCTCGGCGCAGCGCTCGATCGTATGGCCGCCGTCCATCAACACCTCGGGTTCGACGATGGGCACCACGTCCGCCTCCTGGCAAATGCGCGCGTAGCGAGCCAGCACCTCGGCGTTGGCGGAGATCGCCAACGCGCTCGGCAGGTCGTCGGTGATGTTGTAGACCTCGCGCCACTTGGCGAAGCGCGCGCCCTGCTCCTTGTACGCCTCGAGCCGTCCCGCGAGGCCGTCGAGCCCCTCCGTGACGAGGTCGCCCGGAGCGCCCGGCAGGGGCACCGTGCCCTTGTCGACCTTGATGCCGGGCACCACGCCCGCCTTCGCCGCGACCTCCGGGAGCGGGGTTCCTTCGCGATCCGTCTGCCCCAGCGTCTCCTCGAACAGGATCACGCCGCAGATGTACTCGCCGACGCCCGGCGTCGTCAGCAACAACGACCGGTAGGCGCGCCGGTTCTCCTCGGTCGATTCGACGCCGATCGAGTCGAAGCGGCGCTTGATCGTCCGTGTGCTCTCGTCGGCGGCGAGGATGCCCCTGCTTGGTGCGACCAGGTCCGCCACGGTCTGCCGAAGTACGCCTTCGTCCATGTCTTCCCCCTGCCCTCGGTGGCTGCGATGGACGCAATCTTACGCCCGGCGCGCGGAGCCGCTATCTACTGCTTCCAGGGATTCACTCTGCCACCGCGAGGGCATTGATCCAACCGCTCGCGCCCTTCTGCAGCGTCCCTTCCTCTGACGCGAGGAACCAGCGGATCGAGAAGCCGGCGGCAGCCAGCAGGCCCCGCCACTCCTCCTCGCCGAAGAACGTGTACCAGACCTCCGCCCCCACCCCGTCGCCTCGTGTCCACCCCTCACCACTCCCCCGCTGGATGGAACAATAGAAGGCCCCATCGTCCACTAGGACGCGCCGGATTTCGGCCAGTCCCCGTGCCGCATCCTCGCGCGCCAGGTGCAGGAGCGAGGCTGACGCCCACACTCCATCGAAGGTCCCTGCCCGGAACGGCAGCGTCAGCGCAGTTCCTCGAATAAGCGCTGCGGAAGGGAGCCGCTTCCGGGCGATCTGCAGCTGCCCCCGCGAGACATCCAGCCCTACTGGATCGAGGTCCAGCTCCCGCAAGTCGGCCATCTCCAGCCCCGGCCCGCACCCGATGTCGAGCACGCGCGCTCCCGGAGGGAGCAGCTCCCGCAGTCGCCGCTGCGGCTCGGCGAACCAGTCGCGCCCCGAAGCCTCGCCCATCTGTGCGTAAGCGGCGGCTCCCCGGTCGTAGCTGTCCGCGATGCGCGCGAACCGTTCCCGTGCTGTCTGCACGCGATCGAGGCTAGCAGAGTGGGTGGAGCGATCGGGGGAGCTTCGCCTACGCAGCCGTCGTGCGCCGGCCGCGCAGCCAGTTCAGGAACGCCTGTACGCGTGGATTCGGGCCCTTGTCGGCGCTCCCAGAATCCTCCAGATCCGCGAATCCGCGGCCGCACGCCTGGCAGTAGGCGTACACGTTGAGGTTCTCGTATCCGCACGACGGACAGATCTTCATGGCGTCAGTCTAGCCTGCCCGTTCGCCTCTGGCACGGTCCCCCGGATTGTTCGCACGGATCGCGCCTAGCAAACTGGAGGGACTACCGCCGGGAGTGCCTACGTGAGCTTTGACCCCATCCGCGACATCATGCCCCTCGTCATCGAGTCCGATGGACGCCGCGAGCGCGCCTACGACATCTACTCCCTCCTCCTCAAGGAGCGCATCGTCTTCCTCGGCACGCCCATCGACGCGATGGTCGCGAACATCATCATCGCCCAGCTCCTCTACCTCGATCGTGAGGACGACGAGAAGGACGTGACCCTCTACGTGAACAGCCCCGGCGGCAGCGTCACCGCGGGCCTCGCCATCTACGACACGATGCAGCTCATCCGCCCCGATGTCGCCACCGTCTGCATCGGCCTCGCGGCCAGCATGGGCACGGTGCTCCTCACCGGCGGCGCCAAGGGCAAGCGCACCGCCCTCCCCAACGCCACCGTCCACCTCCACCAGGTGATGGGCGGCGCCGAGGGCCAGGCTTCCGATATTGAGATCCAGGCCCGGGAGACGCTGCGCCTCCAGGCCATCCTCCGCAACATCATCCACGAGCAGACCGGTCAGCCGATGGAGCGCATCGAGCGCGACACCGACCGCGACTTCTGGCTGGACGCTGAGGCGGCCAAGGAATACGGCCTCATCGACGAGGTGCTCGAGGGTCCGGTCGCCGGCGCCAACGGCGCGACCTCGGACTCGGCGGGCAGCTAGCTCGAAGCCTCTGGCTCGATCCGCGTGATCCCGCCCATGTAGGGCTGGAGCACGTCCGGGACGGCCACCGAGCCGTCCTTCTGCTGGTAGTTCTCGATCACGGCGATGAGGGCCCGTCCTGGCGCCAACCCGGAGCCGTTCAGCATGTGCGGGAAGCGTGGCCGTGCGCCCGCCTCGGGCCGGTAGCGCACCCGCGCCCGGCGCGCCTGGAAGTCGAAGGTGTTGGAGACGGAGCTCACCTCCATCCACTCCTCCTGCCCCGGGGCCCACATGTCGATGTCGAACCCCTTCGACGCCTTGAAGTCGAGGTCGCCGCTACAGAGTTCGAGGACGCGGTAGGGAATCCCTAGCTCTTCCGGGATGGAACGCGCCCGGGAGACGAGCAGGTCGAGTTCGGCGCCGCTCTGCTCCGGCTCGCAGAAGGAGAACATCTCGACCTTCTCGAACTGGTGTACGCGCTTGAGGCCGCGCGTCTCGCGCCCGGCGCTCATCTTCTCGCGACGGAAACAGGGTGTGTGCGAGACGAACCGGAGCGGCAGCACCCCCGGATCGAGGATCTCGTCGCGGTAGAGGTTTGCGAAGGGCGCCTCCGCCGTGGGGATGAAGAGGTAGTCCTCCTCGGTGTCCTGGTACAGGTTCTCCCGGAACTTTGGCAGGTGGCCCGAGGCCAGGAACGACTCCTCCGTGAGCATGTAGGGCAGGTAGTGCTCCTCGAAGCCGGCGGCTACGTGCCAGTCGATCATCCACTGGGTCAGCGCTCGGTGGAGGCGCGCCGTCGCCCCGCGCAGGACGAAGAAGCGCGTACCTGACATCTTCACGCCGCGCGCGAAGTCGATCCCGTCGAGCGCTTCCCCCACCTCCCAGTGTGGGCGCGGCTCGAAGTCGAACTCGCGGAACACCCCCACCGTGTCGACCACTACGTTCTCGCTCTCGTCGGCCCCGTGCGGCGCGGTTGGATCGAGGATGTTGGGAACCTCGTAGAGCGCGTCCTGCAGCGACGCTTCCGTCTCCCGGAGCTGCTGCTCAAGACCGTCCAGCCTGTCCCCCAGCGCCCGCGCCGCTTCGATTCGCTGGGTGCGCTCCTCCGCGTCCTTCGTGGCGCCAATCGCCTTGCTTGCCGTGTTGCGTTCAGCGCGCAGCCCCTCGACCTCCCCGATCAGCGTGCGCCGCTGCTCGTCCAGGGTCAGGATCGCGTCGATGGGTGCGTCGGCGCCGCGTGCCGCGATGTCGCTCTTGACCCGGTCGAGGTTCTCGCGGATGAATTGGGCGCTCAACATCGCCGTTCTGCCTCCGCCGCCGCATCCAGCGCCCGCACTCCCAGCAGTCGAACGTCTTCCGCCACGGGCACGAGCCTACCATCGGGCGCGGGGAGCGAAAACGCGTCTGCCAGCGTTGCCCGGTCGACCCAGCGGCAGGCACCGTGCGGGATCGGCGCCTCGTAGTCGACCGCCCGGGTCGCCCGCGTGAAGTAGACGTGGTCGATGTGCTGATGGAAGGGCTGGTCCTCCCGCACGATGTCCTCGATCAGGATGACCGCCGGCGGCGGCAGCACCTCGGGTTCGCTGACCGCCAGCAGGTCCCGGGGCGGGATCACCTCGACCTCCAGCCCGGACTCCTCCCACGCCTCGCGCAGCGCCGCCTGCACCGGATCCTCGTTCGCCTCGCTGTGTCCTCCGGGCGCGAGCCACATGCCGAGCCTGGCGTGCCAGAGCAGGAGCGTTCGGTCCCCCGCCACCACGTAGGCGGTGCTCGTGTGGTGGCGCTCGATCGGCTCCGTCACTCCTCGTCCTGCCCCGTGAGGCTGCGGTGCTGCGGGAAGAGGATCACCTCGCGGATGCTCGCCTGGCCCGTGAGCAGCATCACCAGCCGGTCGATCCCGAATCCCAGGCCGCCCGCCGGCGGCATGCCGTGCTCAAGCGCCAGCAGAAAGTCCTCGTCCGCCAGCTCCACTTCGTCGTCGCCTGCCATCCGCAACGCCTGCTGCGCCTCGAACCGCTCACGCTGGTCGACCGGATCGTTCAGTTCGGAGTAGGCGTTGGCGAATTCGAAGCCGCCGGCGAAAGCTTCGAATCGCTCGACCACGCCTTCCACGCCAGCCTTCCGCTTCGCCAGCGGCGAGAGCTCGATGGGGTAGTCCAGCAGGAACGTCGGCTGGATCAGGTGCGGCTCGACGAGGGCGCTCGCGGCGATGTCGATCAGCTTGCCCCGGCTCGCCTCGGAGGGTGCATCGAGTCCCCGCCTTCGCAGCTCCTCCCGGAGCGCCTCCGTGTCGCCGAACTCGTCGAGGCCAAGGTCGCCGTACTCGCGCAGCGCTTCGTGGTAGCCGATCCGTCGCCAGGGCGGACTGAAGTCGATCTCGTGCCCGCCGAAGGACACCGTCGTCGTCCCCAGCACCTCCTGCGCTACGCCGCTGATCAGCTCCTCGAGCAGGGTCGCGATCGTGCCGTAGTCGCCGTACGCCTCGTACAGCTCCAGCATTGTGAACTCGGGGTTGTGCCGCTGGCTGAACCCCTCGTTCCGGAAGATGCGACCGATCTCGTAGACGCGCTCGTAGCCGCCGACGAGCAGCCGCTTGAGGTGCAGCTCCAGGCTGATGCGCAGCGCGCGAGCCTCGCCCAGCGCCTGCGAGTGCGTCTCGAACGGCCGCGCCGCCGCGCCTCCCGCCTCTTCCTGCAGCACCGGGGTCTCCACCTCGAGAAAGCCCCGCTCGTCGAGGTGGCGTCGAACCGCCGCTACGATCCGGCTTCGCACCCGGAACGTATCCCGCACTTCCTCGTTCGCGAGCAGGTCCAGGTATCGCTGGCGCTGGCGGATCTCGACGTCGGTCAGGCCGTGGAACTTCTCCGGCGGCGCCCGCAGCGCCTTCGTGATCACCTGCCACGAGGTCGCCCCCACGGTGGCTTCGCCCGTCCGCGTGCGCATGGGCGAGCCCTGCACGGCCACGAAGTCACCCAGGTCGAGCAGCTTCAGCCGTTCGTATGCCTCGTCCCCGACCGCGTTCTTGCGAATCAGGACCTGCAGACGGCCGCTTCCGTCGACGATGTCGAGGAAGCTCGCACGGCCCATCCCCCGCTGCGCAACGACGCGCCCGACGATCGCGACCGGGTCGAGTTCGGGTTCCGCCCCGCTCTCGACGCCTTCCAGAAGCGCGTCGACCTCGGCGTTCGTGTGTGTCCGCTCGATGCGAGGGGGGTAGGGGTCGAGTCCCGCGGCGCGCAGCTGCTCGGCGCGTTCGATGCGCTGGACGCGAAGGCTCGCCGCCCCCGTTCCCGCGGGGGCGGCCTCCGGTTCGTGCGTCCCCTGTTCCTCGCCCATGCTCGTCTCAGTCCCCTTCTTACAGCAACGAGGGCCACCGGTTGGCGGCCCTCTCCGGATGTACCCGTGGCGCCGCCTCGCTAATCGATTTCGAGCACCTTCAGCTTGATGACGCCGCTCGGCACGGTGATCTCGACTTCGTCGCCCTTGGCTCGCCCGAGCAGGGCTGCGCCGATGGGCGATTCGTTCGAGATGCGGCCTTCGGCGGCGTTCGCTTCCGGCGGACCGACGATCTGGTAGTGCAGGGTCTTCCTGCCCTGCCGCACCTTCACGCCGCTCCCCACCACCACGCGCGAGGCGTGGTGCGCGCCCTCCTCGTCGATGATGACCGCCCGTCGCAGGAGGTCCTCCAGGTTGAGGATCTTCCCTTCGAGCAGGCTCTGCTCCTGTTTCGCGTTGTCGTATTCGGCGTCGTTCTGGCTCGTGCCCAGCTCGCGGGCCTTGTGGATGTGGTCAGCGACGGTCTTGCGATCGGCCTTCAGGCCCTCAAGCTCCTCGTGGAGCCTGGCCACGCCTTCCTCGGTCATCGGCACTGGATCTTGTGACATGATTTTGCTGCCTTCACGAACGCGAGCCGCCTCCGGGGAGGCCGCTCGCGGAAGCACAAGTATAACGTAGTGGCGCCCGTCCCTTCCCCGCTCTGGATGTTGGGCGCTGGTAAGCGATAATCGCCTCTGATGCTTCCGGTGCTTGCCTTCGCGTTCAATCGTTTGGCCCGCGCTTGCGCGGCGTCTCCTGTGGGAGGAGCGCGGTGATCCGGCCCGGACCCCGTCGCGGCTATGCCGGGGGAGCGGTGCAGCGCTCGGCTTTCTCGGACGGTCGCCGCCCGTCACCCGTGCGCTTCGTGGTTCTCGCGGTCATCGCGATCGCCGTCATCGCCGTCGGCGTCCTCATCTGGTTCTTCTTCGGCCGTTCACCCGGAGAGTGCACCGACGCCTACTGCGAGGCCACCGCATCCGAGATCGACATCCCCTCCGACTTCGACCTGCACAGCAGGCTTTTCGAGCGGAACCCGAACGCGGAGCCTCTGCCCGACGGCTTCGACCTGCAGATCACGATCCCCCTTGAAGTCCCGACCATGGATGGGCGCGGTCTGAGCTTCTACGGCTACAACGCCGAGAGCCAGATATGGGAGCCCGTGGCCAGCGCCGCCCTCGACGAGATCGGCGAGCGGGCCACCGGCATCTTCGCCGATCCCCCCCGCTTCCTCGCGGTGTTCCGGCGACTAAACGAGGGACGACAGGTGGTCGCCTACCTGGCGCCGGGCGACACCCTCCACCCCACCGCCGCCCTCCTCGCGACCGTTGTTCACACGCTCGACTTCACGCCCGCGCCCGACGGCTCCCTCCGGGGCCAGCCGAGCCCCCGCCCCCCGACTACGGCCCTCCACTACCCTGTCATCTCCGCCTCCGCCGAGATCGACGGAACCGTCCCCAGCGTGGACAACATCCTGTCGACCGGGGCCGATCGCACGAACCACGTCCAACAGATCCTCCAGCGCGTCGCCGCCCACCGCCTCTCCGGCATCGACATCGCCTATCTGGATCTGCGCGCCGACCACCGCACCTCCTTCACCCTCTTCATCTCCGAGTTGGCCGAAGGGCTGCACTCGCAGGGCAAGACGCTCACCCTCACCCTCCCCGCTCCCCTCAAGGCCATCGACCGCATCGACGAGGGGGCGTACGACTGGGCCGCCCTCGGCGAGTCGGCGGACCTCATCAAGATTGCCCCGGTCCGCGACCAGAGCACCTACCGGCTGCACATGCCCGAGGTGCTGGATCACATCACCTCCCTGGTCGACCCCGGCAAGGTGATCCTCACGATCACGCCCTACGCCTCCGAAAAGTCGGGGGACGGCATCCGCCCGCTCACCCTTGCCGAGGCGATGACGGTCGCCAGCAAGCTCGCCATCCGCAGCGAGAGCCTCGTGGCGGGCAGCGACGTCCAGATCGTGGGCGTCAATATCGACCGCGACGAGGGACTGAGCGGCCTGCGCTGGCAGGCGGAGACGGCAACTGTCGCCTTCACCTACAAGCTGAACGGCGGCCGCACTGTCTGGCTCGAGAATTCCTTCAGCGCGGGCTTCAAGCTCGAGTTCGTAAGCGTCTTCAACCTCGGCGGCCTCGCGGTGGAGGACTCGAGCGACAACGACTTCCTCGGCAACATCTGGATCGCCGTCGAACCCTTCGTGGCGTCCGGGCAGCCCGTGCTCCAGCAGCCCAGCCACTCCCACCTCCTCCCGCAGTGGAAGGTCACGGCAGGCAGCCTCGTGGGCGGTGATCGCGGCCTCGTCACCTGGCAGACCCCGCTGGAGGCCGGCTCCTACATCGTTACGCTCACCCTCAGCGACGGTGTCGAGCGTTTCGAGAGCCGCATCGTGCTCGCCCTTCCCCCGGCCGAAACCGAAGAGCCCGAGGAGGCTCCCTGAGTGCCGCAGACCCGCGTCCGCGTCACCGGCGGCGCCCTGCGCGGCTTCCAGCTGGCCGAGCCGGGCGGCGCTCGTCTGCGCCCCACCAGCGCCCGCGTGCGCGAGGCCATCTTCAACGTGCTCGCCACGCGCATTGAGGATGCCGCGGTGCTTGACCTCTTCGCTGGCACCGGCGCCCTCGGCATCGAAGCCCTCAGCCGGGGGGCCGCCCGCGCCGTCTTCGTCGAGAACCACCGATCGTCCGCTCGCGCGATCGTCCAGAGCCTCGCCCGCGCCGAGGTGGCCGAACGGGGGTCGGTCGTCCGGGGCGCTCTGCCGGGCGCACTCGATGCCGCCGACGGCCCCTTCGACCTTATCTTCCTCGACCCTCCCTACGACTCCGAGCAGGGGCTGCCTACGCTCAGCGCGGTCGGGGCGCTCCTCGCCGAGGGCGGTCTGGTCGTCTATGAGCATCGGAGCCGATACAATCCTCCAGAACGCCCGCTCGGCCTGAATTTGTCCGATCGGCGGGTCTACGGCGATACCGCTGTGGCGTTCTTCGTGGCCTTGGAGGGTGAATGAGAACCGCGATATTCCCGGGTGCATTCGATCCCGTTACCAACGGGCACCTCGATCTCGTCAAGCGCATGACCGGCCTCTTCGATGAGGTAATCGTCGCCGTCATCCGCGGGCGCGAGAAGAGCACCATGTTCACCTGCGAGGAACGCATCGAGCTCTTCCGCGAAGCCGTCAAGGAGCTTCCCAACGTCGAGGTCGAGATGCTCGAGGGACTCACCGTCGAGTTCGCGAAGAACCGGGGCGCCGTTGCGATCGTGCGCGGTATCCGTGGCGGCGGCGACTTCGAGTACGAGTTCGACATGGCCCTCATGAACCGCAAGATGGCGCCCTCGATCGAGTCCGTCTACCTGATGACGAACCACGAGTACATCTACGTGAGCGCCAGCCGCGTGCGCGAGGTCTCCCAGCTCGGCTACGACGTGGACGGCCTTGTCCCGGACCACGTACGCGCCGCCATACGCGAGCGGGTCGGCCTCCAGGCCTGACCGGGGGAGGCCCCCGTGGAACTCCTCGATCTCATCGCCCGTCTTGAGACCCTCGTTGTGGACGCGCGTCGCCTGCCCGTGGGCGGCAACCTTGTCGTCGAGCGCCGCGCCATCCTCGATCTCGTCGACCAGCTGCGCCTCGCCGTTCCCGACAACGTCCGTCAGGCCGCCCAGGTGCTCGAACAGCGCGAGCAACTCCTGCGCGACGCCAAGGAGCACGGACAGGCCGTGATCGAGGAGGCGGAGCGGCAGCGCGTGCACCTGGTAAGCGAGACCTCGGTGGTGCAGGAAGCGCAGCAGCGCAGCCAGGACATCATCATGAATGCCGAGGCGCGCGCCCGGCAGACCGTCGCCGATGCCGACGCCACCGCGGCCGCCCACCTGAGCGAGGCCGCCGAGGCCGCCGCCAGCCAACTCCAGGATGCCGACCGCTACGCAGTCAGCGTCATCGAGCGGCTGCAGGCCGATATTCGTACCGTTCTCGAAGCGCTCGACCGCAGCAGCGAGAGCCTGCGCGAATCGCGCTGACCAACCGCCATCCGCGCCTGCCCCCCTACGAGACTCCGATCGCTTCGCCCACCGCCTCGTGTGTGATGCTTCCGTGCGAGGCCGCCCACCGCGCCCGCGCATCCCGCAGGATCAGCACCTGTGGCGACTCGTGCTTCACGCCCGTGCGCGTCTCAACCGACCGAGTCAGTTCGCGTCCCTCGGCCACGTCGATGAGTGCGATCTCGCCCTCCACCAGCGACATCTCGTCGTAGGCGCGGCTCGAGATGGGGCACCAGTAGTCGTGCAGGAACAGCACAATGTCGCTCTCGCGAGAGCGCTCGAACAGCGCGTCGAGCTCGGCCATCTCCGTCAGGTTCTGGAAGTCCTTCGCACCCACCGGCGACTCTCCTCGCCCCATGCCGGGGCCGCCCCCTCACGATAGCAGGCGTCGGACCTGCCGGTGCTTACCCCCGCCGCGCGATCGCGTACGTCACGCGTCCCGCCGCCGCCAGTTCCCCCGCCTCGTCCCGCACCTCGACCGCCACGAACACCGTCGTCCGGCCCGCCCGCAGCACCCGCCCCTCGGCTCGCGCCTCCCCCCGCACCGCCCGCAGGTACGAGACGTTCAGGTCCGTCGTCGCGTGACCGGCCCAGGTTTCGTCCTCCGGGTCACGCAGCGTTGCCACCGCCGATCCCGAGGCCGCGTCGACGAGCGAGGCGATCGCGCCTCCGTGCATCACGTCGGGGCGGCGCGTCGCGAGCTCCCCGCGCATCGGGAGCCGCAGCGTTACGTGCCCGCGTTCTGCGTCCACGAGCTCGATGCCCAGCAGCGACCAGTAGGGAATCTGGCCGGCCGCCACCAGCTCTGCCATCGCCAGGTCCATCGCCGTTCCCCCGCCCCGTATACTGCCGCCCGCCAGCGACTCGGTCACGGAGGCAGGCATGGTCACCATCCCCACCGCCGCCGGCGCCATCGAGCACACCGACCTGGGCGCCACCCTCATGCACGAGCACGTGTTCATCCGCTCGCCGGGCGTGTACGAGGCCTGGCCCGAGCTCTGGGACCGCGATGCCGAGGTCGCCAACGCCGTCGAGCGCTTCCGCGAGCTGAAGGCCGCCGGCATCGACTCAATCGTCGACCTGACCACCATCGACCTCGGCCGCGACGCTGCCATGGTGTCGGAGGTCGCCCGCCAGGTCGACCTCAACATCGTCATGTGCACCGGCGTCTGGCGGCAGCCCCCCAACCTCTTCAAGCAGATGGAGAGCGACGCCATCGCCGACCTCTTCGTGCGCGACATCGAGCAGGGCATCGAGGGCAGCGACGTCCGCGCTGGCGTCATCAAGCTGGCCACCCAGCCCACCGTCGACGCCGAAAACGAGGTCATGCTGCGGGCGGGCGCCCGTACGCATCGCCGCACGGGCGTTCCCATCAGCACCCATACCGATGTCTCCACCGAGTCGGGACTCGCCCAGCAGGACGTGTTCGAGAGCGAGGGCGTCGACCTGACGCGCGTCGTGATCGGCCATTCTGGCGACAGCGACGACACCGGCTACCTGAGCCGCATCATGGATCGCGGCAGCGTCATCGGCATGGACCGCTTCGGCATCGACCGCACCCTCAACACTGCGGGCCGTGTCGACACCATCGTCAAGCTCTGCGAGATGGGTTACGCCGAAGGCATGGTTCTCTCGCACGACACGAACTGCTTCATGGACACGATGCCGCGTGCCTCATCCCAGGAGTGGGCGCCGAACTGGCACTACCTCCACATCAGCAACGACGTGCTCCCGGCGCTACGGGAGCGTGGCGTCAGTGAGGCGCAGATCAACGCGATGATGGTGGAGAACCCGCGGCGAGTCTTTTCCCGCCGCGACCCGTACTAGGGGGCCTGTGCCGGGGCGCTAGAAGTCCAGGTCGCCGCCCATGTCGAGCCCGTCCATGCCGGGCATGCCGCCCATACCGGGCATGCCGCCACCCATGTCGGGCATTCCGGCCATATCCGGCATTCCGGCCAGATCACTCAGGTCGCCGAAATCGTCGCCGCCACCGCCCACGCCGATGATCGCCGCGCCGAAGATGCGCTGCGCCATCTTGTTGCACTCCGGGCAGCGAGCCCCCTGGCCCGCCTTCGTCACTGGCCGCTTGCGCTCGAAAACGTGTCCGCACGAAGGGCAGTTGAATTCGTAGATGGGCATGGCGGAGGGCTCCCTTCCGGAGGTACGACGCGAAGTGTCGCCCGATCGTAGCACTCCCGCCCGAGCGGTCGAGGCTGGTGCGAGTGCGCCCCCGACGCGCTACCATCGAGCCTCGCCGGGCCCCCGTAGCTCAGCGGATAGAGTGTCGGCCTCCGGAGCCGAAGGCAGAGGTTCGAGTCCTCTCGGGGGTATACCGCTCTGCTACGAGCAGCATCGTCCAACCCGCAGCCGGGCTCTGACCACGACACCCGCGTCCTGGTCGGGTAGGGAAACCCCCATACGCCACGCAATAGGATGACCTATGGAGCGCAATCGTGGCGGGCGTCCACGCCATCCTGACATCCTGACCCCCGCCGAGTGGCGCGTACTTGAGGAGTTGCGCAAGGGCGGAACGAACGCCGAGATCGCCGTACGCCTCGGGGTCAGTCCGGATGCAGTCAAGTACCACATCTCGAACATGCTGGGGAAGCTCGCCCTTCATGACCGGCATCAGCTGGCTGCTTGGCAAGCCGCCGCCAAGCGAGGCCGGCTTCGGGCCCTGCTTGCGACTCCAGTCGGCTTCGTCTCCCTCACTCGCCCTCTTGTGTGGGCGGGAGTGGGAGCCGTGACACTGGCTGGCGTAGCGGCCTTGGCCGTCATCCTGGTGATCCTGCAGGGGAACGGGGAGCCCGAGCCCATCGCTTTACCGCCTACCCCGCCCACCGAGACACCACCCCCAAGTGTCAGGGGGACTCCCACGAGTCAGTGTGCCAAGCCTGCCACCGGGGAAGAGCCCCGTCTTCAAGAGAACAACGGTCCCGGAACGTACCGGGTGGGCGAGTACAGAATCGTCATCCCCGAGGGGATGGAACTAGCCGCCTACGAGGGAGAGAGCGAGACGAAAGCAGTATCTGGCTTGGACGTCTGGGAGTCCCAGGTTTCGTTCTACCACTACCAGATCAAGCCCGGCGGGCTCCAGGTGGTCGTTGAGGTGGAGAGACGTGAGTACTACGAACGCCGTACAACTGCCCCCTCGGTCATCGTCACTAAGGAGCTGGTCGACTCCTCCGGGGAGTACGTGCGTGCGATTCAGAGGCATTGCAGGTGTCCCGGGCAGTACCTCAGCCCCGACCTGAGAGTGCTCGTCACCATCTACTGCCATGTGAAGGGCGAGTCGTTCGAGCATCCCGTAAAGGGAGAGGAGTAGCCTGAACCGCTCCGCGGTGATGGCCCGTTTACGGTGGTCGATGCGGTGGTGGCATCACTCCGCGGGGAGGCGCCCTCTCCCACCCCTCCTCGAAAGAGTCGGTTGACGAATAGAACGTACGTTCTATAAGGTGCCTCGGCAGCCACCGCTGCCGACGACGCCACCGGGAGGACGCCGTGCGGATCGCCTGCGTGCTCATCACGCACCTCAGGGCCAGGGTCGAGCTGAGGCGGCAGCCCCACCTGCGGGCGCGGCCCGCCCTGATCGCCGACCGCTCCGCGGGCAGGCCACGGGTGGTGGACGCTTTCCCGGCCGTGACGGGGGTGCTCGCGGGTATGTCCTTGGACAAGGCGCTCTCGCGACACCCGGATGTGATCGTGCTGGAGGCGGACGAGCCCGCCTACCGTCGCGTGTTCCGGCAGACGCTCACCGCCCTGCAGGGGGTCAGCGACCGGGTGGAGGGCGCGGAGCTGGGCACGGCCTACGTCGGCCTCGATGGACTTGAGTCCCTGCACGGCGGTGAGGCGGCGCTCGTGCGCGCCCTGCGCGAGGCGCTCCCCCGCGACCTGGAGCCCCGGATCGGGGTCGCGGAGGCGAAGTTCCCGGCCTTCGTCGCCGCGCGCACGGGCAGGTCGCACAAGGCCGTCACGGTTTCTGCCGATCCTGCCCCCTTCCTCGCGCCCCACCCGATTGACCTGCTGCCCATCTCCCGCGACGTGCTTGGCGGACTGCTCCGCTTCGGGCTGCACACCATGGGCGCCGTCGCCGCCATGCGGCCGGAGCTGCTCATCGACCAGTTCGGGAACGACGGACGGCGCGCCTGGGAGCTCAGCCAGGGCATCGACGACCGCCCCCTGCTGCCCATCGAGAGCGAGGAGGCGGTCGTGGAGCGCATCCCCCTGCCCTTCGCCTCCGCCTCGCTGGAGTTGGCGCTCACCGGGGTCGACACGCTCCTCAGGCGCGCCTTCGCGCGGCCCGCGGCGCGGGGGCGCCGCGCCGGCCGGGCCGAGCTGACATGTCTCCTGCACGAGGCGCCCCCCTGGGAGCGGGCGTTCCACTTCCGGCGGGGCGTGGGAAGCCGGGAGGAGGCCTCCCCCGTGATCCGCCGGCGGCTGGAGCACGACCATCCCGAGGCCCCCGTCGAGGAGCTCGTGCTGGAGCTCGGCGACCTGGGCGAGGGGGTGGGCGAGCAACTGGGTCTCTTCCCCGACGTGCGCGCGGGGCGCGAGCGCCGCCTGGAGGAGGCCGAGCGGCAGCTCCGGGCCCGTCTTGGCGGTCCCGCGCTGTACCGGATGACCTCCGTCGCACCCTGGCACCCCGCCCCCGAGATGCGCGTCCTGCAGGCGCCCATCGACCCCGCCGCGCGCGCCGCCATGCGTCCGCTCGCGCCGCCCGCCCCCGTGGCGGTGGAGGAGGGGCCGGAGGGGCAACCCCTGGCCGTACGCCTGGAGCGGGGCTGGCGGCCGGTCGCGCGCATCGAGGATTGCTGGAGCTTCGACCTCTGGTGGCTGCCCGCGCCCCTGAGCCGCGACTACTACCGCGTCCGTGGCGAGGACGGGCGGCGGGTCACCCTCTTCCGTGACCGGCGCGAGGCGCGCTGGTACCGGCAGGCCTGTTAGCCGGAGCCGCCCCGTGTCCGCCGGCTACGTCGAGCTGCACGCGCGGAGCTTCTACTCCTTCGGGGAGGGAGCCTCGCACGGCCACGAGCTGCTGGCGCACGTGAAGGCGCACGGCAGTCCGGCCCTCGCCCTCACCGATACGAACCTCTGCGGAGCGCTGGAGTTCGCGCGCCTGGCCAACAGCCTCGGTGTCCAGCCCGTCACCGGCGGGGAGCTGATGCTGGCGGATGGCTCCAGCATGGTGCTGCTGGCGAAGACGCGCGAGGGCTACGCCAACCTCTCGCAGCTGTTCACCTTCGCCAACGCTGCCGATCGGCGCGAACCGCGGCTCGACCCCGCCCACCTGCCCGAGCACGCCGAGGGCCTGCTCCTGCTGACCGGCGGACGCGATGGGCGCCTCGCGCGGCTGGCCCTGGAAGGTCGGCGGCGGGAGGCGGGGGAGCTACTCGACCGCTACCGCGAGTGGTACGGCCCGGACTCCGTGTACGTGGAGCTCCAGCAGAACCTGCTCCAGGGCGATACCACCCGCAACCGCGAGCTGGCGGAGCTCGCGCGGGAGGCGGGCGCTCCGCTGGTAGCCACGAACGACGTGCGCTACCACGACCCCGCCCGCTACCGGCTGCAGCATGCGCTGGCGGCCGCTCGCCGCAATGTCACCATCGATCGGGCGCTGCCCTTCATCCGGCCCAACGACCACTTCTCCCTGAAGCCACCGGAGGAGATGGCGCGCCTCTTCCGCGACTACCCCGAGGCCGTCGCCAACACCCTGCGCATCGCCGAGCAGTGCCGCTTCAACCTCAGCACCGATCTGGGCTACCGCCTGCCCGAACCCCCGGTGCCCGCGGGCCACACGCCCGAGAGCTACCTGCGGCGGCTCTGCGAGGAGGCCGCTCGGCGGCGCTACGGCGCGCTCACGGAAGAGGTGCGAGAGCGCCTCGACGAGGAGTTCGGACTCATCCACCGCCACCGTCTGGCGGGCTTCCTCCTGCTCTACCGGGAGATCGTCCGCCTCGCCCGCCGGATCATGGAGGAGCGGGGGCTCGCCGATCCCGACACGTCCATCGAGGAACGTCCGCCGGGACGGGGGCGGGGCTCCTCGGTGGCGCTGCTGGTCGGCTACCTGATCGGCATCAGCCACGTCGACCCGCTGCGCTGGAACCTCACGCTCGAGCGCTTCATGCCCGAGGACATGCAGACCCTCCCCGACATCGACCTCGACTTCCCCCGCGCCCTCCGCGACGAGCTGATCGTGCGGGTGCACCAGCACTTCGGCGCGGAGTACGCCGTCCTCGCGGGAGCCATCGCGACCTACTCGCTCAAGGGCGTTGTCCAGGACCTGGGCAAGGCCCTCGGCCTGCCGCGGGAGGACCTGCGCCTGCTCTCGAAACAGCTCCGCTCCCGTGGCGGCGAGGGGCTGCGGGAGGCGATGCTGGAGGCGCCCGCCTTCCGCGAGCGGGTCGACGCCCCCGGCTGGCGCGAGCTGACGGAGCTGGCGCCCCAGCTGCTGCACGCGCCCCGGGGGCTGGGCCAGCATGTCGGCGGCCTGGTGCTGAGCGACGGCCCCATCCCGGGGATGGTCCCCACCCGCGAGGGGGCGATCGCGGGCCGCTTCATCATGGATTGGAACAAGGACAGCGTGGCCGATGCCGGCTTTGCCAAGATCGACCTCCTCTCCCTGCCCGTCCTCGACCAGATCGAAGAAGCTCTCGACCTGATCGAGGAGCGCGAGGGAACGCGGCCCGACCTGAGTCGCATCGCCCCCGATGACCCGAACGTGTACGACCTCATCAACGAGGGGCGGGGGAAGGGTGTGTTCCTCCTCCAGTCGCCCGCCCAGCTCAAGATCGCCCAGCGCCTCCGCTCCCGGAACCTGCTCGACCTGGCCTACCAGGTGGCGCTTATCCGGCCCGGGGTGGGGGTGCAGGGCAGCGCCGTCTCGAAGTTCATCGACCGCTACCGGCATGGAGCGGAGTGGACGTACGACCACCCGCTGGAGGAGCGCGCCCTGGAGCGGGGCTGCGGCGTCATCGTCTGGCAGGAGCAGGTGGTGCAACTCGTGATGGACGTGGCGGGGATGACCGCCGCCGAGGCGGACGAACTGCGGCGCGCCTTCGCCCGCCCCCAGAGCGAGCACCTGATCGAGATGCAGTGGGAGCGCTTCCTGAAGGGGGCGCGGAGCCGGGGCGTGCCCGAGGAAACGGCGCGCACGATCTTCGCCAAGATCAACGGCCATTACATGTTCCCGGAGTCGCACTCGCATGCCTTCGCCATCACCGCCTACCAGGCCGCCTGGCTGAAGCGCTACCACCCGCTCGAGTTCTTTGTCGCGCTCGTCAACAACCAGCCCATGGGCTTCTACCCGCTGGAGACGCTCAAGGAGGATGCCCGCCGCTTCGACGCGCCCTTCCTCAACCCCTGCGTGAACACGAGCGAGGCGCGCGCCATCCCCGACAACGGCTGCGTGCGGCTGGGGCTCCAGATCGTCAAGGACGTGGGACAGGCCGCGGCGGAACTGATCGTGGCGGAGCGCGAGCGGCGTGGTCCCTACGCCGGCGCCGGCGACCTCGTGCGCCGCACGGGCCTGAAGCCGCAGGCGGCGCAGTCGCTGGTAGAGGCGGGGGCGTTCGATGCCGTCGAACCGAGCCGCCGGCTGGCGCTCTGGGACGCGGGTCTCGCCACCCCGCCATCCCGGAACGGGCAGCGCGCCTTCCCCACGACAGGGGCGGCGGGCGTCCCAGCGCTTGTGGACTTCAGCGAATACGAGAGGATGGTGGGCGAGTACCGGACGCTGGGGGTCTACCCCCGCGGCCACCTGATGGAGTTCGTGCGGCCCTCACTGCCCCCCGGCGTGACTCCCTGCGCCGACGTCGAGGGCCTGCCCGACGGAACGGCGCTGCGAGTGGCGGGGTGGCCCATCGCCCGGCAGCACCCGCGCGGACAGGAGGGGACGGTCTTCGTCACCATCGAAGACGAGAGCGGGGAGGTGCAGGTCATCCTCTGGCCCCGCGTCTACGCGCGCCACCGCAAGGAGCTCCGGAGCGAGGTGCTCCTGATCCGGGGACAGGTCTCGTGCCGGGACGGGACCACGACCATCGTCGTTGCGCACGTCGAGCCGGTGGGCACGGGCGTCCCCATGCCGGATGCGCACGACTGGCACTGAGGTCCCATAGCAGTCCTGCTGGTCCCGGCGTCGCGGCGTATCCCGAAACCACCAATCCCGTAGGATGCCGGCCGTGGGCGTTCTCGATCAGTTCCGGCTTGATGGACACGTGGCCGTCGTCACGGGCGGAGGCCGCGGCATCGGCCGCGGCATCGCCCTGGCCTTCGCCGAAGCGGGAGCCGACGTCGCCGTCGCCGCGCGCCGCGCGCACGAGGTCGAGGCCGTGGCGGAAGAGGTGCGGGCGCTCGGGCGCCAGGCCCTCTCGGTAGGCATGGACGTGCTCGACTGGCCTGCCAACGACCGCCTCGCCGAGGCGACCGTCGCCGAGCTCGGCAAGCTCACCATCTGGGTCAACAACGCGGGTGGCAATCTCGATCGCACCCAGCGCAACCTGGTCGATACGCCCGAGGACGTCTGGGACACCCTCGTCGACCTCAACCTGAAGAGCGCCTGGTGGGGTGCGAAGGCCGCCGCCGAGCAGATGGCTGAGGGCGGCAACATCATCAACATCTCCTCGGTGGCTGCCTGGGGCGCCTCCCCCAGCGCCGGGCCCTACGCCGCCACCAAGTCCGCCATGATCAACATGACCAAGACCCTCGCGATGGAGCTGGCCCCGCAGAAGATCAGGGTTAACTGCATCGCGCCGGGCCTCGTACCGACCGAGATGTTCTTCGAGACCATGAAGGTGGACGAAGCCGCGGTCGAGAACATGGGCTCGCAGTTGCCGGCCGGACGCGCCGGCAAGCCCGAGGACATTGGCGCCGCGGCGGTCTACTTCTGCTCCCCGGCGGCCGAGTGGATCACGGGTCAGACGTTGGCCGTCAGCGGCGGGCCCACGGGAACGAGGGAAATGTGAGCATCCTCGACCTCTTTCGACTCGATGGGCAGGTAGCGGTCGTCACGGGCTCCGGCCGGGGCATTGGCGAAGGCATCGCCGTCGGCCTCGCCGAGGCCGGCGCCGCGGTCGTCGTGGCCGCGCGCCGCACACACGAGATCGAAGCAGTCGCGGAGAAGATCCGGGCCACAGGCGGTCAGGCCATGGCGCGGACCACGGACTTCCTCGAAGTCGACCAGATCGAGGCGCTCGCCGATGCCGCTGTTGCCGAGTTTGGCAAGCTCACCATCTGGGTCAACAACGTCGGTGGCGCCCAGGACCGTACCGCTCGCACGATCCTCGGCACGCCCGAGAAGGCGTGGGACAACCAGATCGCCCTCAACCTCAAGTCCGTCTGGGCCGGCGCGAGGGCTGCCAACCGGGTCATGGGCGAAGAGGGCGGCGTGGTCGTCAACATCTCCTCCGCTGCCGCTACGCAGCCGTCCCCGATGAACGGCCCCTACGCCGCCGCCAAGTTCGGCGTGAACAGCCTGACCATGACGCTCGCCCGCGAGCTCGCGCCAAGGGTGCGGGTCGTGGGCGTCTCCCCCGGCCCCATCCCCACGGAAGTCATGATCGAATACACCGGCATGAGCGAGGAGCAGCTGCGGCAGGGGCTCGGCGCGATGCTGCCCCTCCAGCGCATCGGCGAGCCCGAGGACGTTGCCGCCGCCGTCGTTTACCTCTCCTCGCCCGCCGCTTCCTGGGTCACGGGCGCGACGCTTTCGGTCACCGGCGGTTAGCCCGCGCCCGACGGCGGTATCCTGAACACCACATCTCAAGGGGAGCGATCTGCCATGGGCGTGAAGCCACCAACCCTCGAAGAGCATCTCGAGATCGAAGCCATCAAGCAGCTGCGCGTGCTCTACTCGCAGTTGTTCGACAGCCACCGCACGGACGAGATGGCAATGCTGTTCACGGAAGACGCCGTCTGCGAATTTAGCGATGACCTGCCCTACGGCGACTGGGTCGGCCGCGACGAGATTCGCAGGCAGTACAAGGAGGTCGCCGGGCACAGCCCCAAGCCCTTCTCGTTCATGCACGCGACGACCAACGGCTGGGTCGAGCTCACGGGCTCGGATAGCGCGACCGGTAGCTGGTTCCTGCTCGACCTCGGCATGGGCGACAACCCCAACCCCGTCGGTCTCCTCGGCGTCTACAACGACGTCTACAAGAAGGTCGACGGCGAGTGGTTCATCCACCGCACGCGCATCGACCACATCTGGACCCAGGGCTCGGCGGGCGGAAGCTAGGCCACTGCCTCTGGCCGACTAACTCCCGATGGGGTCGCTCACCTTTGTCCTCGATCCCGCAGGGCTGCGCGTAGGCCGCCGGTTGGGAAGAATGCGGCCAGCCGCGTTCGCCCCGTCGACCTTCCGTTCATGTGCTCCCGCGGACACACCTCACGAAGCGAGATAGAAAAGACGTGACCCTGAAGTCAGCGGTAGTCCTGCTCTGCATCGCGTTGCTGTCGGTTGCGCTGACGGCATGCGGCTCCGATTCCCCCAGCACTGAGCCCTCGCCGACCGGCACCGCCACCGCCGCCCCCGATGGCCCCACGCCGACCGCAACCCCGTCACCAGCAGCAACCGCCACGGCGACAGCGACCGCCACTCGTGTGGCGGAGACGCCCACACCGACCCCGGAGCCCACCGCCACCCCCGCCCCGGTGGAAGTCCTCGGCCCGGACGGGAACCTCATCTTCGACCCCGCGGTGGTGCGGGGAACGCTCAGCAACGGGCTCTCGTACTACATCAGGCACAACGAGGAACCGCGCGAGCGTTTGCACCTGTCTCTCGTCGTCAAGGCCGGGTCCGTTCACGAGGAGGAGGAGCAGCGGGGGCTGGCCCACTTCGTCGAGCACATGGCGTTCAACGGCACGGAGCGCTTCGCCAAGCAGGAGATCGTCGACTACCTCGAGTCCATCGGATCCAGTTTTGGCGCCCACCTGAACGCCTACACGAGCTACGACGAGACGGTCTACTTCCTCGAAATCCCGACCGACGATCCGGAGATCCTCGAGAAGGCGTTCCAGATCCTCAGCGACTGGGCCTACGCCATCAGCTTCGAACCGGAGGAGGTCGAGCTGGAACGTGGTGTGGTGCTCGAGGAGTGGCGCCTCGGCCAGGGCTTCGATTCCCGCTGGCGGGACGGTCTCTATCGGGCCCTGTTCGGCGCCTCCCGCTATTCCGAACGGGCCCCGATCGGCCTGCCCGAGGTCGTCGAGACCGCCCCGGTCGAGCAGCTGCGCGCCTATTACGAGCGCTGGTACCGGCCCGAGTTGATGGCCCTGGTAGCGGTGGGCGACCTCGACCCCGCCCTCATCGAGGCCAAGATCAAGCAGCACTTCGCACCACCCCCCGAGGGCGAAGCACAGCAGGAACGGGCGGCCATTGCGCCCCCGACGACCTTGCCCACGTTCGACGTTCCCGGACACGAGGAACCGCGAATAGACATCTTCACCGACCCCGAGGCGCCCGGGACCCAGCTCATCCTCGTCCGCAAGATTGCCCCGGAGGCCGGCCAGGACCTTGCGTGGTTCAAGCGCTCCGTAACGCAGCAACTGGCCTTCATGATGCTGAACGCGCGGCTATTCGAACGGGGCCAGGCGGCCGATCCCCCTGGCTGTGGGCGGGAAGCGCGGGTGGAGCGTTCGTAAGGCCCACCGACATCGTGCAGTTTTCGGTCGTGACTGAGCAAGATGGTCTCGAGTTGGGTTTCGCGGCACTTCTGGAGGAGTTGCAGCGCGTGCGCCAGCACGGCTTCACCGCCTCCGAGCTGGCTCGGGAGAAGGTCAACCTGCTGAGCTCGGTGGAGAGCCTCTACAAGGAGCGCGACCAGCGCGATTCCGAAGTGCTGGCAGGCGAGTACCGCACGCACTTCCTCTCAGGGGTTCCGGCTCCGGGCATCGAAGCGGAGTGGGAGCTGTACCAGCGACTGATTCCGGAAGTCTCGCTGGGCGAAGTCGATCTGCTGGGGGCATCCTGGTCGGACTCGGGAGACACCGTGCTGTTCGTCATCCGGCCCGAGGACCCCGAGGCCAGCTCCGATGAGGTCCTGAGCACGGCCATGCTTGCGCAGATCGAGGGGGCAGACGCGCTCCAGGTGGAGGCGTACGAAGACGAGTTCGACGACCTCCCTCTCATGGCAACGCTCCCGACGCCGGGGAGCATCACCGCGGAGGAACCGGTCGCTTCGATCGATGCGGTGCGGTGGACCCTCTCGAACGGTGTGACCGTCGTCGCCAAGCAGACGGACTTCCAGAACGACGAGGTGCTGTTCACGGCCTTCAGCCCGGGCGGCCACTCCCTCGTCTCCGACGAGGACCACGTGTCTGCCCTGTATGCCGACGACATCGCCTCCGGCAGCGGCGTCGGCCTGCACGACAGCGTCACTCTCGACAAGCTGCTGGCCGGCAAGCGGGTGTCGGTTGCCCCCTACATCAGCGCGCTCTACGAAGGGCTCAGCGGGAACGCCTCGCCCGAAGACCTGGAGACCCTGTTCCAGCTGATTACGCTTTACGTCACCGAGCCGCGGTTCGATCCGGCCTACTTCTCGACGTATGAGGCGAGGTTGCGTACCAGTGCTGAGAGGCGAGCGACCGACCCGGACTCCGTGTTCTTCGACAAGGCGAACATGGTCCTCGCCCAGAACCACCACCGGGCCCGACCCCTCTCCCTCGACGTCCTCGAGGAGCTCGACCTCGATCGGGCGACGGCGGTCTATGCCGAGCGCTTCGCGGACTTCAGCGATGCGACCTTCGTGTTCGTTGGCGCCTTCGACTGGGATGAACTGCGGGACCTTGCCTCCCGCTACCTCGCCAGCCTCCCGACCACCGGACGGGTCGAGCAGTGGGTCGACCACGACGTAGACCCTCCACCCGGGGTGGAAGAACACGTCGTCCGTAAGGGCATCGAACCGCGTAGCCAGACGATCCTCATCTACGCGGGAGAGGCGCTGTGGACCCGCGAGGAGGCTCTCACGGCAACGGTGGCCGGGGAAATTCTCGGCACCCGCCTGCGCGAGCGCGTGCGCGAGGCGCTGGGCGGCACGTACGCCATCGGCGTTAGAGCCAGCATCAGTTCCATCCCCGACTCCGAGTACCTCCTGTACGTCCTCTTTGGCAGCGACCCCGCCCGTGTGGAGGAGCTGACCGCAGAGGTCGCGGTGGAAGTCGCCTGGCTCCGCGACGGCGGCGAGCAGAGCTACCTGGACTCCGTCAAGGAGCAGCTCCGGACCTCTCGCGAGGAGCAGCTCCGCGAGAACAGCTTCTGGCTGAACCAGATCCAAGACGCAACGCAGCGGGGTGAGTCGCTCGGCGAGATCAACGGCTTCGACGAGCGGCTGGAGGCGCTGACGCTGGAGGAGGTCGCGGCCGCTGCCCGGCGCTACCTGCTTGACGACCGCTACATCCACATCGTGCTGCTCCCGGAGGAGGAGTAAGACGGACATGCGGCGAATTGCCATCGTTGGCGGAGGCATCTCTGGGCTTGGCGCTGCCTGGGCGCTGAACCATCACCCCGATCGCTTCGACTTCCGCCTGTTCGAGGCCCAGGAACAGGTCGGCGGGAACGCCATTACGGCCGATATGCCCCAGGATGGCGGCGGCTCCATCCCCTTCGACATCTCCGTCACCGCCTGTATCCCCTCCATCTACCACCACATCGTCCTGTTGATGGAGCGCTTCGGCATCGACCTCGTCGATACCAGGTTCAGCTACAGCGTGAAGTACCAGGACCGCCTCTATGCGCACGACTTTGACTCCAACATCCGGCAGCAGCTGCAGCCCGAGATTGCGAAGTTCCAGCGCATGTTGCGGCGCCTGCACCGCATCGGCTGGCTGACCCGGAAGCAGTCGAAGTTCCTCAACGCCCTCAATCCGTTCAATTACATAAGCATGGGGACGGTGCTCAACCTGGGAGGCTTCTCCGGGGAGTTTCGCTACAAGGTCCTGAAGCCGATGTTCGTCAATTTCCTGATGGCGACGAACGTCTTCGACATGCCCGCGGCGCTCTTCTCCCGCTACCTCGAGTTCTTCGACATTGAAACCGCCACGCCCATGCAGACGTGGGACCAGGGCACGCGCCGTATCTACGAAGAGCTATCGGCCGGCTTCCGTGACAAGATCTTCCTCGGCCGGCCCGTCCGCAAGGTCTATCGGGAAAAGATCGGCGTCGTGGTGGAGGACGAGAACGGCGTGCGCGAGGCGTTCGACGACGTCATCTTCGCCTGCAACGCCAACCAGACCCTGATGCTCCTCGACAGGCCCACCTTCCTCGAGCGCTCCATCCTCTCGTCGATCCGCTACGAGAGTGAGCTCCACAACCACACGGTCGTCCACTCCGACGCCTCTGTCCTCCCTGACAACGAGGTCAAGCCCCTGACGACCCGGAGCAATCACATCGAGCAGTACGGTGCGAGGCCGGACAACTACGAGATCACCTACATCATGCACAACCAGCAGCCGTGGGCTCAGGAGTCCGACAAGCCCTGCCTCGTGACCTACAACCCGATCAGCCCTATCGACGAAAGCAAGGTCGTGAAGAAGTGGTGGTTCCAGCACATCGTTCACGACGTGCGTCACGTTGCGGTGACGGCGAACATCTTCCGCTTCATCCAGGGTAAGCGGCGAACGTGGCACTGCGGCGCCCACACGCTGGTCAACGCCCAGGAGACCTGCTTCGTGACGGGCCTCGCCGCCGCCCGGCAGCTCGGGGCGGACTACCCCTTCGAGGACGACGCCGCCAGGCGTTCATTCAACTACTACGGGGGCATCCTCTACGGCTGGCGATTCCGGAACGCGTAACCCCGCATCCGCTTGCCGAACTGCACGATCGGGCTCGGGAAGCCGATTCGCGACGCCCGCCGCGTCCGGATAGAACTGGGCGCAGTAGTCCCGGAACATCGTGATCTCCCCGTCGGCCCGGTTGAGGCGTGGGCGCGAGCGGTACTGCTTGCGGCGCCAGATCACCACGTCCTGCAGCACGTCCATCTTCTGCATGGGGCTCAGGAACCTGTTGACAACTTGAGCCCGCAGCCGATGCGGGAGAAACCCCGCGCCCGCGATGAACCGCCTGGTCCTCGGTTCCACTCGCACCTGAGAGACCAGCGACATGTCGATAAGCCTGCCGTCCACGGGTGTCGCCAGGATCCACAGACGCATGTCCATTGGGATCGAGTGCTCGCGGACCTCCACAAGGGAGTAGCCGAACCCGAAGATGCGGGTGTGGGCGGAGAGGTCGAGCGTGAGCCTGACGATCCCGGCGATCTTCCGCACACTCCGGAAGTCCCAGCGGCTCACGAAGAGTGGCCCGTCTACTTCGATTGGGTGGGTGCGGTCCACGTTGTCGTAGCCATGCACGTAGCGCAGGTGGGCGATGTCGACCGAGTTCTCCGTCGTCTCCTGGGGATGACCGGGGAAGCGCAGGGTCTGGATGCGGAGGTCGCTCCACCCTTCCTGGTCGGTGGCGTCGTCCGGCAGGCTCCACTGGGAGGGCCGGCCCTCGATACCCCACCAGGCGAAGATCAGCCCCGCGACCTCGTACGTCTCGAAGACTCGCAGCCTCGCCGATCGCGGCGGGGGGGCGAAGGGCGTGGCCACGCACTGCCCGCTGGTATCGAACTCGAAGCCATGGAACGGACAGACCACCCGTCCCTCGCAGATGCGCCCCCCTGCGGAGGGCCCGAGCGCCGAGCCGAGGTGCGGACAGACCGACTCCGCGACGCAGACCCGACCGTCCTCATCGCACCAGATCACGATCTCTTCGCCCATCCAGGTCTTCTCGATGAGTCCGGCTTTTTCGATGGCCTCGCGGCTCGCGAGGAAGTACCAGCCCTCGGGAAAGGGCGAAAGCGTGTCGTTGGCGGCCTCGGGACGTGGCGCTGGCATCGTCCGACACTCCTCACCTGGAATCTCGACTAACGGATCCCCTTCGCCGAAGAGTCACCATTTACGGTAGGGGCACGCGAATCTTACGTCAGGTGAGCACACTCACACCTGAACCGATCCTTTCTCTCGGGATTGGTTGCCCCCCCTGGATTCGCTTGCGATACACTTGCTTTTGAGGTCGGGCGCCTCCTGCGAGATAGCCCGCGCCTCGGGGACTGGACTCATGACTCTCGCTACGGAACGCGTCGCAACGCGAGCGCTCACTCTGCCCGATGAACTCCTCCTGATGCTCCTCAATGAGGACAGCGGCTACTTTCGCCAGGTACCCGGGTGGGACCTGAACTGTGCAGTGGTCGGGGCGGTGCTCGCGGAGCTGTCCCTCATCTCCCGCATCGATACCGACATGGACTCGCTCATCCTCCTGGACAAGACCCCTACAGGAGACGCCGCCCTTGACGACATCCTGCGGGAAATCGCCGACGAACCGGCTCAGCAAAACGCCCAGTACTGGATCGAGCGCCTCGCGCCCCATGCGGAGTCGATCATCGATGTGACCCTGGAGCGTCTGGTGGCGATGCAGATCCTCCAGTACCACGACGGCGAGTTCTGGACCCTGTCGCGCATCGCGTGGCAGCGCGCAGAAACGGGCGATTCGCAGAATGGCTCGACCGAGTTCGTGACGACGCGTATCGGCAACGTGCTCTACAACAACGAGATTCCCGACCCGCGGGATGTCATCATCATCGCGCTCGCGAACACTTGCGACGTCCTCCGCTTCGTCTTCCCTATCGAGGAAGAGCATGAGGAGCGCGTCGAACTCATCTGCAGGATGGACCTGATCGGCCGGGCGATCGCTGATGCGGTCGCCAACAACCTGGCCGGCCCGCTGCTCCGGCGCGCCACGCTGACCAAGGAGATCCCCACGGTTCCGCTGCGCAAGGTGTTGCTCAACCGACATCTCCGGAGAGGCAACCTGCCGGGGCTCTTCGCCGATCTCGCAGAAGAGTACGGCCCCGTGTTCAGGCTCAACCCGCCGTTCCTCGACACCATGACGTTCCTCGCCGGTCCCGAAACCAATCGCTGGGCTCACCGGCACGGGCGCACGTTCCTGCGGGCCAAGGACTACCTCCAGGAGTTCGAGAAGGTCTACGGCGCGTCCGGAATCCTCCCCTCCCTCGATGGCGCCGACCACTTCCGCTTCCGCAAGTCCATGCAGCCGGCCTACTCCCGTGCGCGGCTGGAAGGGCAGCTGGACACTGTCTTCGACAACGCCCGTGCGCACATGGCGAGCTGGAAGGTCGGGGACGCCTTCCCCGCATGCCCCATGTCCCGGAAGTTGATCAATTCCCAGATTTCGCCGCTCATGCTCAGCGTGCAGTCGCAGGACCTCCTCGACGACTTGAGTGTCTACAAGGAACGAGCGCTCGCCACGCGAGTCGTGAAGGTGCTGCCCAAGTTCATGCTGAGCACACCGGGCATGAAGCGGAAGGCGAAAGGCATCGAGACGTTGCTGGACCGCGTCCAGGGCATCCACACCCCCGCCCAGCGGGCCGGATGTCCCCGCGACCTTGCCGACGACCTGCTCAGCCTGCACGCGAGCGATCCGCAGTTCCTCCCCGAGTCGAATCTGCGCTTCGCCCTTTCGGCGCCGCTGATTGCGAGCGTGTACCTCGGCGACGGGCTCAGCTTCGCGCTCTACGCCATGGCCACCCAGCCCGATCTCTATGAGCGGATCCGCGCCGAAGCGGATGCCCTCTTCGCTGACGGCGATCCCGCCCCCGAGGACTTCACCCTGGAAGCCATCGACACCACCCACCGTTTCATCATGGAGTCCATGCGCATCTACCCGATCGTCCCTGTGTCGATCCGGACCGTGATGAACGCCTGCGTGGTGGAGGGCTACGAGCTCCCCGAGGGATCGGAGATCCACATCGCCCAGACGGCCTCGCACTACATGAGCGATGTGTTCCCCGATCCCGAGAAGTTCGACATCGACCGCTACCTGCCTCCGCGAGACGAGCATCGCGGTCCCGGCTACGCCCCGTACGGGCTGGGTACGCACACCTGCCTCGGCTCGCGCTGGATGGAGCTGCAGCTCAGCGCCAATCTGCTGATGCTCGCGCACTACTTCACCATCAAGGTGTCGCCCGAAAACAAGCCCCTGCGGATTAACCCGTTCCCCTCGCTCTCCATCAGCAAGAAGATCAAGTTTGTGATCGCCGAGAAGAGGCGCGAAATCCCAACCTGAGGCGCTGGTTCTCTTCGGACTCCGTTTGGCAATTTGTCAGCCGGCCATAGACGAAAGGCAAGGGGGAACCCCACGTCGTGCAGCTAGGGACACTCCTGAAAGAGCTGAACCACTCGTACCGCGGCTCCGACGTCGCCGGTCGCGTGCGAGACTTCAACAAGTGGACCGATGTCGCGGCGATGGCCGCCGATGGGTCGAGCGATTACTCCCATAGCGAAACGGCGAAGGAGTACTACGACCTGTGCACGGCGTTCATGGTCTGGGGCTGGAGCGAATCCCTGCACTTCGCGCCGCTCAAGCCCACGGAGAGCCTGGAGCAGTCACAGGAACGGCACCAGCGGTTGATGATCTCCAAGCTGGAGTTGGAAGAGGGCATGACCGTGGTCGACGTCGGATGTGGAATCGGCGGCCCCATGCGCCGGGTTGTCCGTGAGGCCGGCGTCCGCGTCTCAGGAGTCAACATCAACGAAATCCAGCTGGCGATGGCGAAGCAGCTAACTGCCGAGGCGGGACTCGACCACATGGTCGACTACGAGACGTGCAGCTTCATGGATATGAGCGGCATCCCGGACGGCGCCTTCGACCGGGGGTACGCCATCGAGTCAACCTGCCACGCGCCGGACAAGCAGGGCGCGTTCGCCGAGATCTTCCGCGTGCTGAAACCGGGAGCCCTCCTCTGGGGCCAGGAGATGTGCCTGACGGAGAAGTTCGACCCGAACGACAGCCGCCACAGGGCCATCAAGCAAGAGCTCATGCTCGGCATCGCGCTGAACGACATCGCGACCTTTGCGGAAGTGAATCACGCGCTTGAAGCGGTCGGGTTCGAGGTCATCGAGGGGATGGATCGGGATGTCCAGGAGGGGCCATCCACACCCTGGTATCAGCCCATGGAGACTCGCCAGGGAACGCCGGGGAGCGCGGTGCGCAGGCTCCCGTGGGGCCGCAAAGCGATAATCGGAGGAGTCAAGCTGGCCGAAACGGTGCGGCTGTTCCCCAAGGGCTCCGCGGAAGTCATCCGGCTCCTGGATCGGACCGCGGATGCCTACGTCGCAGGTGGCAAGACCGGGATCTACACGCCGCTGTACTGTTTTCTGGCTCGAAAGCCTCTCTAGGCCCTGGCGCCTACGACGACTCCTGCTCGTACTGCTCGTGGACGCCCTCGATCGCCACGTCGAGCTCCTCCCACACCCGCTCCACCATCGAGCGCAGCTTCATGTTCTGGTACGCGCCCCAGACAGTCATCGCGGGCGGGACCAGCAGGATGGACACGATGAGCGCGTACGCGATCGTGATCGCGGCCGTGATGCCGAACTCCTGAGACGCGAGCGTGGGCGAGAGCACCAGCGCTCCGAGTCCGAGGGCGGTCGTCAGGGCCGACCCGAGCAGCGCCGATCCCGTGGTCGCTAGCGTTCGGATTGCCGCTTGCTCGGGATTGCGCAGGTGGGCGAACTCCTCCCGGTAGCGATGAATCACGTGGATCGTGTAGTCAACGCCGATTCCGATCGAGAGCGCCGTGATGATTGCGGTGACCAGCGTGTAGGGAATGCCGATCAGGGCCATCGTGCCCAGCACCCAGATGAGCACCAGTATGACCGGCGCCACCGCGATAAAGGCCAGTACCGGCTGCCGCAACGTGACCCAGAAGAAGATGGCGAGGATGCCGAACGCCATCGCGATGGTCGTGCTGATCGCCTCGGTCTGGCGACCGGTAATCTCGTCCGTGACTGCGATAGAGATGATGCTCCCCGATGTTGCCGTGACCGTTCCGTCCTCGCCGAACCAGAGGGCCTCCAGGTCCTCCTGGAGCGCCCTCGTCGTATCCGGATCACCCGAGAAGGCGGGGAACTGGACCAGCAGTGAATCGATACCGTCCGGATCGTCGACCAGCGCATGAGCAACAGCGGGTTCCAGCTCCTTGAGCCGGTCGAGGAACTCCTGCAGCAGCTCTGGGTCGAGCTCCACCCCCGCGGAAGCTTCGTGGAAAAGCGCGGCCAGCTCGGGGTCGTAGTTGTCGCCCGGCTGCCCGCTGTCCGTCGTCCAGTCGCGCACGATCAGCTCATACGACATCTGGATGGGCCCTGCCGCCGCCCGCGGGCGGCGATCCTCATCGTCGAAGGCCTCCCTGAGGTCGTGGAGGTTCAGGTACGTCCGCGTCTCCGTCGCTTCTGCTTTCACCAGGACAGTGACCATCTCCGTCGAACCGCCGACGGCTGTCTCGAGGGTCTCGATGTCCTCCAGGACGGTTCCGCCCTGGGGCAAGATGTCGCGGATGTCAAACCCGGACTCGAGCCTCGTGGCGGAGAATCCGAGCCCGATCGTGATCGCCAGAATGACGATGAAGTAGGGTGCCGGCCGGCGCGCGACTGATGTTCCCAGCACCTCCGCCAGGCGGCCGATGCCGGGCAGCGCGTTCGCAACCGGTCGGGGTGGCGTCAGCTTGCCCCGCGCCTCGCGCCGCCGGTCGATGATGGTCCGCGCTGCCGGGAGCAGCGTCAGCATCACGATCAGGCTCATGCCCACGCCCAGCCCCGCCACGATGCCGAAATCCCTCACCACGGAGATTGGCGAGAACAGGTTCGCCAGAAGGCTCACGATCGTCGTGACGGCGGCCAGCACGAGCGGAATCGTCACGTTGCGCAATCCCGTCCTGACCGCGTCGACGACCGAGACGCCGGCGGTTCGCTGCTCGCGGTAGTGCGAGACGGCCTGGATGGCGTAGTCCACCGTGAGGCTGATGACGATGATTGGGACCATGGCCGTGAGCGAGCTCGGCGGGCCGATGAGATCGAGCGCGTCCGGCCCGAGCCAGCCCTCCACGCCGATGACCCAGATCAGTGAAATCAGCAGACCGGCCAGCGTGAGCAGCAGGTCGGAGAGCGTTCGCAGGAACACCAGGATCAGGGCGAGGATCAGGAGCAGGGCCAGCCCGATCAGCGGCAACAGCCCCTCTTCCGTGGCTTTCTTGTACTCATCCTCGATTACCACGGGCGAGACGCTGCTTACGCGCAGCGGGCCTTCGTCGTCGGTCGCCAGCTCGTTGATCGAGCGTTCAGCCTCCTGAATTCGCTCGTCGCCGGTGTCGATCAGCCTGATGGTGGCGATCGCGACGGCTGTGCCGTCCTCGTCGGTCCCCGTCATTGCGGCAAGCCCGGCGGCGATGTCGGGCACGCCGCGGGCAGAGTCAATCTCTGCCTGCGTGACCGATTCGAAGCTGTCGGTCTGGAGCACCGTTCCGATGAGGAACATGGGTGCGATCGCCGCGTCGCCGGGCGCTAGCAGGCTGCCGATCGCTGGGTCGCCAAGGAGGCCATCCATCAGGGCGTCCATCTGTGAGAGCCCGTCGGGGGTGAATGCTTCGCCCCGGAAGACGAGGGTCACGACCCGGACGTCGCCCGACTCCGAGAAGAGCTCGTCTATCTCATTGATCGCATCGGCGACGTCGTTCCCCGGGGGAAGGAATGCCAGGGCCGCGCCTTCGATCACCTCCGCGCGCCGCCCCGCGCCCATGGCCAGGACGACGGTAATGACGAGGAGGATGGCGATCGTGATGTACGGCCGGACGGTAACCAGCCAGCTCAACCTCTCGAGAACGCGGCTCATCGCTCGCCATTCTAGCGAAGCGGCTCCCCGCTGCGTGTCGGCTCGCTTCCCGCCCTTGGGAGGGCTCTCCGGGGCAGGTGCTGCTCCCTGGCCGCCTTGTCAGGGGCTGCCGCTATACTGCGCGAACTTGTGTCACGAGGCGCTCTCCCTCAAGGACGGCGCTCCCGTGTCAGCCGAGGTGTGAGAGATGAGCAGCGAACCGTATTTCCAGGGTCATATCGGGCGCTACACGAGCGAGTCGACGCCGTGGTGGCCCGAGCCTCCGAAGCCGGCGCCGGGAAGCCCCAACGTCGTCTTCATCATGCTCGATGACGTTGGTTTCGGGCACCTCGGGTGCTACGGCTCCTCGATCGATACCCCTGCCATGGATCGCCTCGCGGCCAACGGGATTCGCTACCGGAACTTCCACACCACCACCATTTGCTCCCCGTCGCGCGCGTGCTTGCTCACGGGGCGGAACCACCACTCCGTCGGCATGCGCACGATCTCCAATTACGACACGGGCTTCCCCAGTGCTCGCGGCGCGATCTCTCCGAGCGCGGCCACGATCGCGCAGATGCTCCAGCAGACGGGCTACAACACGGCCGCCTTCGGCAAGTGGCACCTTGCCCCGATGGCCGATGGCTCGGCTGTCGGTCCCTTTACCGGCTGGCCGCTGCAAAAGGGCTTCGAGCGCTACTACGGATTCCTCGATGCGCTCACCGACCAGTTCGCCCCCGAACTCATCCTCGACAACCGCCACATCCCCTCGCCCTCCGACCCGGACTACCACCTGAGTGAGGCTATCGTCGACGAGGCCATCGAATTCGTCCGCGACCAGACCTCGCTCTCGACCACTCCCTTCTTTCTCTACGTCGCCTTCGGAGCCTGCCATTCCCCCCACCAGGCCCCGCAGGAGTACCTCGACAAGTACCGCGGCAAATTCGACCAGGGCTGGGATGCCACGCGCGAGGCCTGGTTCCAGCGCCAGCTGGAGCTCGGCATCGTCCCCGAAGGCACGCAGCTCGCCCCTCGCAACAACGGCGTCCCCGCCTGGGATGACCTTTCCGAAGACGAACAGCGCGTCCGCGCCCGCCTGCAGGAAGCGTTCGCGGCCATGCTCGACCACATGGACCACCAGATCGGGCGGCTCGCCGACTACCTCGAGGAGGTCGACGAGCTCGATAACACACTCTTCGTCGTCGTCTCCGACAACGGCGCGAGCCAGGAGGGTGGTCCCCTCGGTGTCGTCAACGAGGGCCGCTTCTATAACCAGGTTCCCGCGAGCGAGGAGTACAACCAGGCCAACATCGATGAGATCGGTGGCCCCAGGTCCCACACGAACTACCCCTGGGGCTGGGCGCAGGTCGGAAACACCCCGCTCAAGCGCTACAAGCAAAACACCCACGGGGGCGGCATCCGCGACCCGCTCATCATCCACTGGCCCGATCGCATCAAGGACGCCGGGGCAATCCGCCCACAGTTCCACCACATCTCCGACATCGTCCCCACGGTGCTGGAGGTGCTCGGCGTCGAGGCGCCGGAGATGCATCAGGGAGTTCCCCAGCTCCCCATCCATGGTACGAGCATGCTCTACACCTTCGACTCGGGTGATGAGCCCACTCGCAAGCGGAACCAGCACTTCGAGATGTTCGGCCATCGGGGCATCTGGCACGACGGCTGGAAGGCGGTCACCTTCCACGCGCCGGGGGGTTCCTTCGAGGACGATCAGTGGGAGCTCTATCACCTCGATGAGGACTTCTCCGAGTGCAACGACCTCGCCGAGTCCGAGCCGGAGAAGCTGAAGGAGATGATCGAGCACTGGTGGATCGAGGCGGCCAAGTACGACGTGCTGCCGCTCGAAGACGGGCTCCGCGGGGCCCGGGGTACGCCTCCCAAGAAGGGCTCTCCCCAAGACCGCACGAGCTTCGTCTACCGCCAGGGCATGGCCCACACGCCGACGAATGCCGCTGCCGATGTCCGCAACCGCGACTACACCATCACCGTCGAGCTGACCCGGGAGACCGAGGCGGATGAGGGTGTGCTCATCGCCCACGGCGGGATCACCGGTGGGTACTCCCTGTTCATCAAGGACAACCGTCTGGTGCACGAGTACAGCTACGTCGGCGAGCGCTATCGCATCGTCTCCGATACGGACGTTCCAATTGGGGGGTCGGTCGTGACGTTCGAGTTCACGAAGACCAACGAACTGGCGGGAACGGCCATTCTCACGATGAACGGCCGCCAGGTTGGAAGTGGAGATCTCCCTGCCACGCTCGGTGGGATGTTCGCGATCGAGGGTCTCGACGTTGGGCAGGACCTCTACACGCCCGTCAGCGAGGACTACGAGGTGCCGTTCGCCTTCTCCGGCGCTATTGCAGGGGTGCGGATCGAGCTGGGTTCCAACCAGGTGCTGGATCGCGAGGCCGAACTGCGCGGTCGCATCATCGCCGAGTAGCGGCGATAGCCGCCGCTGTCCCTTCTCCGCCGGGAGGCGGGCCCGCGGCCGTGCCGGGCGTATCGTGCGGCTGTGACTCGCGTTCGGGGTTTGCCGGCCATCACCAGCGCTAGCCCGATCAACGGTGCCGCCCGGCGCGGCAGGTGGAGCCTGACGTGCTAGAGGCGGTCCTGCTCATCCTGCTGGGGCTGGGCGTGGGCATCTTCGGCGCGATCATCGGCGCCGGAGGGGGTTTCCTCCTCGTCCCCATCCTGCTGGTGGTCTACCCCGACCGCGACCCCGCCACGGTCACGGCGATCTCGCTCGCGGCGGTATTCGCGAACGCGACTTCCGGCGCCATCGCCTACGCCTACCAGAAGCGCATCGACTACCGCAGCGGCATCTGGTGGGCGCTGGCCGCTATCCCGGGCGCTCTGGGCGGCGCGCTCCTCGTCGGCATCATCCCGCGCGATGTCTTCGTCGTCGTGTTCGCCGTGGCGCTGGCGGGCGTCGCGACGCACCTCATCCTGCGCCGCCAGGCCACCGGCCTCCGGGAACCAATCACGGGCCCCGGGGCCATTTCCCGTCGCATCCGCGACCGCGAGGGGCAGAACTTCTTCTACACCTTCCGCCTCTGGCACGGCCTCTCGGTCGCCGGAGCAATGGGGTTCGTCTCCGGGCTGCTGGGGGCGGGCGGCGGTGTCCTCCAGGTGCCGCTGCTCACAATCGTCCTGCGCTTTCCCGTCCACATCGCCACGGCAACCAGCCAGTTCGCCTACGCGCTCATCGCCCTCGAGGCGACGGTTGTCCACTCCGTGACCGGAGGCTTCCGCCTGGATGAGCACCTGGCCGAGGCGGGGTTCATCGCTATCGGCGCGGTCGTTGGTGCGCAGGCGGGGGCCCGAGTCGCCTCCAGGGTCCGCGGCGCCGTGATTCTGCGCGTCCTCTCGACGACGCTGCTGCTGGTCGTGGCGTGGCTCGTGGTCGATACGTTCGCCCGCTAGGCCCCGCGTTCCCCTACAGGTCGCGGACGCAGCGGAAGCCCGAGTTAGCCGTGGAGGAGTCGGGGGTATTGCCCGTGCGCGCCGCCACCCGGTAGCGGTTGCAGTACGACACGTGGCAGAGGAACGAGCCGCCCCGCTGGACGCGATGCGTGCCCGTGGGCGGGCCCGTGGGGTTCTCGCGCGTCCCCTCTGCTTCGTGCTGGTGGTAGTCGGGGCTGAACCAGTCAGCCGTCCACTCCCACACATTCCCGGAGCAGTTGTAGAGCCCGTAGCCGTTCGGTTCGAAGCTGTCGACGGGACAGGTTCCGGTGAAGCCGTCGGCGCCGGTGTCGTGGTCGGGGAAGGCGCCCTGCCAGATATTGCAGCGATGCTCCCCACCAGGCTCGAGCTCGTCGCCCCACGGGTAGACCGCCTGCTCGAGCCCGCCGCGGGCGGCGTACTCCCACTCCGCTTCGGTCGGGAGACGCGCCGCCGCCCACTCGCAGTACGCCTGCGCGTCGTTCCAGGAGACGTGCACGGCCGGATGCTGCTCGCGGCCACGGAGGTCGCGTCCGGGTCCCTCGGGCAGGTCCCAGCGCGCGCCGGGAACCGCCAGCCACCAGGGGGCCTGCACCACCGCGTTCGTCTTCTCCAGGCGCCGCGCCATCTGTCGCGAGAGGTGCCGCCGGAAGACGAACGACCACCCGAACCGCTCCGCTTCCGTCACGTACCCAGTGGTCTCGATGAAGGCTGCGAACTGCGCGTTCGTAACGGCGTGCGCATCGATCGCGAAAGGTCGCAGGGTCACCTCCCGTACTGGCCCCTCGCCGTCGTGGTCGGGTTCGCCGTTGGGGGGCGTCCCCATCAGGAACGAGCCGCCCGGCAGTTCAACGGCGCCGTTGACCGATGGCTCCGGGAGCGGCTGAATCCCGCCCGTCGCTGCCGCGGCCCGGGTTGGCTGCGCTGCATCCGCCGGCTCCGAGTCCGAGCGGGATGGCGCCCACGACGTGGTGCTGGGCGTGCAGCAGGCATCCCCCGGCTCGTGTGCCACCCATGCCTCCATCGCGCCCGCATGGGGCGCTTGTGTCGTAGAATCCCGCCACTCCACATTCCCAGTCAAGGAATGCTGGAACCGAGGAGTTGGAGCAGGCGTTCGCCTGCGGGAGGGGAACACTCATGACATCTCTGAAGGATCGAAGGATTAGCCGCCGGGCCTTGCTGGCCGGCAGCGGTGCTGCCGCGGCAGGCATCGGGGCAGCGGCCCTGGTGGGCTGCGGCGACGACGACGACGACGAGGCGCCCGCACCGGCCGCCACCCGCGCAGCGGCCACCGAGGCTGCTGCCACTGAGGCAGCCGCGACCGAAGCTGCCGCAACCGAGGCAGCCGCGACCGAAGCAGCGGCTACGGAAGCAGCTGCGACCGAGGCCGCGGCCACGGAAGCCCCCGCCGAGGGCGGCCCCCAGACCGGCGGAACGCTGCGCGGTTCCGCTCCGACGTTCATCTGGAACACGGGCTTCCCCTTCTCCTTTACCTGGGAGAACGAGCCCTACTTCTCCGTCCTCGAGCCGCTCGTCCGCTACCGGGACAGCCTCGATCCGTTCCCCGTCCTGGCGGAGCGCTTCGAGTACAACGACGACCGCAGCAAGCTGACGGTCACCCTGAAGCCCGATCTCGAGTTCCACGACGGCTCGCCCGTCACCCCCGAGGATGTGTTCCACGGCATCGAGGTGATGCTCGACCCGGAGCCGTGGGGCATCGCAGGGCGTTTCCAGATCAGCTCGTTCGCAGTGACGCTCACGCGTTGGGAGGCGATCGACTCGCGCACGATGGAGTTCGAGTTCGACAAGCCCCGCCCGAACATGACCGACTTCTTCGCCCAGCTCCTGGTCACGAAGAAGGGCACCTACCGCGAGCTGCAGGAAGGCCAGAACATCCAGGGCACCGGCCCCTTCGCCTTCGAGCAGTGGACCCCGGACGTTGGCGCCAGCTTCGTGGCTAACCGCAACTGGCATCAGTCCGCCGTCGAGGGCGGTCCCTACGTCGATCGCATCGAGCTCCAGAACTTCCCCGACACGGAATCCCTGGGGCTGGCCCTCGAAGCAGGCGACATCGACTGGTCGCTCGGCGTGTCGCCCACGGTCGCCAGACGCACGGGGCAGGGCTTCCTCGCCCCGAAGGCCGGAATCGTCTACGTCGGCTGTGTGACCAACAGCCCCAAGCTGGTGGACCCGCGCGTGCGCCAGGCCCTCCTCTACGCCATCGACCGGCGGCGCATGACGGAGGAGCTGCGGGAGGGTTTCGGCGACCTCACCGCCCAGCCGTGGCCGAGCTCCTCACCCGCCTTCGACCCCGACCTCGAGAGCGAGCTCTACGAGCCCGACCGCGCGCGCGCCCTCCTCGCGGAAGCGGGCTGGTCGCAGGACTCGCCCTTGATGATCGAGCCGATCCCCGGCACGGAAGTGACCGCGGAGATCCTGAAGAGCAACTTCGCCGACATCGGCGTCGAGGTCGAGATCGTCACCCAGGAGATCGGCGTCTGGGTAGGCAAGCTGCGGCAGCGCGGATTCGTCGACCTGTGGGTCGCCCCCCACAAGTTCTCGAACCTCTCGCCGCTCACCACCATGCAGCAGACCTTCCCGTACCGCCTGGGCAACCCGAGCTACTACGAGACGGAGACGTACCTCGACATCATCGCCAACCTCGAGCGGCTGGACCCGCTCGGCGAGGAGGCGAAGGAGCAGTACGCCCGCTTCAACCGGATGTGGCTCGAGGATCCCTGGCTCCTGCCCGTGCATACCAACCAGCGAATCGAGGTGGCCAACGCCAACGTGAAGGGCTACGACGAGCACTTCGTCACGATCTTCGAGCAGCCGAACCTGGCGAAGGTCTGGCTCGAGGCGTAACTCTTGCTCGCGTACGTCTTCGCCCGCTTCCTGCAGGCGATACCCGTCCTCGTTCTGGCGAGCATCGCGGTCTTCCTGATGCTCCGGCTTGTGCCGGGGGATCCTGCCGAGTTGCTCGCGGGCCAGGACGGCACCGACGAAGACGTCGCCAGGATCCGTGAGCAGCTCGGCCTGAACGACTCCCTCCCCGAGCAGTACGTTAGCTGGCTCGGGGACATCTTCCAGGGAGACCTCGGCGTTTCCTTCGCCCGTGGCCTGCCCGTCAGCAGGATGCTGCGCACCGCCATCCCGCCCACGGTCGAGCTTGCGGTGGCTGCCTATCTGGTCGCCGTCGTGGTCGGCATTCCCCTCGGGATCCTGGGAGGTATCCGTCCCCGTTCGGGATGGGACTGGACGCTCTCGGGCTTCACGCTCGTGGCCATCGGCATCCCCGGTTTCCTTCTCGGCATCATCATGCTCTGGGTCTTCAGCGTCAGGCTCGACTGGTTCCCGGTGTTCGGCGCGGTATCCATCCTCGATGATCCCGTCGAGTCGCTCCGTCACCTCGCCCTGCCAGCAGTCGCAACGGGGGTGGGTGTGGCCGCCGTTCTTGCCCGCTACACGCGCACGACGATCGCGGAGGTGATGGGGAACGACTACGTGCGTACGGCCCGTGCGAAGGGGCTGGCCGAGAGCCGCGTCGTCGTCCGCCACGCCCTCCGCAATTCGATGATCCCCGTCGTCACGGTCATGGCGCTCCAGGTTGGCGGGCTGCTCGTGGGGGCCGTCATCGTCGAGCAGGTGTTCACCCGCCCCGGTCTCGGCCGCCTGGTTGTGAACGCCATCCAGGCGCGCGACTACCTCGTCGTCCAGAGCACCCTCATCATCCTCGTGACGGTCTTCATCGGGGCCAACCTGGCTGCCGATATCGCCTACGGCTTCCTCGATCCCCGGGTGCGCGGACGATGAGCGCGGTCACGTTGGACACCGAGGTCCAGCTCTCGTGGTGGGGGCGCAAGACCCGCGAGTCGCTGCTCTTCTCGACCATCAACGGGATCATCCGCAACCCCCAGGGCATGGTCGCGATCCTCGGGCTTGTCCTGCTGGTCGTTGGGGCCGTGGGCGCTCCGGTCATCGCTCAACACGACCCCATCGCGCAGGATTCCGCCGGGCGATTCCTCAGTCCCTCGACCGAGAACTGGTTCGGCACGGACGAGCTCCGCCGCGACCTGTTCTCCCGCACCCTCTTCGGCTTGCGAGCATCCCTGGCCGTGAGCCTCATCAGCGTCGCCGTCGGTACGTCCATCGGTGTGACGATCGGCTTCCTTGCCGGCTTCATCGGCGGGATTCTCGAAGCCGCGGCCATGCGCCTCGTCGATGCCTTGCTGGCGTTTCCCGGCCTCATCGCCGCTCTGGCCATCCTCAACATCCTCGGGCCCGGTGTACGGAGCATCGGGATCGCGATCGCGTTCTTCACCATCCCCGCCTTCGCGAGGCTGGCCCGCGCCCAGATGCTCGCCGAGAAGAACAAGGACTATGTGCTCGCGTCGCAGGCGCTGGGCGCCCGTCCAGTGCGCATCATCTTCCGCCACATCGCCATCAACGCCTTCCCGCCACTCCTCACCCAGATGGCCCTGCTGATGGCCGTGGCCGTGCTCATCACCGCCGCCCTCAGCTTCCTCGGCCTGGGCGACAATCCCCCCGCGCCGTCGTTGGGCGGCCTCCTCAACGTCAGCCGCCAGTACCTGCGCGAGGCCTGGTGGTACGCCGTCTGCCCGGGGGCCGTCTTCGCTCTCCTCCTCTTCTGTCTCAACCTCCTCTCCGACGCGATCAACGAAGCATCGAGCCCCTACCAGAGGCGTCGATGACGGCCATCATGCCGATGGAGCGCCCGCACACCCCAGGAGGAACACCCCATGCCTGCTGACTCCCGGCCCAACATCGTCGTCATCATGGCCGACCAGCACCGCGCCGACGCGCTGGGCTGCTACGGCAACGACATCATCCGCACGCCCAACATCGACCGCCTCGCGGCCGAGGGCGCGCGTTTCGGCCGGGCCTTCTGCCAAGGGCCGCTCTGCATGCCCGCCCGCTGGTCGCTGCTGACGGGGCGGTATGTCCGCGACCATGGCGTGTTCGAGAACGACTGGGACATGACCCAGGACATCCCCAACCTCGCCCAGCACCTCCAGCAGGCCGGCTACTACACGAGCTGCATCGGCAAGATGCACCTCTTCGCCGACGAGACGCTCGTCTGCGGAAGGCCGGACATGGTGTCCGACCCGAGTGTGACGGCGCGCTATCGAGCGGTCGGCTTCGATGAGCCGCACCCGGGGCCGGAGAAGAATGGCGTCATGGGCCTCGACTGCGAGTACGTCGACCACCTGAAGGAACGGGACCTCTTCGAAATGTACGGGGAGTGGTTCCACCTGCGCGCCTACCCCAAGAAGACGCGCGACCACCTCGGACTGCCCATGTGGTTCCCCGAGTCAACGCCCCTGCCAAACGACGCCTACCTCGATACCTGGACCGGGCAGCAGGTTGTCGACTGGATCGACGGGTACGACGGTGACCAGCCGTTCTTCCAGTGGGTCGGGTTCCCCGGGCCGCACGAGCCGCACGACGCCCCGAGCGACTACGTCGACCTCTACCGCCGGGTCGAGATCCCCGTCGGGGAGCGCATTCCCCCCCAGGTGCCCGAGTCGGGACCGCTCCACACCCTCATGCGCTGGCTCCAGACCACGGCCCAGTGGGAGGGGCTCACCGACGACATCGTCGAGCTGCTCACGCGCTACTACTACGCTAACATCACCGCCATAGACGACCAGGTCGGGCAGATCGTCGAGGCCCTCGAGCGCAAGGGCATCCTCGACAACACCTGGATCATCTACACGGCGGACCACGGCGAGATGATGGGCGACCACTGGATGCTCTGGAAGATGCTGTTCTACGAGCAGTCGGCAACCGTGCCCCTCATCATTCGGCCACCCGCCGGCATGGAGGCCTGCACCGTCGACGGCATCGTCGAGCACGTGGACGTGACCGCCACCATCGAGGCCCTGACGGGCATTGCGCCCCTCCCGGGCAACGAGGGCAATTCGCTTGTCGGCCACGTCGACGGCAGCGGCGCCGGCCCCACCCGCGATGTCGCCCACAGCGAGAACTACGGGTTTGGCATGTTCGCGACCGACCGCTATAAGCTCGTCGTCTTCGAGGACACGCAGGAGCCCGTACAGCTCTTCGACTTCCAGGAGGATCCCGACGAGAACTGGAACGTCGTTGCGGATCCCTCCTATGCAGGGGTGGTCGAACAGCTGATGCAGGACCACGTCCGCCCGTTCTTCGAGACACCGCCGCAGCGACCGGCGAGGGGCATCTGGGAAGTCCAGGCCGGCCGCTACGAAGGTAACCGCCACCTGGCGGTGCGGAACCCGCGCTAGCCGCCGGCGCTCGCTTCCGGCCCCTCCTGGCCCGGCCGCGGGACGCTCTTTCCGGGCACGGCCAGGGCGTGAGCGGGGTCACTCCCGGGCTATTCCCGTTCGTGTAGGCTCCCGGCACGTCTCCGACGTGTCTGGGAGGCCTGCGAATGGTCGCGAAACTCCGTCCCTATCGCCGTCCCGCGATCATCCTCGCAATAACCGCCATCGGAGCGGCCGCCATCTTCCTCGGCCGCCCCGCCATTGCCGAAGCTGCCGCGGTCGATGGCGAAACCGAGTTCGTCCTGAACACCTTCGCCTTCCTCATCTGGGGCGCGCTCGTGATGTGGATGTGCGCCGGATTCACGATGCTCGAGTCTGGCTCCGTCCGCACCAAGAACGCCTCGATGATCTGCCTGAAGAACATCGGCATCTACTCGATCGCCGGCCTCGCCTATTTCGTCATCGGCTACAACCTCATGTACGTCGATGTCGTCGGCGACTTCATCGGCTCCTTCAACCTCCTCTACGAGGCCTCCGACGTTGAGCTCGCCCTCATCGAAGGTGAGGGCACTGCCGAAGCCGTCCTCGCCGATGAGTCCTACGCCACCATGTCCGACTGGTTCTTCCAGATGGTCTTCGTGGCCACCGCCGCCTCGATCGTCTCGGGCGCCCTGGCCGAACGGGTCAAGATGTGGCCGTTCTTCTTCTTCACGCTGGCCCTAACGGCCGTCATCTACCCGATCGTCGGCGCCTGGACGTGGGGCGGCGGCTGGCTCGCCGAGCTCGGCTTCCAGGACTTCGCCGGCTCCACCATCGTGCACGGCGTGGGCGGCTGGGCCGCGCTCGCCGGCATCCTCGTCGTCGGTCCGCGGCTCGGAAAGTTCCGCGCCGACGGCGCCGTCAGGCCAACGCCACCCTCGAACGTGCTTGTCGTCACCCTTGGCGTCTTCATCCTCTGGCTGGGGTGGTTCGGCTTCAACGGCGGCTCCCAGTTGGCGCTTGCCAGCACGCTCGACGCCGTTTCCATGAGCCACGTGCTCGTCAACACGAACCTCGCCGCCGCCGCCGGCGTCATGGCCGCCCTCGCTCTCTCGCGGTTTGTCTTCGGGCGCATCGACCTGATCACAGGCCTGAACGGCGCCATCGCCGGGCTCGTCTCCATCACCGCCGGCCCCACAATGACCGAGCACTGGTGGGCCATCGTCATCGGTGCCATCGGCGGCGTCATCTGCACGCTCGGAATCAAGGGGCTGGAGAAGCTCAAGCTCGACGATGTTGTCGGCGCCGTCCCCGCCCACCTCTTCGCCGGCATCTGGGGCACGCTCGCCGTCTGTATCGCCGCCGGGGGCGACTTCGGCGCCCAGATCGCGGGCGTCGCCGCCATCGGAGCGTTTGTGTTCACGGTCTCGTTCGTCCTCTGGAAGGGGCTGGCGATGACCGTCCAGGCGCGCGTCTCCCCAGAGGTGGAGCAGCTCGGTCAGGATGCGGGCGAGCTTGGCATCGAGGCCTACCCCGAGTTCGTCCTCATGCCCGACGACTTCTCGCTGCCTGAGTCGCCGCCGCCTCCGGAGCCGGAGGAGGCTCCAGCCGAGGCCTGAGCCCCACCCTGCATGTGCAGCACATGTGATAATGTGCTGCACATGTCGAAGATGATCCAGATCCGCAACGTGCCCGATGAACTGCATCGGGAAGCGAAGATAAGGGCCGCGAAAGCGGGCATGACCCTCTCGGACTATCTGCTGCGGGAGATTAGGCGGTCCCTTGAGGCTCCCGACATCGAAGAATTGATGGCGCGGATAAGGGCGCTGGAACCTATCCATCCCAGCGAGACGCCAGCTGAGATGATCCGGGCGGAACGCGACGCGCGGTGATCGTCGCTGACGCCTCCGTTGTCGTGGAGATGCTCCTGAACCGCGACGCACAGGCGGGTGTCGCCCTGGGTATGCGGATCGAAGGAGATGAGGAGGTCTGTGCCCCTCATTTGCTGGAAGCCGAGGTCGCACAGGTCCTGCGCCGCATGGTGCTTCGGCGGCAGATGTCAGCCTCGAGGGCACGCGCCTCCCTCGGCCCCCTGGTTAACCTTCCGATTCGCCGCTATCCCCACGGATGGCTCTTGCCTCGCGCCTTCGAGCTCCGCGACAACGTCACCATCTACGACGGCCTCTACCTCGCCCTGGCCGAAGCCCTCGATGTTCCCGTCCTCACATGCGACTCGGCGCTCGCGGGCGTTCCTGGTTGTGATGCCACGGTCGAGCTCCTGCCCGCGACTGGCTGATCGCGCCCCCCGCCGGTCAGGCCGCTTACATCCCGCGCTACCGAACCCAACGGGCTGGCCGTGTAGCATGGGCGCGTCAGGGAGGGGTTAGACACTCATGCTGAGATTCGCCGAAGAGATCATCCTGCTTTTGCTCCGCGACGAGGACGGCACCTTCGTCCACGTGCCTAACTGGTCGATGGACCGCGCCATCGCCGGCGCCGTGCTCATGGATCTGGCGATGGAGAACCGAATCGACACCGACCTCGAGAACCTCATCCTGGTCGACTCCACCCCGATCGGCGACACCCTCCTCGACCCCACCCTCGCCGAAATCGCCTCCGACGAAACCCGCGATCCCCGCTACTGGGTTGAGCACGTGGCCCAGCGCGCCCCCGAGATTCGTGAGGAGGCGCTCACGCGCCTCGTCGACGGCGGCATCCTCGAGCGCCAGGACGATCGTTTCCTCTGGGTCTTCCGCTCCCGCCGCTACCCCATGGTCGACGGGAAGGCCGAGCGCGAAGTGAAGCTGCGCATCATGGGCATCCTCTTCAGCGAAGAGATCCCCGACCCGCGCGATGTCGTCATCATCTGCCTCGTCGACGCCTGCCGCATCTTCCGCGAGCTCCTCTCCAAGCGGGAGCTGGAGCAGGTCACCCCGCGCATCGAGCAGGTGCGCAAGCTCGACCTGATCGGCCAGGCCATGGCCCAGGCCATCCGCGACATCGAGGTCTGGATCACAACCGCTCAGATTGAAGGGCGGATGCTCTACTAAGCGGCGGCTGCGCCCCATGGCCGTCTCGCCAGACGAGCTGATCGACGGCTGGCTGCGCGACGAGCAGCAGCCATTCACCGGCTGGGATTTCTCGCACCTCGACGGGCGCATGATCGTGGAGCAGGAGCCCTGGTCCTATCTCGACCGTGCAGCCGAGCTGATGGCACAGTCGTCCTCGGTCCTGGACCTGGATACCGGCGGCGGCGAGAAGCTCCTTGCGTTGCGGGAGCACTGGCCCCCGAGGGTCGTCGCCACCGAGGACTACGCGCCCAACTACGAACTCGCCTCCGAACGGCTATCACCCCTTGGCGCGACGGTTGTGAGAACGCCTGTCTCCGACACGGCGGCCGTGCCCTTCGCCGACGGCGAGTTCGTCCTCGTGCTGAACCGGCATGCTGCCTTCAACGCCCGCGAAGTGGCCCGCATTCTGGCAAGCGGCGGCTCCTTCCTCACTCAGCAGGTTCACGGGATGTGGGCCTGGGACCTGCTCGCCGCCTTCGACGCGACGCCCCAGTGGCCAGACGCTACACCGGCCAAGTACGCGCCACTGCTGGAAGCGGCCGGCCTCACCATTCAGAACGTCGAGGAGTGGGAAGGCAGGCTCGCGTTCACCGATGTGGGCGCAATCGTCTACTACCTCAAGGCCACGCCCTGGGAGGTGTCCGGGTTCACCGTGAAGACCCACCTGCGCTACCTGCTCGCCCTCCAGCAGAGACTGGAAGCGGGCGAGGATCTGTCCTTCCACGCCGCCCTGTACCTCATCGAAGCGAAGAAACCGTAGCGTGGGGGCCCGTTACCCCTCGTCCGCCCAGCGCGCGAGCGCCTTCTCCGGGTCGCCAAGCGCTCCGATCGACTCGTAGTACCAGTCGCGCCAGCCCTCGCGCGGCAGCCCCGTGAACAGCATCAGGTTGAGCGGGTAGTGCTCGCTGTCCGTCACGCGACGGAAGTCGTCGCGGAACAGGAACGTCGGCTTCCCCAGCGCGATCGCCATCCCCAGCTCCACCATCACCCCCTCGTCCGGCGGCGCCCCGTTCACCACCGCGAAGATGGCGTCCGCCTCCCGCACGTCCTCAAAGTCCGCCTGCCCGATGCGCCACGCCCAATCCGGCTGGGTACGGTCGATCTGGTTGTTTCGGGCGAACGGCTCCCACACCTCCAGCCCCAGCCCTTCCAGCGCCGCCACGAGCTGCGGCAGCAGCAGCGTCCGCTGCTGCTCCGAGAACCCGTACGGGCTCGCCAGGTAGATGGTCTTGCGGTGCTGCTCGGGGCTCGTCATGGCGGGCGCCAGTATATGCAGGGAAGCGGAGCCCTTGACTCGGGGATTATAAAGGTAACTTGACACAGCGGGCCCCATCCCCTACACTCTGACCATGACACACAACGCACCCGGCAAGGCCTACCGCGAGGGGATCAGCCTCATCGAGCTGATGGAGATGTTCCCCGACGAGAGCACCGCGACCGACTGGTTCGAGGGTCTCGTGTGGCCGAACGATCGCGCTTGCGGGCACTGCGGCTCGCTCGCCACCCGCGATGTGCCGAACGCGAAGCCGATGCCCTACTGGTGCACCGACTGCCGCTCCTACTTCTCGGTGCGGACGGGCACGGCGCTCTCGCACTCCAAGGTGCCGATGCGCAAGTGGGCGATCGCGATCTACCTCGAAATGACGAGCCTCAAGGGCGTGTCGAGCATGAAGCTCCGGCGCGACATCAAGGTCTCGCAGCCGACCGCGTGGTTCATGCTCCACCGCATCCGCGAGGCGTGGGCCGGTCCGGCGGACGGCCAGCTCGCCGGTCCCGTCGAGGTCGATGAGACGTACATCGGCGGGCTGGAGAAGAACAAGCACGCCTCGCACCGCGACCGCATCCGCGAGCGCGGCGACACTCCGGCCAAGGCCCCCGTCGTCGGCATCAAGGACCGCGAGACCGGCGAGGTCCGCGCTCGCGCCATCGCCGCGACCGACGGCCCGACGCTGCGCGGCTTCGTCCGCCGCCACACCGAGAGCGGCGCCCAGGTCTACTCCGACGGCCACGCCGCCTACACCCGCCTCGACGGCGAGTACCGCCACGCGGCGGTGCAGCACTCGGTCGGCACCTACGTTGTCGAGCAAGCGCACACGAACGGCATCGAGAGCTTCTGGTCGATGCTCAAGCGCGCTTACGCGGGCACCTACCACAAGATGAGCCCGAAGCATCTCGACCGCTACGTGCGCCAGTTCGCGGGGAAGCACAATCTGCGCGAGGCGGACACCCTCGCGCAGATGTCACACGTGGTCGCCGCTCTCGTCGGGCGTCGGCTTCTCTACACCGACCTCACCGCCGACAACGGGCTCCCGAACGGCTCGCGGTCGTAGCGGGCGCAGCACCGCGCGCGCGACATCCTCGACCGTCGCCTCGCCGTAGTAGGGGTTGCGCGTCTCGGGTACGATCCGCTCATGGTTGCTCATCGGGAACCTCCATCTCCGCTAGTAGCTCGCACTGCCGACGGAAGAACGCTGACCATTCCGGCATCGTTCGTAGCACTCGTTCTTGACGAGACTGCGAAGCTAGCAGCTCAGACACCGTGTCGATGTTCGACAGCACACGCTCCCACTCCTCGCGCGGACGGCGAGTGAGACAGAACGCGATCACCATCAGCAGTCCCGGGGCGTCGTCACTCCTGAGCCGGTCGCTCGTCACGCTTCCCCCTACGCCGCCAGCTTCGCGATCAGATACTCCTGGCCCCGGTCGCCCTTGACGCGGTTGCAGTGCCCGCACAAGAGCTGGAGATTCTCGATGTGGTCGGTGCCGCCGTGCGCCCGCGCGATGATGTGGTCGACCTCCAGGTGCTGAGGCCGGAAGTGCTCGCGGCACCCGTTGCAGAGGCCCCCCTGCTGGCCGTAGAGCGCCTCGCGGTTCTCCCGCGAGCCGTAGGCCGGCACGCGCCCGATGTCCGTCCGGCGCGGCACGTCGGAGCGCGTCGCGCCCCGGTAGAACATGCCGACCTCGCGCTGCATCCGGTCGCGCACGAGGTCCGCGGCCTTGGGCGAGATGTCGATGCCTACCCACTGGCGCTCCAGTAGCTCGGCGGCGACGCACGCGGTCGCGCAGCCCGCGAACGGATCCAACACGACCTCGCCGGGATTGCTCGACGCCTTGATGATCCGCTCCAACAGCGCGCGAGGTTTCTGCGTCGGATAGCCGACGCGCTCCTTGGACGCGCCCGCGAGAATGGAGATGTCCCACACGTCGCGCATCGGAAGCCCGGGGGTGTCGTGCTCTGCGGCGCGCTTTGTGGTCGCGCCTGGCTCGAGGCGATTGGCCTTGCCTTTGAATCGGCGCGTGAAGGACTCCGAGGCGGGCTCGAAGAGCTGGTGCCAGACGACATCGGGTCCGCGCGAGTAGCGGAGTATGACATCGTGCATCCGTTGAAAGTCCGAGTGCTTCGATGGCCAGCGGCGGTAAGACCAGATGATCTCGTTGCGGAAGGCGCCCCCCCCCCGGACATAAATCGCGTCCATGACGAGCTTGAGGTAGTGGCTCATCGTCGGGTCGCAGTGGAGGAAGATCGAGCCGGTCGGCTTGAGGATGCGCCGCATCTCCAGCAGCCGCGCCGCCATGTAGACGAGATAGCTCTTGTCGCTCGGCGTCATGGCGGCTTGCACGACGCGCCAGAGCGCCGGGTGCTTCGCCTCGATGAGGTCGAGCCAGGCGACATCCACGTCTTGCAGCGTCCAAGTGTCTTTGAAGGCTGCGCCCGCAGCGCGCGAGCCGATGGGCGCGGCGTAGTCAGTCTTGGAGTTGAAGGGGGGATCGAGGTAGATGAGGTCTACCGTCTCGGAGTTGAGGCCCCGGAGGATCGGGAGGTTGTCACCCGTCCAGATCGTCTGGCTCGCGAAGTTCGGCTCCGGCATGCGGGAGAGCGTAGGCCCGCGTTGCCCTCGCCGTCAAGTTACCTTTATAATCCCCCTTGACTCGCAGCGCTACCCTGCCCCCATGTGCCGTTGGCTCCTGCGCCTCGTCGCCCTCGCCCTGCTCGTCGGCCTTCCGCCCGCGGTGCGACCGGAGCAAGCTATGGCGTGTTCGTGTGCCGGGCCCCCACCAACCATTGAGGAATTCCTGGAGGAGGCCAAGTCCGTCTTCGTTGGTACCGTCGTGCGGGAACGCGAGTTCGGAGACGAATATCGAACAACGGTGGTTACCGAGTTCAGAGTCTCTACCGTATGGAAGGGGCCGGCCCTTGAGACCATCTACCTTACTCACAGGCCCGGCCCGTGCCAGGGCGGGTACACCGAGGGCGTGGAGTATCTCGTCTACGTCCCCTCTGGGTGGCAGGCCCCGGGGTATTGCGACCGGGACATGTCGCTAGGGCGCGCTCAGCGCGACCTGGCGATCCTGGGGGACGGCCAGCCTCCTGAGCCGGGCGCCAGTAATGGGATCCCATTCGCACTGCGGGAGGCCTGGTTGAGCGAGGACTCCCCGTTGTTGCCAGCCTGGGGGATTGGTCTGCTCGTGGCAGGTGCGCTGTTCCTGGCTGGAGCCGGGGTCCGGGTCGCCCGCCGCCGAGCACGCCAAACCTGAGCGGCCGCGAGGCCGCTCAGGCTCAGGGTTGGGTCGGGCAAGAGCCCCTAGACCGGGACCGCGATCTTCGCGAACTCGCCGCTCAGGTCGGCCGGGCCCCGGTACAGCGCCTGGAATTCCCGCGTCTGGATGTACCACTGCCCGTCGATGCGCGTGTACGTGTCCACGTAGCAGATCGAGTTCATCGACTGCGAACCGTCGGCCATGTTCAGGAACTCGCCCATGTACCAGCGGCCCCGCGCCGTGTCGCCCGTCACGTCGTCGACGACGCCCGAGTACACGTGCATGTAGACGTTGGGGATGCTGCCCATGATCTGCGTCCACAGCGGCACCATCACCTCGCGGCCCTTATGGACCTCGCCCACGTTCCACTCGCCGTCCGGCGCCCACGTCTGGCCCCACGCCTCCGCGTCGAAGCGGTTAACCGCATCGACGTAGCGCTCGGCCACCATGCGGATGGCGGTGTAGTCCTCAACTGTCGGCTTTCCCATTGCGTTTCTCCCGGTTGATTTTGCCCTGCGCGCGCTGCGCCAGCGGGCCGCTGTTGGTCGCGTTCAGCGCGGGTCGTAGGGGTAGAAGGATCCCTCCAGTTCGCCGCTGAAGAGCACGTAGTGCTCTCGCAGCGCGAAGCGCCACTCCCCGTCGATGCGCACAACATCGTCTTCGTACAGGGTCAGGCCGGCCAGGGGCGTGTCGTCGCCGCGCTGGACGTACTCCGTGTGGTACCAACGCGCCTTGGCTGTATCGCCCTCGACGCGCTCAACGACGCCGGAGGTGACGGACATGAGCACCTCCATCCCCTCCACCGACATGTCCCAGAAGCGGGCCAGCGCGTTGTGGCTGCGGGGCGGATCGTCGTGCCCGTAATCGAACACGCCGTCCGGCGCCCACGTCGCCAGCCATGCGTCCTGGTTCCGGCGGTTGACGGCGTCGACGTAGCGCTCGGCAAGCTGGCGGATGGCGGTGTACTCGTCGGGCATGGGCAGCGCATGGTACATGGTTCATTGACCCGTGGGGGGAGCCCCGTGGGCCGAGCCCTCGGCGTGATCCGGGAACGCCTCCGAGGCGCCTTCACGCAGTTCCTCGTCTGAAACCGGGGCCATCTCGGAGATTACCGACCAGTAGTGCCCGAACGGATCGCGTAGCCGCCCGTAGAGCGCCCCCCAGAACTGTCGCTCGAGCGGCATCGTCACCTCCGCCCCCGCCGCTACCGCCCGTTCCCACAACGCCTCCGCGTCCTCGACCGAGAGGTGGATGGTGACTGGGCTCCCGCCCAGCGCTTCCGGGGTCGACCCCTGCTGAGGGCTCTCGGAGAAGTCGTCCGAGAGCATGATCAGCCCGCCGTTCACCGCCACCTCGGCGTGCATGACTTTCTGTCCGTCCGGCGTGAGCGCGCGCTCGATCTCCTCCGCCCCGAACGCCTTCACGTAGAACGCGATCGCGGCCGCCGCGTCGCTCACCGTCAGGTAAGGGGTGAGGGGCGGGTAGGGACGCGACTCTGTGTCTGCGGACATGGACGTGCCTCCGGCGGGCAGTCTACCGGCGCGCCTTGGACACCACCGCCACGAGCAGGCACGATCGGCGGACTTCCTTCCGCGAGGCCGACATGAGCACCACCCCACTCGAAATCCTCCGCACCGGACTTACCTCCATGCACGCCCTCCTCGACGAGGCCATCGGCGACATGACCCTCGAACAGCTCAACTTCCGCCCCACCGAGGGCGGCCTCAGCCCCTTCTTCAGCCTCTGGCACTACGTCCGTACCGAGGACAACATCGTCAACTTCATCGCCCGGGGCAGGCCCACCGTCTGGCTCGAGGGCGGGTACGACGAGCGCTTCGGCCTGCACCGCACCTCCCAGGGCACGGGCATGCCCGAGGAAGAGGCGAAGGCCATGACGCTCAACGACCTGGAAGGCTGGCGCGAGTACCAGCCCCGCGTCTGGCAGGCCACCGACGACTACCTGGCCGAGATGTCCCCCGCCGAGTTCGACACCCGCACCGTCACCATCAAGCCCCTCGGCGAGATGTCGCTCTGGCAGGGACTGAACGGCGTCTGCCTGAGCCACGGCTACCGCCATGTGGGCGAGATCGAGTACGCGCGCGGCATCCTCGGCCTGGGTGGCCTGACGATCTAGTTCGAGTCCGCTTCGTCCTCGCCGCGCTCTTCGATCACGGCGATGCGCCGGTCGAGGCTGCGCAGCGAGTAGCGGATGATCGCCATCGTCACGAAGAAGTCGAACCACAGCATCACCGCGCCCACGATCATGAAGGCGTCCTGGATGATCTGGTGGTTCACCAGGATGGCCGCGAGGATGAAGGCGATGCCCACTCCCGAGAGGAGCGAGGGCACCACAATGAGCGCGCCGCCGACCGTTCGCCGCACCGTCATACGCCGTCCCCCAGCCGGGCGCTCTCCTGCGCGAGCAGCCCCAGCCCCATCGGCCCCATGGCGAGCGCCTCCCGGTGGAACGTCGTCAGGTCGAAGGCGTCGCCGAGGCTCTGGCGCGCCCCTTCCCGCGCGGCCAGCCAGTAGCGCTCCCCCACCTTGTAGCTGATCGCCTGCCCCGGAAGCCCGAGGTAGCGGTCGATCTCGCTCGCGATGAAGTCCGCCGGGAAGTGGCTCCTGGTTCTCGCGAACTCGTCGCCCAGCGCCGGCGTCCAGACCTCCCCGGGGTGGAACGGCTGCCCTTCCGGGATGGCGAGCTCCAGGTGCATTCCGATATCGATGATGACCCGCACCGTGCGCAGCGCCTGCGAGGCCAGCAGCCCCACTTTGTAGTCGGGCACCTCCAGGTATCCGAGCTCGCCCATGAGGCGCTCGGCGTACAACGCCCAGCCCTCGACGTACCCCGAGCAGTCTCCGATCAGCCGCTGGAAGCGCGACAGGTCGAGCAGTCGCGTGTTGCCACGCTCGAGGTGGTGTCCCGGAACGCCCTCGTGGTACGCAATCGAGACCTCGCCCCAGAGCGGGAAGCGCGTCTTCCCGCCCGTCGGGTACCACGTCCGCCCCGGCCGCGAGAAGTCCTCGGAGGGGCTCGTGTAGTACATCGCCAGCGCGCCGCCCGGAGGCGCGATCATCGCCTCGAGGCGCTGCAGCTTCTCGGGAATGTCGAAGTGCGTGCCGTTCAGGTCCGCGATTGTCCGGTCCTGCAGGTCCTGCATCCACTGCCGGAACGGCTCGACCCCCTCGATGGCGCGCTCGGGATCCGTTTCGAGCACGTTCTTGGCCGCTTCGACGCCCTCGCCCGGGGCGATCTGCTCCGCCGCCTCCTCCATCTCTCGCTGGATACGGTGGATTTCGTCCCAGCCCCACGCGTAGGTCTCGCGCAGGTCGAGATCGCAGCGGTTGTAGGAGCGCGCGTAGCGGGCGTACCGCTCCTCTCCCACGGCGTCGCGCTCGGCAGCGCGAGGCAGGTACGTGTCGCGGAGGAAGCTCCCGAAGGCGCGATAGCTCTCCGCGGCCGCGGTGGCCGCGCCATCAAGGTCGCGCCGGAGTCCTTCCGAAAGATCGTCGCCGGCGCGCCCCACGAACTCCGCGAAGAAGCCGCCGTCGCCGTTGCCCGCCCAGGTTTCGCACTGTTTCACGCACGCCTCGACCTGCCGCCGGGCAGCGGCGCGCTCCCCCGCCAGCCCCGCTGCCAGCGTGGTCCGGTAGCCGGCCAGCGCTGCGGGCAGGCGTGCGAGGCGCCGGGCGATCGTGGCCCACTCGGCCTCGCCCGCGGTTGGCATCAGGTCGAACGTGCTCCGGAGCCCCTGCATCGGCGATGCCAGCACGTTGAGTCCGGCGAGGTAGTCCCCTGTCTCGTGCAGCTCGGCGTCCACGGTGAGCGCCTCGCGCATCACCTCCCGCAGGATGCGGTCGTCGTCGGCTTCGTCGGCCAGCCCTTCGAGCCGGGCGAGCGTGTCGCGTGTGAGCCGGTCGCGTGCCTCGAACCCCTCGACCGAGTAGTCCGTGAGCTCGTCCTCGTGCCCGGCGATGCCCAGGCTCGTGGCGGCGTTGGGGTGAAGCGCCGCCAGCTCCTCGACGTAGGTGTCCCCGAGATCGGTTATCGCTGACATTAGCGGTCTAGCTTGCCACTCCGCCCGCTCCGCCGCGAGGGATCGCGCGCGGGCATGCTGTTTCCTTCTGCCCACCGGTCGACCGCGACCAGCCGGTCGACCGGCTGACGCCGCTGTTCCCGCTGTTCCCGACGCTGCAGGTCCTCGGGCAGCGATTCCACCGGTCCTGGATACCCGATCGCGAATACGACCAGCACCCGCAACTCCAGGGGGGCGCCGAAGACGTCCCGCACCGCCGTTTCGTCGAAGCCGGCCATGGGGTGCGCGATCAGCCCGAGCGCCGTCGCCTGCGCCATCAGGTTCCCCGCCGCGATTCCCGCATGGAACGACCAGAGCGCGCGCTCCTCGCCGTACGAATCCGCGTGCTCGTGGTCCGGTATCGAACCCAGCGCCACGAGGAGGGGCGCCGCCGGCGCCCAGTTCCGGTTGCCCTCCGAAAGCGCCGCCACGAGCTTCTCGCGCGCCCCCTCCGACTGCGCCACCAGCAGCCGCGCCGACTGCACGTTGCCGTGGCTCGGGGCGACCGATGCCGCCAGCCAGAGCAGTTCCTGCGTCTCCGCCGGAATCTCGCGGGGGTCGAACGCGCGCCGCGCCCGCCTCCCCGACAGCGCTTCGATGAGCTCCGCCATGCACCCTCCGGCGCGCGATCGTGCCACCCTCCCGGCCCCGGTGCTAGGGTGAAGCGCCATGCCCACCTTCGTCGGCCTCGATCTCGCGTGGACATCCCACCGCGAGAGTGGCATCTGCTGGCTCGAGGGTGAAAGCGCCGCGGACCTGCGCTGCACGCGCCTTGAGGCCGCCGTCTGCGGCACCGAGAACCTCGCGGACGAGATCGCGGCAGTCGAAGGCCCGGTTGTCGTCGCCATCGACGCACCCCTGCTCTACACACCCGAGCGCTGGGCCGAACGGGAGGTGGCACGGCGATTCGGTCGCTACAAGGCCTCCCCGCACCAGGCGCACTACGCCGTGCGGCAGGGCTACACCGCCGGTATCGACCTCGGCGAGGCGCTGGAAGCGCGCGGCTTCGAGCTCGAACCGGCCACGCTACTGCGCGGTGAGCAAGGCAGGTTCGCCGTCGAGGTCTTCCCCCACACAGTCCACGTGCGCCTCTTCGGTCTCGCTGAGCGCCTTCCCTACAAGCCCAGGGGCGGCCGCAGCGTCGCTTTCCGCCGCGAGGTCATGCAGCGCTATCAGTGCTATCTGCGGGAGGTGCTGGAACGCGAGGCGCCGGGCGTCCTGGAGAGCGCGGAAGTCCAGCGGGCGCTCGCGCCCGAGACCGCAGCGGGTGCGCGGGGCGCCGCGCTGAAGCGTCTCGACGACACCCTCGACGGGCTGACCTGTGCACTCGCTGCCTGGCTCCTGTGGGAGCAGCCCGATCGTTGGGAAACGATCGGCGATCTGAACGGCTATATCGTCGCTCCGCGCGAGATGGACGAACAGGGAGCGCTGCGCTAGGCGGCTACATCCGCTCCGGTGCGGTCATGCCCATCAGGTCGAGCACGCGGCCGAGGGCGATCTTCGCGGCCTGCACCAGCCGCAGCCGCGCGGCCGTCAGGGCCGCGTCGTCCGTGATCACCTTCAGGTTCGGGTCCCCCTGCTGCCGGAAGGCGTCGTTGAAGGCGTGGAACGACGTCGCCAGCTCCATGCCGTAGTGCGCGAGGTGCTGTGGTTCGTACGTCGTCGCGACCAGTTCGATCACCTCGGACAGGCGCAGCATCTCCCGCACCAGCGCCAGCTCGTGCGGCGCCGTCAGGAGCGCGACGTCGCCGCCGTCCGGCGTGTGCCCCTCGCCAGCTGCCCGGTCGAGGATGCTCGCCAGCCGCGCGTGCGCGTACTGGATATAGAACACCGGATTCTCGTTCGACTGCTTCACGGCGAGGTCCAGGTCGAAGTCCATCTGGGAGCTGGGAGCCCGCAGCAGGAAGAAGAAGCGGGCTGCGTCCGGCCCCACCTCTTCGATCAGCTCGTCGAGGGTGATGATCTCGCCGCCTCGCTTCGAGAGCCGCACGGTTTCGCTTCCCCGCTTCAGCGTCACCAGCTGGTAGAGGAGCAGGTGGAGGGCGTCGCCCTTGCCGGTGACTGCCTCGGTCCCGACCTCCAGGCGCGAGACGTGTCCGTGGTGATCCGCGCCCCACACGTTGATGACCTGGTCGAAACCCCGCGTCAGGAACTTGTCGTAGTGGTAGGCGATGTCGCTCGCGAAGTAGGTCGGTCGGCCGTCCGACCGCACGACCACGTTGTCCTTGTCCTCGCCCAGGTTGCTGGAGGTGAGCCAGAGTGCGCCCTCGCGCTGGGCCAGGTGGCCGTTCTCGCGCAGGATCGCGAGTGCCGCGTCGTACGCGGAAGGGCCGCCGTCTGCAGTGGGCTCGTACAGCGACCGCTCGCTGAACCAGCGGTCGTACGCGGTGCCGAAGGTGCCGAGCGTGTCCCGGATCTGCTCGACGATGAGCTCGATGCCCATCTCCCGCACGCCCGCAGGGGGCGGCTCGCCCGGCCCTGCGAGGAAGCGGTCGCCCTCCCGCTCCCGCATCTCGATGGCCAGGTCGACCATGTACTCGCCCGGGTAACCGCCCTCGGGAAGCGGAACGTCGCGGCCGTGCTGCTGCTGGTAGCGCGCGTATAGCGTCTCCGCGAACACGTCCGTCTGCGTGCCCGCGTCATTCACATAATATTCCCTCTCGACGTCGTACCCTGCCGCCGCCAGCGCCGACGCGAGCGTGTCTCCGATGGCCGCCCCGCGGCCGTTTCCCACGTGCAGCGGCCCGGTGGGATTCGCCGAGACGAACTCGAGCTGCACCCGCTTGCCCTGGCCGAGGGTGCTGTCGGCGAACGCCGCGCCCTGCTCGAGGATGCGGTCGATCTCGCCCTGCACGAAGTGCTCGGCCAGGCTCAGGTTGATGAAACCGGGCGGCGCGATCTGCGGTGCGTCGATGACGTCGTTGGCAGGAAGGTGCTCGGCGATCGCCTCGGCAATGGCCAGTGGCGGCATCATCGCCGAGCGCGCGAGGCGCAGGGGAAGCGAGCTGGCGTAGTCGCCGTGGCTCGCGTCGCGTGGCCGCTCGACCAGCTCGTCCGGCAGGGCCACATCGGGAAGGGTGCCCGCTTCGATTGCCGCCCGGGTCGCCCCGGCGACGAGCGCCCCTACGCGGTCCCGAAGCGTCGTGGTGTCAGTCACCGCCCAAGCGTATCGCCTCTCGCCCCACCGGGGGAGTCGCGTCCTACAGGTCGAACGGGAACTGGTGGCGCTGCGCCAGCTCCGAGAGCTCGCCGACTGCCGCCTGGGCGTGTTCCACCACCTCGGGCGGGTAGCCGTACTTCAGCCGGTGCTCCTCGAACTCGTCCGCATCGAGCAGCTCGATCGTTCCGCCTGCTCGCACCGTCACGTCGAGGTCGAGGTCGATATAGCGGATCTCGCCGTCCTCGAATTCGGGCGGGGTCGTGACGTTGCAGTACCAGAGCGCCGTCTCCTCGCCCGGTTCGGCCAGGCGAAAGACGTTGTACCAGCGGTCCCGCCAGAAGTGGACGTAGCTCTCGTAGCGGGAGCGAAACTCGCCGCGGCTGGTGAAGATGGGGCTTCCCGCCGAGGCGTGCGCCTGCACCAGCGATCCGTCGTCCGATAGGACACGCAGGTGCTGGATCCAGTGCGCCTCGCCGTCGTACTTGGTGACGCGCAGCAACAAGGGATCGCCGCGTGCGATGGGAGCGCCGTTCATGCCTCGATCATACCCCGCCGCAATCGCCTTCGACCGTGCGCTTACGTGAAGCGGGGTGGGCTTCTCGCCTAGGTGGTGAAGACGAGCCCCAGGACCGTGCCCGCGATGATGGCCACCGCGCCCAGCCCGATGACCAGGGCGATGTCGGACAGGCTGAACTGCGCCCGCACGTCCGTGTGCGCGGGCGCGACTTCGGGTGTGCCTTCGTCGGTGTCGCTCATGCCGTGCTCCCGCCCACATTCTGCGTCCCCAACGAGGTGTGCGCACCCCCGCTGGCGCCGGTCGAAACTTGATCGGGTGCGGTGCGTCGTCCACGCTCGGTGAGGCGCCTGACACACAGGCGTCATGGGAGCTGCAATGACCGCTGACGGGCGTGTGGACGACTTGGTCATCGACGCGAGAGGCGTCACGAAGACGTACGACACCGGTGAGGTGCAGGTCCAGGCCCTGCGTGGCGTCGACCTTTATGTGCCCCGCGGCGAGATGGTCGCCGTCATGGGCCCCTCCGGCTGCGGCAAGACGACCCTCCTGAACTGCCTCTCCGGGCTCGACACCTTCGATGACGGCCAGGTCCTCATCAACGGCGAGGACATCGCCCGTATGGCCGACAACGAGAAGACGGAGTTCCGGGCGCAGGGCATGGGTTTCGTCTTCCAGACGTACAACCTCCTACCCGTCCTTTCCGCCGTCGAGAACGTCGAGTTGCCGCTCATCGTCTCCGGAACCAGGCCGCGCGACGCTCGCGAGCTTGCACTCGCCGCCCTCGAGCGGGTCGAGCTGCGACAGTACGCCGGTCACCGCCCCGCCCAGCTATCGGGCGGACAGCGCCAACGCGTCACCGTTGCCCGCGCCGTCGTCAACAGCCCCTCCATCGTCTGGGCGGACGAGCCCACCGGCGCCCTCGACTCGACGACCGCCGGGGGCATCATGGACCTCCTCGTCGAGCTGAACGGGCAGAGCAACCAGACCCAGGTCATCGTCACCCACGCCCCCGAGGTAGCGGCCCGCTGTCACCGCACCATCTACATGGCCGACGGCCTCATTGAACGCGAGGAAGCGATCCGCCCCCTCGCCCCCGCCCCCGCGTAGCGAACGGCCATGGACGAACTGTTCGGCGTCTCCATGAACACGATCGCCGTGGTGGTGGTCATCATCACGCTCGCCATCCTCGTGCTGCTGGCGTGGGTGGCCTTCCGCAACCCGGTGATGTTCAAGACGGGCCTGCGCAACATCCCCCGCCGCCGCGCCCAGACCACCCTCATCGTCTTCGGCCTCATGCTTGCGACTGTCATCATGACCGTCGCTTTCGGCACCGGCGACACCGTCTCGAGCACGGTCACCGACGATATCTACCAGCTCGCCGGCGAGACCGACATGCTCATCGTCTGGGACGAGGAAGGCAGCCCGCGCCCCGAGGACGAGCGCGTCATTCCCCTCGAGGAAGTTGCCGCCTGGGAGGAGCGATTCGCCAACGACCCCGATATCGATGGCTTCCTGCCAATCCTTTTGGAGACGCTCCCCGTTATCAACACGGCCACAGGCCTGAACGAGGCCGGCGCCACCATCGTCGCCTACGACACCACCGCGGCAGCGCCCTTCGGCTCGCTCCGCGACCTCAACGGGAACGTGGTGACGGTCAGCGGTAACGAGATCGTCGTCAACGAGGACCTTGCCGGCGAGATCGACGCGGAGGTTGGGCAGACACTCGTGCTGCTCCTGGGCGGCTACCCGGTGGAGGTCGTCGTCGCCGCGATCGCTCCCAACAGCTTCCTCAGCGGCACCTTCAACATCGGCGCTTCGGAGTACCCGGGCGGCACGGTCAGCTTCGACTTCCTCTCCGGGATCCTCGAATTGGACGAGGTCGCCTATGCCGTCGTCGTCACGAACGCGGGCGGCGTGCGCGATGGGCTGGAACGCTCTGATGTGGTGGAGGAGAAGCTCAACGAGGTCATCGATGGCACGCCCTACGAGGTCCAGCCCCTGAAAAAAGACGCAATCGAGATCGCCAAGCTCGTCGGCAGCGTCTTCACCACCGTCTTCATCATCTTTGGGTTGTTCTCGATCGCCGCCGGCATCCTCCTCATCTTCCTCATCTTCATCATGCTGGCGGCCGAACGGAAGCCGGAGATGGGCATGGCCCGCGCAGTCGGCGCCAAGCGCCGGCATCTTGTCGAGTCCTTCCTCGCCGAGGGCATGGGCTACGACCTCGGCGCCGCCGTCGTCGGCCTTGTCGCGGGCGTCTTCGTGACGTTCGGCATGGTGGCGCTCATCAACGCCTTCGCCGAAGCAGGGCTTGGCCTTGAGCTGCGCACGAACCTCACGCCGCGCAGTCTCGTCGTCGCTTTCTGCCTCGGCGTCATCTCGACCTTCGTCGTTATCTTCTTCGCTGCCGTGCGCGCCAGCCGCCTCAACATCGTGGCCGCCATCCGCGACCTCCCGGAGCCCATCGCCACGAATCCCGAGGCGGCAACCTGGAGGGGATACGCACGGGCCGTGCTCAACGCGGCGGTTGCCGGCGGGGCCATCGCCGTGAGCGTCTTCGCCCTCTACCGCCTCCCAGACTTCGCGCCGCTGTTCTCGATCGCCCTTCTGTTCGGGCTTGTCGGGCCGTACGTCCACATGCTCCGGCGGCAGAACTTTGGCGCGCCGCGGCACGAGCGCATCGCCGGGCAGCGCATACCCCTGTGGCCGTTCTTGCTCGTCCCCCTGATTCCCTTCTACGTCGTCGCGCTGCTGATCGTCCGCGTCATGCGTGATCGCAACCCGCAGGTGAGCTTCTGGCTCATCGTCTTCGGCATCCTCCTGCCTCCCGTCGGCCTCGTCCTGATTGCCTCCCAGGACCGTGACCGGCCGATCGCGTGGGGTGCCGGTTTCGGGGTCGTGGGGCTGGCCCTCGCCGCGCTCTTCATGGAGTGGGCCTTCTCCTCCAACAGCTATTTCTTCTTCGCTGGCGGAATGTCACTCGCCTTCGGCTGGGCCGCCTTCACGCTGCGCTACTTCCGCCTCCACGAACGCATCTCGTTCACGATCCTCGCCTGCTTGCTGCTTGCCTTCTGGTACGTATCCCCCGCCGGCGCCCTCGACTTCATCATCGGCGACCTCGAGGGGGGGCCCGAGCTCTTCTTCCTCAGCGGTATCGTCATGGTCGCCTGCGGCACCTTCCTCGTCGTCTACAACGCCGACATCCTGCTCCCGCCCATCGCCACCCTGGGGGCGCGGCTGGGACGCATCGTGCCCGCTGTCAAGACCGCCGTCGCTTACCCCCTTACCGCCCGTATGAGGACCGGCATGACGATCATGATGATTGGCCTCATCACCTTCTCCCTCGTCATGTTCTCCACCGTCAACGACAACTTCACCAACATCTTCCTCTCCGACGACGCGAAGGGCGGCTTCGACACGATCGTCTTCGTCAACAGCAACAACCGCACGGATGACCTTGTGGCGACGTTGGAGGAGAACGGCGTCGACACCACGCCCATCGTCGCCGTCAGCGAGCAACGTATCGCCTGGGCGGGCGAGACCGAAATATTCGTCGATGCCCCGTCTGGCCCCGGCGTTGCCGGCACCTTCACCGTGATCGGCGCCGACGCCGCCTTCTTCGCCACGAACGAGTTCGAGCTCAAGCGGCGCGCTGCCGGCTACGGAAGCGACGAAGAGGTCTGGGCCGCGGTGGCCAGCGACCCCACCCTTGCCGTCATCCCGGGCGAGCTCACGGACGCCGCGGGCGCCGAATTCTCCGAGTTCGCACTGCTCACGCTCGACCCCGCCCTTGTGGGGGAGGGCTTCGAACCGTTCACGCTGCATCTCCACGCACCCGGGACCGACCTCAACACCTCCGTCACCGTGATCGGACAAATGGACGACCCCGGCGACATCTTCTGGAACGGCATCATCGTGCAGCGCGACACCGTCGTCGCCGCCTTCCCCGACTCCGACTCCCAGCGCTTCGTCCTCAAGAACCGTGACGGAACCGACCAGGAAGCCTTCGCCAAGTCCATCGAATCGGGCCTGCCCCAGGCTTCGGCCGAGTCGTTCCAGAAGCTGCTCGACGACCAGCGCGCCGCCTCGCAGGGCTTCCTCCTGCTCTTCCAGGGATTCATGGGGCTCGGCCTGATTATCGGCATCGCCGCGCTCGGCGTAATCGCCTTCCGCGCCGTCGTCGAGCGCCGCCAGCAGATCGGCATGCTCCGCGCCATCGGCTACCAGCGCTCGATGGTCGCCCTCAGCTTCGTCTTCGAGTCCGGCTTCGTTGCCCTCTCCGGGATCATCCTGGGGGCCGTGCTCGGGGTCTCCCTCTCGTGGGTTCTCTTTACCTCCGGTGGTATTGGTGAAGCCTCCGAGGGCGGGGACTTCATCGTTCCCTGGCTCCAACTTATCGTCATCTGCGGAATCGCCTTTGGAGCCTCGATGATCATGACCTGGTTCCCTGCCCAGAGCGCCTCCCGCGTTGCCGTCGCCGAGGCCCTCCGCTACGAATGAGCCCCCCGAACGACCGCCCCGAGCTGCGCGGTACGCAGCTCTTCGACCTCACCGGACGCGTCGCCATCATGACGGGCGCCGGGCGCGGCCTCGGCCGGACGATGGCCCTCGCGCTGGCCGCCGCGGGAGCCGATCTCGCCCTCGCCAGCCGCACCGCCTCGGAGCTCGAGTCCCTGGTCGAAGAGGTAGAGGCGCTCGGCCGGCGCGCCATCGCCGTTCCCACCGACGTGACCTCTCCCGAGGCGTGCGAAGTGCTTGTTTCGACGACTGTCGAGCGCCTCGGCCGCCTCGACATCCTTGTGAACAACGCCGGCATGAACGTCCGCAAACCGGCCCTCGAGCTCACTCCGGACGAGTTCGACTCCGTCCTTCAGGTCAACCTGAAGGGCTACTACAACGGCGCCCGGGCAGCGGGCCGGCATTTCGTCGCGCAGGGCTCCGGGAAGCTCATCAACGTCTCCAGCATCCTTGGCAGCGTCGCCCTGCCGAACCAGGCCGCCTACGCCTCGTCCAAGGGCGCCATTGACCAGCTCACGAAGGTGCTCGCGATTGAGTGGGCCGACGCCACAGTCCAGGTGAACGGTCTCGCCCCCACCTATTTCGAGACGGACCTGACCCGCCCGCTTTACGAAGACCCCGAACGCAAGGCCTTCATCGAAGACCGCACGCCCATGGGCCGCTGGGGACAGCCCCACGAGTTGGCGGGGGCCGTCATCTTTCTCGCGAGCGACGCCAGCGACTTCGTCACCGGCCAGACGATCCTCGTCGACGGCGGCTGGACGGCCTGGTAGCCGCCCTACGTCCCGCCGATCTGCGGCTCCCAGAGCGTGAAGAAGTACCCGTCCGGCCCCATGATCTGGCACGTCCGCCCCGTCCCGTCGTCGTGCGGCGGCTGGATGCTGACGTAGCCCATCTCGATTGCCTTCCGGTGCCGCGCGTCGATCGCGTCCACCTGGATTCGCACCTCCGCCCCGATACCCCGCGCCGCCCCCTCGTTGGCGAGCGCCTGACGCCACGGGTGCCCCTCGTACGACTCGTCCGAGTGCAGTTGGATCTCCGCGCCTTGCAGGGCGAGCCCGGCGAAGCCGGGGTGGCGTGTCTCCAGCGTCGCACCGGCAACGTCGGTCAGGAACGCCGCGAAGCCATTCAAGTCGGTCGCCCAGAGGACGATGCTGAGTGCCCCCTGCGGCATGGGCGTCAGGCCACGGGGCGGAAGCGGGGGACGGGCGCCTCCCCTTCGTGCTCCCACACCACCTCGACGGGCATGCCGACGACGATCTCGTCGTTCGGGACGCCGATGATGTTCGCGGGCATGCGCGGCCCTTCGTCCAGCTCCACGACCGCGATGTTGTAGGGCAAGTCCGGTTCCCAGGCGGGGTGGTAGCGCTGGTGCATGATCCCGAACGTGTAGACGGTCCCGCGCCCGCTCACCTCTTTCCAGCTGATCCCCTCGGCGAGGCAGGTGGGGCAGGTAGGGGACGTGGGGAGGCGCATCTCGCCGCACATGTCGCAGGTGGCGAGCAGCAGGCGGCCCTCCTTGCCGGCGGCGAAGAAGGGTTCCGTCAGCTCATCGGGCTGGGAGACGGGCTTCACGGGTGGGGAGTCGGCCATCGTGCGTCGCCTCAGTTCGCGTGCGGGCTCAGGATGAGCGAGGCGTGATAGCTCAGCGCCCCCCCGTTGCCCGTCGAAAGGATGAGGTCGTTCTTCTCGACCTGGCGCTCCCCGCCCTGACCCCGTCCCTGGATGATCGCTTCGCTCAGGGGGGTCATGCCCCACATGTAGTAGGCCGAGAGCTGCCCGCCGCCCGTGTTGGTCGGGAGTGAGCCCCCCGGGCCGAGCTTGCCGTCCTCCACGAAGGCGCCGCCCTCGCCCTTCTTGCAGAAGCCGTAGTCCTCGAGCGTGACGAGCACGGTGTAGGTGTAGCAGTCGTACAGCTCGCAGACATCGATGTCCTCGGGGCCCACGCCCGCCATGCCGAAGACCGTCTCCGCGGCCAGTCGCGCCCCGGTCTCCGTCTCAGGCGAGTCGCCCGCGTGCCTGCTGTCGCCCGGGTGCCCCTGGCCCATCCCATGGACGTACACGGGCGGCTGCGGCATGTCCTTCGCCTGCTCCGGCGGGCTCACGATCACCGCCACCGCGCCGTTCGAGACGAGGCAACAGTCGAGCAGGTGGAGCGGCTCCACGATCCAGCGGGAGGCGTGGTACTCCTCCAGCGTGAGCGGGTCCCGCATCTTCGCGTGCGGGTTCATCGTCGCCCACGAGCGCTCCGCCACGGCGATCGCCCCGAGCTGGTCCTGCGTCGTGCCGTAGAGCGACATGTGCCGTCGGGCGGCAAGCGCGTACGAGGTGTTGGCGCCGAAGTGCCCCGCGCCCGCCGAGAGCCCGAGGATGCCAGTCGGACCCGCCCGGCGACCGGCGTTGCCATAGGCCGCAGCCGAGGAACCGCCCTGCTGCAGGGGAGCGTCGGCGAAGACGCAGACCACGTGCGTGGCCATGCCCGCGTCGATTGCCATCGTCGCGTACTGCACCATCTGCGCCGCCGTCGAACCGGCCGCGTTCATGTGGTTCAGAAGGCGGAGGTTGCCCATGCCGAGGGCGTTCTGGAGCTGAAGGCTCACGCCCTGGCCGGAAAACCCGGTGATGCCGGCGTTGATGAGCAGGCCGTCGATGTCGGACTTCTCGAGCCCTGCATCGGCGATGGCGAGGCGTACGGCATCGACCGCAAAATCGGTCGAGCTCTTGCCGTAGATGCGCCCCATGGGCGTAATGCCGAGACCGGTGATGGCGGACGCGCCGCGTAGTCGATGTGCCATGGCCGCGATTCTAGCGCAGGCCCTTCCGGTATGCCGCTCGCTGGCTAGAAGCGGTAGGTCTCGTAGTCCTTCGCGACCACCGTGCGCGCCAGGTCCGTCTCCACGTCCGGCGTGACGTGCGTCAGCACGAGCCTTGCCGAGGGGGGCATTGCCGCGTGTAGCTCGGGGATGTCGTCGACCAGGTTCATGTGGATCGGGATGGGGATGTCGCGTGAGGCGCACTCGGCCACGAGCACGTCCGCCTCGCGCGCCAGGTCGAAAACGGCGTCGCAGAGGCGCGTGTCTCCCGTGTACGCGAAGCGCTCGCCCTCCAGCCGGGCCTGGTACCCGAGGTTGAGCGACAGCCGGTTGTCGTGCTCGACCGCCACCGCCTCGACCGTCAGGTCCCCGACCGTGGTGGAGTCGCCGGCGGCCAGTTCCCGCCACTCGATGCCGAAGTCGCCCTCGAACAGCCCCGGGTAGACGGTCCCGCCGATCTCGCGGGCCAGTCGCTCCGTCTCCGGCGGGCCCACGATCGTGACCGGGGTCTCCCGGCCCTGGTGCTTCCAGTGCAGCAGCAGGAACGGCAGGCCCAGGAAGTGGTCACCGTGGTGGTGGCTCAGCACGACCGCCTCGACCCCGTTCGGATCCACGCCGACGCGGTGCAGCGACATGAGGGCCTGCGGAGGCGCCTCGAAGAGGTAGCGGCCGTTCGCAAGGAACCCGTTCCAGCAGAGTCCCCCGGCGGCGAACGCGTTCCCCGTGCCGATGAAGGTCAGGTCGAGCGACATGGCCGGCATCCTACTGCGCCCGCGCGAGGCGCGTTCGCGCCTGCCCGCAACAGGCGAGACAATGCGGATATGACGGTTCGGGCAGGCATCATCAACGTCACCGGTTTCGCGGGGATGGAAGCGGCGCGCCTGCTCTGGAACCATCCCGAGGCCGAGCTCGTCGCTGCCACGGGCCGCTCCCTCGCGGGCCAGAAGCTGGGAGAAGCCTTCCCCCACCTCGCCGCCTACGCCGATTTCCCCATCACGGGCGAGATTGAGGCTGAGGTCGACGTCGTCTTCTCGGCGCTGCCGACCGGCGCGAGCGCCGAGGCCTGTGCCCCGCTCGTCGAGCAGGGCGTGCGCGTCATCGACATCGCCGCCGACTTCCGCCTGCGCGAGCCCGAAGCGTTCGCCCAGTGGTTCGGCGCCGAGCACCCCGCTCCGGGCCTTCTCGGTCGTGCCGTCTACGGCCTCGCCGAGTTGTACGCGACCGACATCGCCGGCGCCGACCTTGTCGCCAACCCCGGCTGCTACCCGGCCGCGACCATCCTCGCCCTCGCCCCCGCCGTTGCCGCCGGCATCGTCGAGCCTCGCGTGTTCGTCGATGCCAAGTCGGGCATCTCCGGTGCGGGCCGTGGCACGGGCGGCGGCTTCAGCTACAGCGATGTCAACGAGGACGTTTCCGCCTACCGCGTCGCGAACCACAACCACCAGCCCGAGATGGCGCAGGAGCTCTCGCGGTTGCGCGAGGGACCGGACGTTGCCGTTACCTTCGTGCCCCACCTCGTCCCCATGACGCGCGGCATCCACTCGACCTGCTACGCCCCCCTCGCGGAGGACGTCTCGCCCGCGCAGGCGCTCGCCCTCTACCGCGACTTCTATGCGGATGCGCCCTTCACCTCCGTGACCGACTCGCCCCCGCACACGAAGCACACCTACGGCAGTAACGACTGCCTCGTGCACCCCACCGTCGACGAGCGCAACGGCGCGCTGGTCGCCGTGGGCGTACTCGACAACCTCATGAAGGGCGCCGCCGGCAGCGCCATCGAGAACATGAACCTGATGTTCGGCCTGCCCCAGCAGGCGGGGCTCGACCGCCCGGCCCTCTACCCGTGAGCATCGAGATCGACCCGACCGGGAGCGCGACCAGCCCCGCGGGATACCGCGCGGGCGCTACCTACGCCGGAATCAAGACCTACGGCGAGAACAAGCTCGACCTCGGCATCCTCCTATCCGACCACCCCGCCACCGCGGCCGGTGTCTTCACGGTCACACGCCTCCATGGCGCTGCCATCGACGTGGACCGAGAGCGGCTCGCGGGTGGCAAAGGAAGAGCGGTCGTCGTAAACAGCGGCAATGCCAACGACAGCACCGGCGAGCGCGGTGTGCGCGACGCCTACCGCATGGCTGAGCTGGCCGCCGGGAAAGTGGGAATACCCGCCGAAGCGATGTTCGTCTGCCACACCGGCGTAATCGGCCACTACCTGCCCATGGACAAGATCGAGGCGGGCATCGAGGCCGTGGAGCTGTCCGATGATGCCGGCCCCGACTTCGCCCGCGCGGTCATGACGACCGACCTCGTTCCCAAGCATTGTTCGGTGCGCTTCGGGCCGTACACCCTTGGTGGCTGCGCCAAGGGCTCGGGCATGATCCACCCGAACATGGCGACCATGCTTGCCTACCTCACGACCGATGCCCCCATCGGCCAGGACACCCTCCAGGCGGCCCTCTCCGAGGCGGCGGACCGCAGCTTCAACCTCATCACCGTCGACGGCGACACGAGCCCCAGCGACACCGTCCTGCTGTTCGCGAACGGCGCCGCCGGTGGCGAGACGATCACCCCCGGCAGCGAGCACTACGAAGCCTTCCGCGAGGCCCTCGACGCCGTCTGCATCCACCTCGCGAAGGCCATTGCCCGCGACGGCGAGGGCGCGACGAAGCTCATTGAGATAACCGTCAATGGCGCTGCCTCGGACGAGGATGCCCGCCGCCTCGTGCGCGATATCGGCACCTCCCCCCTGGTCAAGACCGCGGTCCACGGCGCCGACCCCAACTGGGGGCGCATCGTCGGCGTCATTGGGCGCTCCGATGTCGCCATCGTTGAGGAAGCCGTGACCGTGGCCGTCTGCGGCCACCAGCTCTTCGAGCGCACTGTGCCCATTCCGTACGAGGAGGCCGAGGTCTCGCGCGCCATGTCCGGCGACGAGGTCTCGATCGAGGTCTCCCTCGGCGCCGGTGATGAAAGCGCCACCGGCTGGACCTGCGACCTCAGCGCCGACTACATCCGCATCAACGCCGACTACACGACGTGAGCGAAACGCGGCCCCTCGTCATCAAAGTGGGTGGCAGCACCCTCGGTGCCGCCGACACGACCTTCCACGACATCGCCGCCCTCGACCGCGCCGGCGAACGTCCCATCGTTGTCCACGGCGGCGGCGCCGAAGCCAGCCGCTGGCTCGACGCGATCGGTATCGAGAGCCGCTTCATCGACGGCCTGCGCGCCACCGACGAGCGCGCCCTACCGGTCATCGTGGCCGTCTTCGCCGGACTTGTGAACAAGCGCATCGTCTCCGCTCTGAACGCCGCCGGCGCCCGCGCAGCCGGGCTCTCCGGCGCCGATGGACGCACGCTCGAGTGCGAGCAGCGGCGCCCCGAGTTGGGTTTCGTCGGGACGCCCGTCGCGGCCCATCCCGAGGCCGTGCTCGCCCTTCGCGACGCCGGTTTCGTGCCCGTCGTCAGCCCAGTCGGCTACGTACCCGGCGAAGACGGCGACCAGCTCGTGAACGTGAACGCCGACGAGGCCGCGGGCTGGATTGCCAGCGCCGTCGACGCCCGCGAGCTGGTCTTCCTGACCGATGTCGAGGGTGTGCGCGGCGAAGACGGCGCCGTCATCCCCGAACTCGATGCTGCTGCGGTGGGCGCGCTGCGCGAATCGGGCGTCATCGCCGGCGGCATGATCCCCAAGACCGACGCCTGTCTGCTCGCCGCCGAGCTCGGCGTCCCCAGCCACATCATCGATGGGCGCGTCCCCGGCGCCCTGCTCGCCCGCGAGGGCCTCGGGACTGTCTTCCCGCCTGCCCGTCCCTGACCGCAGGGCCCGTACACGGGCGCCGCGTACAATCCCCATCCCGACCTCAACATCATCCCGACAGGAGCCCCAACGGCATGAGCGACTGGATCGAACGCGACAGCAAGTACCTCTTTCAGAACTACGGCCGCCAGCCGATCGTGCTTGAGCGCGGCGAGGGATCGCGCGTCTGGGACAGCGAGGGCAACGAGTACCTCGACTTCGTCGGTGGCCTTGCCGTCACCTCGCTGGGCCACTCCCACCCCGCTGTCGCCGCTGCCGCCGCCGCCCAGGCGGAGCAGCTCATCCACGTCTCCAACCTCTACTACACCACCCCGATGATCGAGCTGGCCGAGCTGCTCGTGGAGAACTCGCCCCTCGACCGGGTCTTCTTCTGCAACTCCGGCGCCGAGGCGATCGAGGCCGCCATCAAGGTCGCCCGCCGCTGGGGGCACGACGAGCAGGGTGGAAAGCACGGCATCATCGCTATGCAGGACGGCTTCCACGGACGCAGCCTCGGCGCCCTCGCGGCCACCGGCACCGCTCGTTACCGTGAGCCCTTCGAGCCCCTCCCCACCGGCTTCTCGCACGTCCCCTGGAACGACCTCGACGCCCTCAAGGCCGCCACCGACGACAACACCGTGGCCGTCCTCATGGAGCCCATTCAGGGTGAGGGCGGCGTGAACGCTCCCGCCCCCGGCTATCTGCAGGGCGTCCGCGACTGGTGCGACGAGAACGGCCTGCTCCTCATCCTCGATGAGATCCAGTCCGGCATCGGGCGCACCGGAACCCTGTGGGCGCACGAGCAGGACGGCATCGAGCCCGACATCATGTGCGTGGCCAAGGGCCTCGCCGGCGGTCTGCCCATCGGCGCCGTCCTCGCCCGCGAGGAGCTTGCCGGCCACCTCGTCCCCGGTGACCACGGCACGACCTTCGGCGCGAACCCCGTCGCCACCGCGGCCGGCGTCGCCGTTCTTCGGCAGATCTTCGAGAACGACGTGCTCGCCGCCGCCCGCCGCGCTTCCGACCGGCTCGTCGCCCGCCTGAGGGCGATGGAAGACAGCCTCCCCGCCGTAACGGAGGTGCGCGGCCGTGGCCTGCTGCTCGCCGTCAGCCTCTCCAGCGAGGCTGCCGCCGGGGTCGTCACGCTCTGCCGCGAGCGGGGCCTGCTCGTGAACAACGTGCGCCCCGACCGCATCCGCCTGATGCCCGCCCTCATCGTCGAAGACGACGAGATCGACCGCGCCTGCGACATCCTCGAGGAGGCCATCCAGTTAGCGACCTCGTAATGGGTCTGCTCCTTGCCGTCGGCACGCTCGCGTCCGTCGGCGTGGCGGGTGTGGGTTTGCGACTGCTGCTCGCCGCCCGCGCTGCCGACGCCGCCATCGCCCCGCCTGCCACCCTCATCCTGGGAAGCGTGGCGGCCGGCGCCATCGGCCTTGCCTTCACCCCCTTCGCCCTGGTTGGGTCGCTCCCCACCGCCCTTGGCGTGGTCGTGTTCGTGCTGGTCATGGTCGCGCTCGCAAGCACTGTCGGGGCCTGGACGGTGCTCCGGCGGGTGCTCTGACTGCCGCACGAGCGGCGGGCGCGCTACGCTTTGGGGGACTAGACGGAAAGGCAGGCCCGCGTGCCCAAACTCGTTCTCGCCTATAGCGGCGGCCTTGATACCACGACGGCCATCACCTGGCTCACGAAGGAGCGCGGCTACGACGTCGTCGCTCTCAACATCGATGTGGGCATGAGCCGCGAGCAGGCCGTGCTCGAGGAGCGCGGCCTCGCCGCCGGCGCCGCCAAGGTCATTGTCGAGGACGCGCGCGAGGACTTCCTACGCTACTTCGCCTTCCCAGCCCTTGCCGCCGGCGCCCTCTACCAGGACGCCTATCCCCTCGCTACCGCCCTCGCGCGACCGCTCATGGCCAAGCTGCTCGTCGATGTCGCGCACGACGAGGGCGCCGTCGCCGTCGCCCACGGCTGCACGGGCAAGGGCAACGACCAGGTCCGCTTCGACGTCGGCATCCGCACCCTCGACCCCGCCCTCGCCATCGTCGCCCCAACGCGCGAGGAGGCGATGTCGCGCGAGATGGAGATCGAGTACCTCCAGGAGCACGGCATCGCCCTCGCCTGGGAGGTGAAGGGCTCTTTCAGCATCGACGAGAACATCTGGGGCCGCAGCGTCGAGGCCGGCGTGCTCGAAGACCCCTGGACCGCGCCTCCGCCCGAGGCCTACGTCTGGACGACCGCCCCCGAGGACGCCCCCGACCAGGGCGTCGACGTCGAGATCGGCTTCGACAAGGGCTTCCCCACCACCGTCGACGGCGAGGCACTCGACCCGGTCGCCCTCGTTGAGCGTCTCAACGACCTTGGCGGTCAGCACGGCGTCGGTCGCGTCGATCACATTGAGGACCGCCTCGTCGGCATCAAGAGCCGCGAGATTTACGAGGCGCCCGCCGCGACCGTCCTCTTCGCCGCCCACCGTGCGCTGGAGACGATGACCCTCTCGAGACAGCAGCAGAAGCTGAAGCGCGAGATTGCCGCCCAGTACGCCGAGCTCATCTACGACGGGCTCTGGTTCAGCGCCCACCACCAGGATCTTGCTGCCTATACGGCCAGCACCCAGCGCTTCGTCAGCGGGCAGGTGCGTCTGCGCCTCCACCGTGGCGCCGTCACCGTGACCGGCCGCCGCGCCGAGTCCTCGCTGTACGACCGGGCTCTCGCTACCTACGACCGCGAGGACGCGTTCGACCATGCCTCGGCGGTCGGCTTCATCGACATCTGGGGGCTGCAGACGCGCGTACAGGCCCGCCAGCAGCTGCTCGACCAGCTGCCCCAGGCTCTCCGCATCGCCCAGCCCCGCGAGGAGGCCTCAGAGTGAGCGCAGCGTCCGAGACGACCACGATCACCTACCACGGCCCCGGCGATGGCGCCGAGCTCTGGGGCGGAACCCAGGCCGACTTCGTCCTCGACTGGCCCAACCGCCCCGCCCGCGAGGTCGCCGTCCTCCTGCAGGATGCCGCCGCCGAGGCGCTTGCGCAGGCGGCCTCCGCTGAGGACGGTGCCGACTTCCGCGCCGAGGCCGCTCGCGCCGTGGGCGAGGCCTGGCTGGAGGCGCAGGTCGAGCGCGAGGGGCGAGTCGACTCCATCGTCGTGATCTCCGCCGCGACCCTCGCCGAGCGTCCCGAGCTCGTCGCCGTGGCCCGCAGCCTCGCGTCCGGCGCGTCATGACCGAGGAGCGCCGCCGCGTTCCCGTTGATCAGGTCGGCAGGAGCCGCCCGTCCCCAATCGATCCTGGAGGTCCAGAGCCCTGCGACTGCCCGCAACTCGACCGCAACGAGTGGCACGAGGTGGAGAGCGACTGGAGCGACATCACTTTCGCGAAGATAGGCATCCCCGCTTTCCTCGGCGTCCCCATTGGCTTCTGGGCCAACCGGCGCAAGCTGGTCGCCCGCGCCGAGGCTGCCGGCCACGTCCCCGAGGACGCGATGCTGATCATGGGTCCTGGACGCCTGCGCCGTACGGTCATGATGGAGGTTGAGGACGCTGACACCTCCCGTCGCGACATCGTGACCCCCGGCGGCGTCGTCTTCACCCGGCTGTTGCCCGCCCCCTGGGGCCAGATGAAGACCATCGTGAAGGAAACCCGCGACATGGCTCGGGAGCGTTACGGCCGCAATCCCGCCGCCATCTGGGTCTGGTATCTCACCTGCCAGACCTGCTCCTCGGAACGCAACTTCGAGACGCTCTTCGTCGCGCACTACCCGAAGCGCCCCGCAACCAGGGACGCGGGATGACGCTCACCGCAGGCTTCGCTACCATCGTGAACACGATGCATTCGATGTGGCCCGGCTCAAGGCTCGCCCTTCGACGGCCTCGCGGCGCATAGCCGGCGAGGCCTCTCCCCAGACCTGCCCCTGTGTCCTGCTGCCCGGCCCGATGTGGGCCGGACCCTCCCGCTGAACGAGGAGCTTCATGGTAGATCGCTACGACCCGCACACCATCGAGCCGAAGTGGCGCGAACGCTGGCAAGCCGATGGCATCGACCACGCCAGCGACGACGACGAGCGCCCGCCGTGGTACGTGCTCACGATGTTCCCCTACCCCTCGGGCGACTTCCACACGGGCCACTGGTACGCCATGACGCCCCCCGACTCCTTCGCCCGTTTCCGCCGCATGCAGGGGTACAACGTGCTCTTCCCTATCGGTTTCGACGCCTTCGGCCTGCCCGCCGAGAACGCTGCCATCCAGCGCGGCGTCGACCCGAAGGAGTGGACCTACGGGAACATCGAGCGCATGCGCCAGCAGCTCCGCTCGATGGGCGCCAGCTTCGACTGGGAGCGCGAGATCGTCACCTGCGACCCCGACTACTACCGCTGGACCCAGTGGTGGTTCCTGAAGCTGTACGAGCAGGGCCTTGCCTACCGCGCCGAGGCCGCCGCCAACTGGTGCCCCGGCTGCCAGACCGTGCTCGCCAACGAGCAGGTGCTCGACGGCCTCTGTGAGCGCTCCGACGACCCCGTCGAGCGCCGCTTCCTCACGCAGTGGTTCTTCCGTATCACCGCCTACGCCGAGGAACTGCTGGACTTCGGCGGCATGGACTGGCCCGAGCGCGTCACCACCATGCAGCGGAACTGGATCGGCCGCTCCGAGGGGGCCAACCTGCGCTTCCCCGTCGATGTCGAGGGCGTTGACGAGGCTCTGACCGTCTTCACGACCCGTCCCGACACCGTCTACGGGGCCACCTTCATGGTGCTCGCGCCGGAGCACGAGCTCGTCGAGCGCATCACCACCGACGGGCAGCGCGAGGCTGTCGAGGCGTACGTCGCTGCCACGTCGCGTGTCGCCGAGGTTGAGCGGCTCTCCACCGAGCGGGAGAAGACGGGCGTATTCACCGGGGCCTACGCCGTCAACCCGTTCAACGGCGAGCGCATCCCCATCTGGATCGCCGACTACGTGCTCGTGACCTACGGGACCGGTGCGATCATGGCCGTCCCCGCGCACGACGAGCGCGACTTCGAATTCGCCCGCGACCACGGGCTCGATGTCGTTCCGGTCTTCGACCACCCCGAGATCGATGTGGACGTTCCCCTTGAGGCGGCCTTCACGCAGGGCGGCGCGATGATCAACTCGGGCCCCTTCGACGGGACCCCTGCGAGCGAGGCCATCCCCGCTGTCATCGCCCACGCCGAGGCGGAAGGCGCCGGCACGGGGGCGATCACTTACCGCCTGCGCGACTGGCTCATCTCGCGCCAGCGCTACTGGGGCACGCCGATCCCCATGATTCACTGCGACTCTTGCGGCGTGGTGCCCGTGCCCGAGGACGACCTCCCCGTCGTCCTTCCTGACGACGTGCACTTCGAGCCGACCGGTCAATCGCCTCTGACGCAGATCGAGGAGTGGGTCAACGTCGACTGTCCGCAGTGTGACGCCACCGCCCGCCGCGAGACAGACACGCTCGACACCTTCATGTGCTCGAGCTGGTACCAGATGCGCTACGTCGACCCCCACAACCCCGAGCGCCCCTTCTCGGCGGAAGCGATGCGCCAGTGGCTCCCGGTCGACCTCTACACGGGCGGCGCCGAGCACGCGGTCATGCACCTCCTCTACACGCGCTTCTTCTGGAAGGCGGCGCGCGACATGGGCATTGTCGAGGGCGACGAGCCGATGAAGCGCCTCTTCAACCAGGGCGTCATCCTCGGCCCCGACGGCAACCGCATGTCCAAGAGCCGCGGCAACGTCGTCGCGCCCGACGACCTGGTTGCGCAGCACGGCGCCGACGCCTTCCGCTGCCAGCTCATGTTCGTTGGCCCCTGGGACCAGGGCGGGCCCTACAACCCGAGCGGCATGCCCGGCATCGTGCGCTGGCTCAACCGCCTCTGGTCCGTTGCGACCGAAGCCCCTCCCGAAGCCGGCGACGGCGCCGTGTCGCGGGAGCTCGTGGCCGCCACCCATCGCACCATCCGCGACGTCAGCAACGACATCGAGGAGTTTCGCTTCAACACCGCCATCGCGCGCCTGATGGAGCTAACGACCGCCCTCTCGCGTGCGCGTGAGTCGGGAGGCGTCGACGGAGCCACCTGGGAGCGCTCCGTCGAGACGCTCATCCTGCTGACGGCCCCCCTCGCCCCCCACATCGCCGAGGAGCTCTGGGACCAGCGCGGCAAGCCCTACAGCGTCCACCAGCAGGCCTGGCCCGAGTTCGACGAGTCGCTCGTCGCCGAGGAGACGGTCGAGATTGTCGTGCAGGTCAACGGCAAGGTGCGGGACCACGTCACCCTCCCCGTAGACGCCGGCGAGGACGACGCGCTCGCCGGTGCGCTGGCGAGCGACCGGGTGCAGGGTTGGGTCGAGGGCAAGGAGCCGCGCCGCGTGATCTACGTGCCCGGCAAGCTGCTCAACGTCGTCGTCTAGCGGGCGCCGAGCCTCAGTTCGAGACGCGGTTCACGACCCAGATCATCAGCCAGAGCACGATAATGACGATCATCGGGCTAAGGTCGATCATCCCCGTGCGTGGCATGGCGCGGCGCACCGGGTCGATCAGCGGATCCGTGATCTGGTGGACGATCCGAATGAGCGGATTTGTGCGCGAGATCGGGAACCAGCTCAGCAGCGCCCGCGCCACGATCGCCGCGATGAGGATGTAGAGGAAGGCCCGGAACAGGTCGGCGATAACAGGGTTCACTGGGCCGCTCCCAACTCGCGCGAGCGCTCGCAGGCGGCGCGTACGCACGCCTCGATGAGCGCCCGGAATTCGCCGCGGTCTAGCTCTGCCAGCCCCGCCGCCGTGGTGCCACCCTTCGAGGTGACGCGCTCGCGCAGCGTCGCCGGCGGGTACTCGCTGATCTGGGCGTAGGCGGCTGAGCCGGCAAGCGTCTGCATCGTCATCGCCTCCGCTTCCTCATGGGTCAGGCCGATCGCCACGCCCGCGTCGATGAGCGCCTCGATGAACAGGAACACGTAGGCGGGGCCGCTGCCGCTCAGCGCCGTGGCCATGTCGATCTTCCCCTCGTCGTCGACGTAGAGGTCCTGTCCGATCGCGCCCAGCAGCTCGCGCACGGTCTCCCGCTGCCCCTCGTCGACCGACTCAGTCGCGGTCCAGACGCTCATGCCGGCGTTGATGGTGGCGGGAGTGTTGGGCATGACGCGCACGATGCGGTCGTGCCCGAAGCGCTCCGCGAGGCTCGCGATCCGGACGCCGGCCATGATCGATATCAGGAGCGCATCGCTCGCCAGCTTTCCGGACAGGCTGTGGAGTTCCTGTGGCTTGATGGCCAGCAGCACGAGGCTGGCGCCGGCAAGCGCGTCGCCGGCCTCGCCCGCCGTGGTGACGCCGTAGCGAGCCGCCAGGTCCTCCCGGCGTTCGGCGATCAGCTCGACGACCGTCACGTCGCTCGCAGCGACCACCCCACGGTCAAGCGCCCCCGCCAGGATCGCCTCCCCCATCACCC
>VXLW01000118.1 GCA_009841435.1 Dehalococcoidia bacterium | reverse complement strand
AGATGTGTATACCAGACTGTGGGAGTCGGGGCTGGCGCTGGCGGTGTGGCTGGCGGCGGCGGGGGCGGCGATCGCGCCCGCGCTGGTGGCCGCGTAGCCATGTCAGAGGCAGATATGGGCCTCCACGGGACGAATATCGACGAATTTCGGGATTTATTTGTGATTTCCTTCCCAAAGTCCTTGACAGGCCGATCTCGGGGCTGCTAGCTTCGAGGGGCTCCGCAAGGAGCGTGCGCTCGGTGAAAACCGAAACCTGCAGAGTGCGCCACTCTGGCGCAGCGGGGGAACCACCTTCCGGGGTGAATGGGACCTCTCCAGTCCCTAGGGCAACCTTCCGCCCGAACCCGTCAGCTAACCCCGTATGCACTAGGAAGGCCTGGCGAGCAGGATGCTCGTTTCGAGGCCGAGATGATCTTGCCTCACGGAACCCAGGAGAAGTTCCCCATGCCTGCCTTGCAAGAGGCCCCGCCCCAGACGTGCCCCAAGTGCGGCGGCTCCATAATCGTGGAGCGCGACTGGCACGGCACCTACGGCAGCTGCATCATGTGCGGCTACGTACACGAAGTGCTGACGCGCCCGCCGATCGATCTGGCTGCCGAGGAAGCGGCTCTGCCGCAGCGCCAGCGCCGGCGCCAGCCGTCGCACGGCAAGCTGCGCCTGTAGACGCTCGCCTCACGTTCTGGACCTGAAGCCCCCGCCTGTGCGGGGGTTTCTCATTGCCCGTCCCCGGTTGTGGCCGGCGACGGGCATTTTCCTGCCTCCAGGAGGGTCCGCACGGGACCGTCGCGACGGATTCCCCTATCCTCACGAGGACAGCGGCATGACAGACGAGCAAGACGGCGGCCTGGACGGAGCGCGCGCGGAAGCGGAGCGGCGGGGCGTGGGCGGCTACGGCCGCCACGTCTTCATCTGCACGGGTCCGGACTGCATCTCACCCGAGGAGGGGATGGCGGCCTGGACGCGGCTCAAGAGCGGAGTCGGCGAGCTGAACAAGCGCGAGGGGGCCACGCCCATTTACCGGACGAAGGTCGGATGCCTGCGTATCTGCGAGAGCGGCCCTACGGCTGTGGTGTACCCGGAGGGGCGCTGGTACGGGGGGATGCAGCGGGAGGCGCTGGACCGGGTAATCGCGGAGGACCTTGGAGAGGGGCGGGCGGTGGAGGACTACCTGATCGGCGAGAACCCGCTCTCGACGTAGTGACTAGTGATTGGTGGCTGGTGGTTCGTGGCTAGTTGACGCCGCGCTCGTAGCCCTCCCACCAGGGGGCGCGCAGGTTCGTCTTGAGGATCTTGCCGGCGCCCGACTTGGGCAGCGGCGTCTCGTGGAACTCGATGCTCTTGGGGGACTTGTAGCCGGCGATGAGCGTGTGGCAGTGCTCGATGAGGTCGGCCTCACTCGCACTGGCGTCTTCCCGCAGCACCACCGCAGCGTGGACGGCCTCGCCCCAGCGGTCGTCGGGAATGCCGAAAACGGCGGCTTCGAGGACGGCGGGGTGCTCGTAGAGGGCGCCCTCGGTCTCGGTCGTGTACACGTTCTCGCCGCCGCTCACGATCATGTCCTTGGAGCGGTCGACGATGTAGATGAAACCCTGCTCGTCGATGCGGGCGACGTCGCCGGTGTGCATCCAGCCGTCCTGCAGGACGGCAGCGGTCTCCTCGGGACGGTTCCAGTAGCCGAGCATGACGTTCGGACCGCGGGCGACGATCTCGCCGGTGCCGCCGGCGGGGACGGGCACGTCGTTGTCGTCGACGACGAGGACAGCGACGCCCTGGACCTGGCGTCCACAGGAGGCGAGGCGATCGACGCCCTCGGGCGTGTCGTAGTCGAGCCACTCGAGGCGCTGGGCGCAGAGTAGCGGGGCGGTCTCGGTCATGCCGTAGGCCTGGGCGAGGATGGGGCCGAAGATCTCGCGGGCGGCGAGGATGCGGTCGGTGGGCATGGGGGAGGCGCCGAAGAGGAGGGCCCGCAGCGAGGAGAGGTCGTAGTTGCCCACGGTGGGGTGGTTCACGACGAAGTTGATCATGGTCGGCACGAGGATGGTGGCAGTTACGCGGGAGTCCTGGACGACCTGGAGGAAGGCGTCGGGGGCGAAGCCGGGGATGAAGGCGTGCGCGCCGCCGGCGGCGGTGACGGAGTAGCAGGCCCAGGCGTCGGCGAGGTGGAACATGGGAGCGGCGTGGAGCCACACATCGGGTTCCTCGAAGGCGAACGTCATCTGGATGTGCTGGGAATTGGAGACGACGTTGCGCTGGGAGAGCATGACCCCCTTCGGGAGGCCGGTGGTGCCGCCGGTGTAGCAGAGGTTGATCATGTCGTCCTCGTGCCAGTCGCGGGCGGCGGCGGCGAGCGGTTCGTTCGCGGCGACGAGGTCCTCGTAGGCGTGCATCCCCTCGCCGGCGCTATCGGCGAGGAGGACGACGTGCTCGAGCTTCGGGAGGCGGTCGCGGAAGGAGGCGAGGAGCTCGAGGTACTCGGGTCCGACGAGCAGGGCGCGCAGCTCGCCGTCGTTGATGATGAACTCGAGCTCGGGGCCGGAGAGGCGGATGTTCAGGGGCGCGAGGGGCGTGCCCGCGTAGTGGGCGGCGAAGTACGTCTCGAAGTAGCGGTGGGAGTTGTTGGCGAGGATGCCGATGTGCTCGCCCGGCTCGACACCGAGCGAGAGGATGCCCGCGGCGAGCGAGCGGATGCGCTCGCTGGTCTCGGCGTAGGTGCGGCGCACGTTGCCGTCGATGACGGCGGGACGGTCACCGTAGAGGAGGACGCTGCGTTCGAGGATGTCACCGACGAGCCACTGGCCCATGTCAGGCGACCTCGAAGAGACCGGCCGCGCCCATGCCGCCTCCGACGCACATGGTGATGACCGCGTAGCGAGCGCCGCGGCGCTTCCCCTCCATGAGGGCGTGGCCGACCATGCGCGTGCCGCTCATGCCGTAGGGGTGGCCGATGGAGATGGCACCGCCGTTCACGTTGAGGTTCTCGTCGGGGATGCCGAGCTGGTCGCGACAGTAGACGACCTGGCAGGCGAAGGCTTCGTTCAGCTCCCAGAGGTCGATGTCGTCCATGGTGAGACCGGTGCGCTCGAGGAGCTTGGGCACGGCGTAGATGGGGCCGATGCCCATCTCGTCGGGCTCGCAGCCGGCGACGGCCATGCCGCGGTAGTAGCCGAGCGGCTGGAGGCCGCGCTTCTCGGCGGCGGACGCCTCCATGAGGGCGCAGGCGGCGAAGCCGTCGGAGAGCTGGCTGGCGTTGCCGGCGGTGATGAAGCCGTCCTCGCCCATTACGGGCGGGAGCTTGGCGAGGCCCTCAGCGTTGGTCGAAGGGCGGTTGCACTCGTCCATGTCGATGGTGACGTCCTGTTTGCTCGTCTCGCCGGTCTCGCGGTCGACGACGATCTTGGTGACGTTGCTGGGGACGATCTCGTTGGCGAAGAGGCCGGCGTCCTGGGCGGCGGCGGTGCGGCGCTGGCTCTGGAGGGAGTACTCGTCCTGGGCCTCGCGGGAGATGTCGTAGCGCTTCGAGACGACCTCGGCGGTCGTGATCATGGGCATGTACATGTCGGGCGTGGCCTCGAGGACGTTGGGGTCCTGGGCGCGGAAGGAGTTCTGGTTCTTGTTCTGAACGAGGCTGATGGACTCGATGCCGCCGGCGATGACGGTCTCCATGCCGTCGATCATGATCTGCTTGGCGGCGGCGGAGACGGCCATGAGCCCGGACGAGCACTGGCGGTCGATGGACTGGCCGGAGACGCTCACGGGCAGGCCGGCGGCCATGGCGACCTGGCGGCCCACGTTGAACCCCTGCGTTCCCTGCTGCAGGGCGGAGCCGACGATGACGTCGTCGACCTCGGCCGGATCGATACCCGCCCGGGCAACGACCGCCTCAATAGCAGGGGCGGCCATGGTGGGGGCGGGGGTGTCGTTGAAGGCTCCGCGATAGGCCTTGCCGATGGCAGTGCGGGCGGTGGAGACGATGACGGCTTCACGCATGGCGGTGGACCTCCGGGGGACGGCCGTGGCGGGCTCGTCCGCAGCGAGGCGAGCCTACCAGAAGCCGGGGCGGTAGCGGACGCCGCGGTGCTCGTGCCCGGCATCGCCCGCCTTGCGCAGGCGCACGAGGTGCTTCCGGCAGAGCTTGATGGTGTCGCGGCGCAGGTCGGAGGGGTCGTCCGTCCACATGGAGACGGCGACCTCCTCCAGGGGAGGCTGGGTGCAGAACTTGCAGCGCCGCAGGGGCACGGCGGTCCTAACGCCTACTCGCCGTCGTCGTAGGCCACCCACTGGTCGTAGAGGTGGTGGAAGTGGCGGACCTTCCCCTCCTCGTAGGCGGCCAGGTAGATGTAGGGATCCTGCTTGGTCTTGAGGCCCTTCTGGACCTTGGGCAGGTTGTAGCTGTCCTGGTTGAGGACACGGGCGAGGCCGCCCATCTCGGGGGCCTCGGTCCAGTGCTCATCGGGCCCGAGCCAGTGGATCTGGGCGGCGGGCGGCTTGGGCTTGCCCTCGGGCCAGGGGGCGAGGTAGATGACCTCCATGATGCTCATGTCGGGGTTGTCGCCGTAGGGGCGGAAGCGGTAGACGATGCGGCTGAACGAGCCCCAGGGGTGGAAGTTGGGGAAGAGGTTGTTGTACTGCCCGTCGATGAGCTCGGCGTCGCAGTAGGTATCGACGCGGTCGCCGATGGTCTCGCGCAGGGTCTCGCGCATCATGTCCGCCATCCGGTGGCGGGTGGCGAAGATCTCGTCGCGGTCCGGGTGGATGTTGCGGTGGGCGCTCGTGCGGGCGGCCACCGTGACGGCGCGGGACCAGTTGCCGAACGAGTCGTACTGGTGGTTGGCGCCGTCGCCGCCGTAGATCATGAGCTGCGGGTGGGTGGCGATGATGTGGTAGCCCTCCATGAAGGCTTCCTGGTTGGCCTTCCAGTTGGCGCGCACGATCTTCGCCACGTGCATCTGCTTGTACTTCTTCTCGTAGTCGTACTTCTCGTAGTGCTTCGGGAGGTCGCCGAGGTAGTCCTCGAATGACTCGCTGTCCGGGTCGGGGTTGATGAAGACGAACCCGCCCCAGGTGCCGATCTTCGCCTCGCGCAGGTGGCTGGCGTCCTCGCGCACCTCGGGGAAGTCCCACTCCGAGGGGATCTCGCGCAGCGACCCGTCGATCTCCCAGCACCAGCCGTGGAAGGGGCAGCGGAACTCGGTCGCCTTCTTGCCATCGAACTCGCGCAGCTGGCGGCCGCGGTGGAGGCAGGCGTTGTTGTAGGCCTTGAACTCGTTTTCGCCGGTGCGGACGACGATCCAGGAGAGGTGGGCGACGTCGTAGACGATGTAGTCGCCGACCTCGGGGATGTCGTCGACGTGGCAGGCCATCTGCCAGACGCGTTTCCAGAGGCGCTCGACCTCCAGGTCGTGCCACTTCTTCTGGGTGTAGCGCTTGGTCGGCACCCTGCGGACGCCGCCTTCGAGCGAGTTCTCCATGCGCAGCGTCTCGGGGATGCGCTCCGGGTATTGGTCGCCGTCGAGGAGCTCCATGAAGGAGATGCCGGATGAGCGGCGGCCGGCGGGGGTGTCGCGGCCGGGGTCGCCGGTGTAGCGGGTGAAGGTGTCGTCGATCTCGCCAGCGAGGGCGGTGCCGCCCGTGTACTGGGCCTCGGCGGCGGCCGCGTCACGACTGGCGGCCATGCGGGAGGCGCGGCGGGGGTCGTTCTCGACGAACTCTGGGGGAAGCTCGGGGCCGCCGACCCACTGGAGGAGGTGGGGGTCGGCGTACTTCAAGTCGCCCTCGAGGTGGTGGCCGTCCCACTGGAAGATGCCGTACTTCTTCGCCTTCTCGACGCGGACCCTGCCGTCGCCGAGCTCGGTGTAGGTAGCGCCGCTGAGGGGATGGACTTCGGACTTCATGCGTACTCCTGATGTGGTGCTGCGTCGCGCCTAGGCGACGTCGAACTGGACCCAGAGCTCGCGTGGGGCGCGGAAGCCGCCCTCGTTGATGTTGGGTCCGGTGATGCCCTCGTGGGTGGGGAACTTGGGACGGGGGTTCTTCATGGCCTCGCAGAGGCGCGTGCTCGCGATGATCGCCTCCTGGCGGGCCATGGCGTAGCCCATGCAGAAGTGCTGGCCCATGCCGAATCCCAGGTGGCCGGCGCGGCCATCGGGGTAGCGTCCGGAGCGCAATTCGCGGCCCATGTGCAGGTCGTCCCGGAAGACATCGTAGGTGTCCGGGTCCTTGAACACACGCTCATCGCGGTTGCCGGCGCCGAGCAGCAGCGAGACGGAGGCGCGCTCGGGGATGACCTCGCCGTACATCTCGATCTCGCAGGTGGTGCGCCGGCCCTGACCGTGAACGACGGGGTCGTAGCGCATCATCTCGGTGAAGACGTTGGTCCAGAGGGAGTGGTCGCCCTGGACCTCCTCGAACTGGTCCGGGCGGGTGTAGAGCATGTGGTACCACATGTTGGCGATGGCTTTGTCGGTGGTGTCGCCACCGGCGGCGAGCAGGAGGGCGACGAAGCCCTTGACCTCCTCGACGTTCATACGCTTGCCCTGCAGCTCGGCGGTGACGATGCGGGAGACGAGGTCCTCGCCGGGATTCTTCATGCGCTCTTCGATGATGGGTTCGAGGTAGTCCCAGATCTCGTCGCGGGCGTGGATGCCGTCGACGTAGTACTGGCCGGAGCCCATGCCGGAGATGAGGCGCTGGTACCAGCTCACGAATGTGTCCTCGTCGTGGCGCGGCAGGCCGAGCATGTTGGAGATGACGCGCACGGGGAACTGGTTGGTGAACTGGCTGACCAGCTCGACCTCGCCGGTATCGGAGAAGCCCTTCGCGATATCGTCGGCGGCCTTCTGCGCGATCTTGTCGAGGAGTTCGCGGGCGATCATCTCGATGTAGGGGATGAAGGCCCCGAGGCGGTTGCCGACGAACTGGTCGGCGACGATGTTGCGCATCCAGCGGTGCCGCTGGCTGTTGCCGTACTCGAGGATGTTGGGGCCGAAGACGGAGCGCTCCCCGAACTTGTAGGGGCCGTCGGGGTTGTAGGTAGCGCGGTCGTAGTGCTCGTTGTCCTGGAAGACGCCGACGATATCGTCGTAGCGGCTCAGCACCCAGCGCCCGTGGAACCCGTCACGGAAGAGAGGGCGGTGGTCGCGCAGGCGCTTGTAGACGGGGAAGGGATCCTTGCGATATTCGGGAGAATCGAACTCGCGCGGATCGATCTCGGTCTTGAGGCGTTCGGCCGCCTTCTCTCCTGCCCTCATGGTTCGGCTCCCGTTGAGCGCACGGCTCGCTGTGAGCGATCAGGATACGCCTTCGGTGTGGGGCCTACAGATCCTCGGTCCACATGCGAACACCGTTCGTAATCGTCTCATCAAGCCAGACTCTGAATTCTGCCTTGATGGCCTCCAGCGCCTCATCATTTGCAGGTTCCGCATCGAAGGGAAACTCCGCTTGCGAAACCACACGGGTATCCCAGTCTCCTTCTCCAAGGGGCTGGGTCAGGAACGCAGTCACAGCATGCCGACCTGCTCGCCGACCAACACCGTGAAGCGAAATGACCAGCCTGGTATCAGTCTCCTCGCGAGCCGGCAGGCGCAACTTCAGCGAGACCCAGCGGCGCGGACGCTCAAGGTCCGCGAAGTAATCGTGCTGCTTTGCCGCCTTCACAATCTGTCGATGCCACCAGTGCTCACCTCCGTCATCGCCGGACACATAGGTGGAAACAACCACTCCCTCTCTCTCGAACGCACGCTCGGTCTCTGCGGCGACTTCCTCTAGGCGAAAGGAAGCCACTCCCGCCAACTCGTCGAGTGTGTCTGCAATGCGCACCATCGCGACGTCTTGGGTCCGCCTAGCCGCCGCTGCGGCCGCTTCCACAGCCTTCACGGCCTCCTCACCGCGGAGCGACTCAATAGCTCCAATAGCCTCCTTGAGGTCTCGTATCTGGATGTCGGCAAAGAGGTCAACCAGTGGCTTCAGGTCTCCACGGTCAGCCGACTGAAGGGCATCGAAGTAGAGTTCCCCGTGCTGTTCGTCCCTAACCACCAAGACTAGGTAGTCGGCCTTCAAGGAGACCGCACTAGCCAGAGACCGAGCTACGCGACCGTTTCCATCCTGAAATGGGTGAATCTGTGCAAATCGGTGGTGGAGCCAGGCAACCTCGACCTCGGTACAGACCCGCATCTCGCGGTGGCGCTCATACAGGGAGAGCAACTGGTCCATCTCACTCTGAACCTGTTCAGGTGGACAGTACTCATGCACCGACCCATCTGGGAGAGTTGGGAAGTTCGGAAGCTTCTTCCATTCGCCTCTGAGGAGGGGAGTCCTAAAGACCTTCCCTCGGACATCCCTTACTTCGCAGTGTTCCTGACGGCGGGTGAGCCCTTGGTGAAGCTCCTTGATGTACGAGGTCGTCAGGTTCCGGCGTCCACCGACATATTCCATGACGAAGTCCAGCGCGCTCCGCTGGTCCTCGATGAGTTCTTGGGCATCGCGGGTCAGGCGGCGCTCGGCACGAAACTGCTCCAGCGCCCCCAGTCCAACCTCAAGAAGCGCCATGGTGACGCCGCGATCAATCGTGTAAAGACGTTCAATGACCCCGGTTTCGATCGCCCAGAGTGTGTGTAACCGATCTTGGAAGTCGGCAAGCTTCGCTGGATCCTTTACCAGTTTGCGGTCGGCCACCCACTGTTGATGAACTTCGTGGAGATCGGGACGGCACAGGTCGCGCCAATCCGCCGGCAGGTCCTCGATCGGCTCCCACTTGTGAGAGATGACTAGTTCGGTCTGTTCGTCAGACATCGTTCCTCAACTCAGATTCCCACCCTGTCCGCGCCTGCGCAATCGGGGGCGTCAGGCGAAGGCGCTGAGGACCTCGTCGTCGAGGCGCTGGTAGAGGCGGGGGTTGTTGGGCATGCGGGCGAAGATGGCCTCCTCGACGCCCACCTCCTCGTAGCGCTTGAGGACCTCGACGATGCGCTCGGCGGAGCCGATGGCGAGGTCGCGCTCGCGCTCCTCGGGCGACATGTGGCCGCCATAGCGCTCGCGCCACGTGGCCGCCTTCTCTGGGTCGTCCTGGAGGACGCAGGTGAGCTGGATGCTCTTCTTGATCTCGGCGGGGTCGCGGCCGATGTCGGCGCAGTGCTGCTCCAGCACCTCGATCTTGCGGCGGACGAAGTCGGGCGGGCCGTCGACGTTCATGATGTCGCCGTAGCGGGCGCAGGTGCGGAGGGTGCGCTTCTCGCCGCCGCCGCCAACCATGATGGGGGCGTGGGGCTGCTGGATGCACTTTGGCTCGAAGGGGGTGTCGTCGAGAGAGTAGTACTCCCCCTCGAAGGTGACGGGGCCCTCGGTGTCGAAGAGGAGGCGGATGACCTGGACGGCCTCCTCGAGCCGATCGAGGCGCTCCTTGAGGGAGGGGAACTGCCAGCCGAAGGCGGTGTGCTCGCGTTCGAACCAGGCCGCTCCGATGCCGACGTTCATGCGGCCGCCGCTCATGTCGTCCATGGTCGCGATCATCTTCGCGACGAGGGCGGGGTTGCGGTAGGTGTTGCCGGTGACGAGCGTGCCGAGGCGCACGCGCTCGGTGGTGGCGGCGAGGCCTGCGAGGAGGGCGTAGGCCTCGAAGGTGGGGATCTCGTTGCCGAGGTTGGGGACGGGCGGGAAGAAATGGTCGTAGACCCAGAGGCTGGACCAGCGGCCCGCATCGACGGTGCGGGCGACAGCGGTGATGTCCTGCCAGCTGGTGGAGTTGTTGTGGAGCTGGGCGCCGATCTGCATGTCGTTCTCCTGTGGAGTGGGGCGAGTCTACAGGGGGTCCGAGGGGCGTATGCTCGCGGGCATCACGAGGCGGGCCAGGGCACGCCGCGGTCCGCCGCAAGGAGGATCGCCATGGGCGTCTCCCACACCGTTTTCATGAGCTTCAAGGAGGGCGCCGACGAGGCCCTCATCCAGGAGTTCTGGGACAAGCTCGACGAGTTTCCGTCGAAGAAGCCCGGGCTGCGCCGCTGGATCTCGGGGAAGCCCGGGAACTACTACCCAATCTCGAGCGAAGACTACGACCTCGCCTTCTCGGTGGAGGTGGACTCGCCGGCGGCGATGGTCGACTACGCAAAGCACCCGTTCCACATGGACGCGGCGGCGCTGATGGGGCCGATCATCGAGGACGTGCTGGTGGTGGACTTCGAGTTCACGGCCGTGCAGCAGAGCGCCGTGGCCTACAAGGCGCCGCGCGAAGGCGACGACAACGTCGCGATCGCGCACGTGACCTGCCTGGCCTTCAAGGACGACGCGAGCGAGGAGGACATCGAGGAGTTCACGCTCGCGCTCGATCGCTTCCCGCGGCAGAAGCCGTTCATCCGCCGCTGGATCCTGGGGAAGCCGGGGCCGTACTACGGCTCGGCGACGGACCGGTTCGATCTGGTGTTCATCGCGGAGGTCGACTCGATCGAGGCGATGGAGGAGTACGCCGCGCATCCGTACCACACTGAAGTGGTGGGGCCGATGCTGGGGCCGATCATGAAGGACGTGCTGGTGGTCGACTACGCCTACTCGCGCGTGATCGAGAGCGCCGTCGACTACGCCCAGATCATCCCCTACCGGTAGGGGTCCAGCTCAGGGGTAGCGGTACTCGCGGAGGGGCCGCCAGAGCCTCCAGATGAGCAGCGTGGCGCCGAACGCGAGGAAGGCGCCGAGCATCATGGTGGCTCGCTCGCCGATCCAGGCCGACCAGAGGCCGACCCAGAGCGTACCGATGTTGTTCGCGGTGACGGCCGCCAGCACGAGGAAGGCGGAGGCGCGGCCGCGCATGTCGTCGGGCGTCGTGAGCTGCACGGTCGTCTGGCGGACCGCGACGGTGACCGCGTCGGCGAGGCCGAGTAGCGCGATCGTGATGGCGCCCGCCCAGAGGGCCGCCACGTTCGAGAAGAGGAGGAGGACGACGGCGTAGCCCAGGGAGGCATAGATCACCAGCATCCCCTTGGAGCGGTAGCCGGCGAAGAAGAGCGCGCCGAAGGAGCCGGCCACCGCCCCGGCGCTGTTCGCCGAGCCGAGCACGCCAACTGCGCCCGCGCCGCCCTTGAAGAGACCCTTGGCGATGACGGGCAGTATCTCGCGGTAGAAGGAGACGACGGTGATGCCGATATCGAGGAGGAAAAGGCCGGGGAGGATGGGGTGGCGGATGACGAAGAGGAAGCCTTCCCAGACGCGGCGGACGGTCGAGCCCTCGGCGACCTGCTCGACCTGGCCGCGGGCGCGGATGAGGAGGGGCAGGAGGGCGGCGGGGGCGGTGGTGCCGGCGGCGACGAAGAAGGCGGCGGTAAGCCCGACGCCCTCGGCGACGCCGGCGAAGAGCAGGGGCGCGAGGATGGAGCCGGCGTTCATGGTGGCGGTCTCGCCGGTGATCGCGAGCATGAGGTGGCGCCGGGGGACGACGGTGGGGGTGAGGGCGGCGGCGGCGGGCTGGGAGATGACCTGGGTCGCGGCGGTGATGCCGATGGCGATGTAGACCTGCCAGACCGTGAGCGTGCCGGCGGCGGCGAGGAACCCCAGCACGAGCAGCACCCCGAACGTGACGGCATGGGCGGCCGCCACGAGGTGCTTGCGGTTCATGTAGTCGGCGAGAGCGCCTCCCCAGAGGAGGGCGGGAATCTGGACGACGAGCTGGACGGCGCCGATGAGGCCGAGCTGGGCGGGGGAGCCAGTGGCCTCGAAGAGCCACTGGGCGGTGACGAGGATGCGCATCCAGCGGGAGACGACGGTGGCGAGGCCGGCCGCCCAGAGGTAGCGGTAGTCGCGGAAGGTGAAGGCGGCCCAGGGCCGCAGGCTCTGCGGCCCCTCGTCCTCGATCTCGACCTGGTCCGTGGGCGGCTGCGTTACTGCTGGCCTGCCTCGACTTCGGCGCCCTCATCGAGAAGGCGCAGGATTGTGGTGGCGAGCTCACGCGCGTCCTCGGGGGTGAGCTCGACGGCGACGCGAGCGCCGGTGCCGAGCTCTTCGTTCACGAAGTCGAGGTTGAGCGCGTGCTCGCGCTGGAGGTGGAAGGGGTGGTCGAAGGAGACGTAGGTCTGGGCGATGGGGAACCAGCGGTCGCGCGACTTGCCGCTGCCGGCGATCTGGACCTTCTCCGCAATCATGGTGCACATGGCGTTTTCCCCTAACTCAGCTTCCGGCCGAGGAAGTCCCAGATCTTCTCCCAACCGTCGACGGCGGCCTCGGCGGCGTAGGCCTGGGGGTAGTTGTAGTAGAAGAACCCGTGCCCCGCGTTGGGGTACATGTGGAACTCGTAGTCCTTCCCCTCGCGCTGGAGGGCGGCCTCGTGCTCGGCGACCTGATCGGGCGTGGGGCTGAAGTCGTTTTCCCCGAAGAGGCCGAGGAGTGGGGCGGCCAGGTCGGCGGTGTAGTCGATGGGGGCGACGGGCTGGCGCTCCGAGAGATTCTCGGGGGGCATGACGACGTTCCCGCCCCAGCAGTCGACGACGGCGTCGACGCCCTCGCTGGAGCGGCAGCCGACGAGGAAGGAATGGCGTCCGCCGGAGCAGGTGCCCATGACACCGACCTTGCCGGTCACGTAGGGGAGGGAGCGGAGGTAGGCGATACAGCCGTCGGCATCGCCGACGACGCGGTCGTCGGGGGCGCCGCCCTCGGCGCGGACCTTGGCGGCAACGTCCTCGGGCTCACCGTGGCCGTCGCGGTAGTAAAGGTCGGGGCAGATGGTGACGTAGCCGTGGTGGGCGTAGCGGCGGGCGGTCTCCCTGTACCACTCGTCCCAGCCGGGGATGTGGTGGAGGAGCAGCATCGCGGGGAACGGCCCTTCGCCCAGGGGCCGCGCGAAGTAAGCGTAGATGGAGTCGCCGCCATCGCCCTGGACGGTGATGGTCTCGGCGATCAGGCCTTCGTAGGCGCGGGTGTCGGTCATGGGGAGCCTCCTGCAGTGGTGGGGCGAATCCTACGGCGCGGCGAGTCGCGTGGGGAGCGCGCGGCGGGGTCCGTTTCGGGTAGGCTGCGCGAGCCAGCGAGGAGGACGACATGGGAGCACCGACGGTTGAGGACTACACCGCCCTGCGACAGGTGGCGGAGCGCTACGTGGACGCGGTCAACCGCTTCGACCCGGAGGCCTGGGGCTCGACCTGGGCACCGGACGGGCAGTGGATCACGAGCACCACGCGCACGGGCCGCGAGGAGGTCGTGGCCGACTGGACGCGAATCATGGCGAGCATCCCGAACGTCTACATGCACGTGTACTCGGGCGTCATCGACGACGTGACGGGGGACACGGCCACGGGGCGCTGGTACATGGGCGAGTTCCTGAACCGCGAGGCGGGCCGCACGATGAACTCGCTTTGCTACTTCGATACGTACACGCGCATCGACGGGCAGTGGTACATCCAGACGCGGCGCCTGGAGGCGCTGTACCGCGGGCCCGCGGACCTGAGCGGAGACTGGGGCAAGCTCTCGATGTGACCGGGCCGGGCGGCTCTGCGCTCGCCTAGAATCGATCCCATGGCCGACGGGGAGCAACCCAGGGATCTCCGCCCGACGGAGGGCGCGGACGCGACCTCGCGGCTGCTCGAGGAGTTGCTGGCGGAGGGGAAGCCGGTCGCGGAGATCGCGGTTCGGCTCGGCATCAGCGTTCCCGATGCGCACGCGCGCATCCGGGGCGTGCCGCCGGGACGGGAGGTGGAGGACGGCGAGCCCCTGCTGCCGCCGAGCCTCGGGCGAGCGGAACAGGCGAGGGGCGGCGAGGGACCTCCTCTTCGAGCTCCCGGAGGGGGTGGCGGCGGGCCGGGGCGGCGGCGGCCGAGCGCCCCGGAGCCGCGCCGGGGAATCTCGCGGCGGGCGTTCCTGGGGTTGGCGGCGGGAGTCGCGGGCCTGGCGGCGGGAGGGGCGTTCCTGATTACGCGGGAGACGGAGGAAGAGGACACGGTCGTGCGTCCGCCGCGACCTGTCCCGGTTCCGCCCACGCTCACGCCCGTGCCCCCAGCGCTCGCGGCGCTGCAGCCGGCGACGGGCATCTTCAAGGAGCTGACCCTCGAGCCGGGGCAGCCGCTGACGGAGGACCACGGCATCTTCTTCCTGCGGACGCGGGGCGAAGGAGCAGGGAGCGTGACGGGCTGGCAGGTCGCCGAGCCGGGCAACGACCCGCCCGTCTACCAGGCGGGCGCGGGCAGGCGGTTCATTGCGACGACGAACGCGCTCCACGAGCGGACAACGGGACGATCGTGGACGTGGCCCGAGGATCGCCTGAGGCTGCTCGGCTTCTCCGATTACGGAGCGCTCTTCGAGGTGGTGCAAGAGGAGCTGGGGCCGCACCTGATCAAGCGGGCGCGGTACGTGCTCACGAACGGGCAGCTGGAGGAACGGGCGGAGTTCGAGCTCACAGGGACGCTCCTCCCCTCTATTCCACCTTTCTTCGACCCCATCGGGCGGCGCGTGTTCCTGGCGCTCCAGCAGCCACAGGAGTACCCCTCGCTGTTCATGCTGGACGGGGCCACGGGATGGGTAACAAGCGTGTTCTCGCCCCAGCGGCAGTCGACCCTCCAGCGGATCCTGTTCCACGCGACAACGCCGGCGAGCGATGGGGAGTCGTTCCTGCTGCCGTTCTCCTACTGGCCCACACGCCCTCCGCTTACGCTGGGGTACGGCATCTTCGCGACCTTTGTGGCGCGTCTCGGCTGGGGGGGCGATCATCTGGGGATGACACGCGTGCGGGTGGACCGCGCATTTGTCTCCCCGGACGGGTCGCTGGCAGCGGGTGAACGCGTGCTGGCGGTCCCGGGGACCGAACCACCCCTCTTCGAGGAGACGAGTACGGTGCTTGTCATCGACGGAACGACTGGGCGGAACCTTTTCCGTGTCCGGTCGGCCAGACTCAACTACGGCGACGAGCTCGGCGGCGCTCGCTGGCTCGCCGACTCTTCGGGGCTGGTGATGCAGACGAAGATCGGGGGAAGGGTGGGGTACAGCTTCGTGAGCAGGGACGGATCGCGGCTGGAGCCGCTTCCCGAGCCGCCGGGGCCTTCTGGCGAGTGGTTCCAGCACCCGGACATGCGGGGCGCTGCGCCATCGCCCGATGACCCTTCGCTGATCGCGTTCGGGCGGACGGATGTCTACGACCGGGCATCCAGCCGCTGGATGGGCATGAACCCAACGGAGGCGGCTCCGGCGCACGCTGGGCCGTGGGGCGGCGACGGGAGCAACGAGGTGGTGCTGGCCCTTCCGCACCAACCCCACCGCATGCTTCCCCTGCTGGCCGACCTTGACGAGACCCGCATCGAGCACAACCTTCCCTCGGAAGGTGACGATGCGTAACGACCAACCGACCGGCCCTCGCCGCGCGTGGAGCTGGTTGAAGCGACGGCTGCCCTTCCTGCTGATTACCGTGACGCCGCTGGCGACGGCCCCGCTGGCGGCCCTGCTGCTGTTCACGGCGGGCGGCGAGCACAGCGCGGAAGCGCTGGGCCTGCCGGAGAACGACCTCTGCAAGTTCGACGGGTTCATCGCCCAGAAGTGCTTCTACTACTTCGACTTCTGGCGGACCTGGCTGCTGCTGGCGGCGCCGGGCGCCCTGAACCTGCTGGCCCTACTCTGGTTCCTCAACCGCAACGGCTACGTGCGGGTAGCGGCAGTGGTGGCGCTCACGCTCGGGCTGGTGCGGACGCTCATCGTGCCGTTGGCGACCGTCGCCATCTCCCAGATCGCCGTCGTGAACGACGGCGGGCTGTTCCTGCGGGTCGAGGTCGGAGCGACGGGCGTCGTGACCGACATCACCTCCCCCACGGAGGGGACGGCGATCCGAAGGATCCTCGTGGCGGCCTGGGTCGGCGGCGCCATCTTCTGGGGGATCACGGTGTTGGTGTGGCGGGCGTACGAGCCGCTGATGGCGCGCTTCTGGCGCAACCTCGACCCGCCCGGAGGGCCGCGCCTCGACGCACCGAAGCGCTGGACCGGCTTCCTGACGCGGCGCTAGCGGGCTCCGGGCGACCAGGTGGTGGACGGTGCAGCGGTGATCGGGAGCCTCCGGAGCCGGCTGGGGACGCGGTCCCCGTTCGAGTGGCTCCAGGTAACGCCGGCGGTAGCCCTGCCGCTGAGCGCACTCCTGATCTTCACCGTGGGCGGCACCCTGGATGCGCAGGCCTTCGGGCTGGTCGAGGTGGAGTGGACGCGGGAGAACCGCCAGCTCGATCGGACGCATTATTTCTACTTCGACTTCTGGGTCATCTGGGTGGTGCTGACTGTGCCGGGCGTGGTGAACCTGCCCGTGGCCTGGTGGCTGCGGCACGAGCTGACCTACGTGCGGATCGCGGCAGGGCTCGCGCTGACGCTCGCCCTGCTGCGCACGTTCGTCGTGCCGATGGCTTCGGTCCTCTGGCTGACGGGCGATGTGATGCGCGAGGACGGACTCATCCTCCGCATCCCCATCGGGGAGGCGGGCGCGTCCTCGGTCCCCTCGCCGTCGTTCGCGACGCTGAGCATCCTGATGACGGCGTGGATGGGCGGGCTGGGGATGTGGGTGCTCACGCTCGTGATCTGGCAGGCGTACGAGCCGCTCATGTCGCGCTTCGTCCCGCACCTGGCGCCGCCCCGCGAACGCTCCCAGGGCGAACCCGGGCGCTGGGGCGGCTTCTTCCAGAGGCAGTAGAGGATTGGTGACCGGTGGTCGGTGATCGGTGGTCGGTCCTCCACCGCGCTAGACTGCCCCCATGGCAACGACGCCCTCTCACATTGCTCCAGCAGACGCAGGCGCCCTCGGCGTGATCGGGAGGGCGTGGCGCCGAATGGGGAGCTACTCGCCCCTGGCGTGGCTGGTGGTGACGCCGGTGGTGACGGCGCCCCTGACCGCCGTGCTCGTGTTCGGCTTCGCGCAAGAGCTCAGCGCGAGGGAGCTGGGGCTGCCCGTCTGGCGAAACGAGCTGATCCCGGCCACGCTCCACTACTTCGACTTCTGGCAGACGGCACTGCTGCTGATCGGGCCGGGGCTCGTGCTCAACCTGCTGGTCGTGTTGTGGTTCTTCCAGCGCAGCGGGTACATGCGGGTGGCGGCGGCGCTTGCCCTTGTGCTGGCGCTGGTACGGACCGTGGGTGTCCTGTTCCTGTTCTTCGCGATCGCGCAGTCCGACCTGATCATCCACGACGGGCAACTGCTGATGCGCATCGAGGTGGAGCGAACGGGTTTCCTGGCGCTCGAGCCTCGAGCATCGACGCGGGAGGCACTGGTCCGCCTGCCGCTGATGATGTGGTTGTTCGGCGCGTTCGCGTGGGGACCGAGCGTCCTGGCCTGGGGGCTCTTCAACCTCGGGATGGAACGCTTCCTGCCCCACCTGAAGCCGCCACAAGGGCGGCAGGCCGGGACGCCCCGAGGTTGGGGCGGCTTCTTCGAGCGGCGCCAGCGCTCCTCGGACATGGCGTAGGTCGCTGATTCGCGGGGCTAGAATCCGGTCGTGCACGGCGAACGGGGAACGGAACCGACGGGAGCGCTGAGGAAGGTGCTCGCCGGGCTGGGCAGGCGATCGCCGTTTCTGTGGCTCGTCCTGACGCCTCTCCTGACCGCACCCCTGAGCCTCGCACTGATCTACGGGTTCGCCGAAGAGCTCGACGCACGTTCGCTGGGCCTTCCCACCACAAGGATGGAGGCGAACCTGCAGGCGACCCTCTATTACTACGACTTCTGGCCGACCTGGCTGCTGCTGACGATTGCGGGCTTGCCCAACCTGCTGGTAGCCCTGTGGTTCCTGCACCGCAGCGGCTACGTGCGGGTGGCGGCAGGGGCGGCGCTCGTGGTGGCCGTGCTTCGGACCTTCGTCGTGCTGTTGGTGTTCTTCGCCACCTCGCAGACGAACGTGATCTCCCACGACGGAGAGCTGCTCATGCGCATCGCACTGGAGGCGAAGGGCTTTCTCGCGAGCGTAGGAGAACACACGCCCGGGTTCGCCAAGATGCGCATGCTGCTGACGTTGTGGCTGTACGGGGCCTACACGTGGGCGGCATCCCTGGCGCTCTGGCCGCTGTGGAACCTCGTGATGGACCGCTTCCTGCCGCACCTCAAGCCGCCCCAGAAGCGGAAGCCCGGGGAGCCGAGGACCTGGGGGAGCTTTCTTGAGCGGCGCTAGCGGGTCGGGTCGAGCATGACCTTGATCACGCCGTCTTCGCGGTTGTCGAACATCTCGTACCCGCGGGGGCCATCGGACATCGGCAGGTGGTGGGTGAAGATGCGCTCGGGGTGGATCTTGCCTTCCTGCAGGAGGGGGACGAGCTCGGGCCAGGCGTACTGCGGCGACACGAGCCCGACGCGGTAGGTGAGGTCCTTCGAGAAAAGGGCCATGAGGTTGATGGTCATCTCGGGGTCGGTGGTGGCGCCCACCTGGGAGAGGGTGCCGCCGTGGGCGAGCACGCCGAAGGCGATGCGCACGGTCGCCTGGGGGCCGGCGGCCTCGATGACGTGCTGGCAGCCCTTCCCGCCGGTCTGGTCGAGTACGGCCTCGACGGGGTCGACCTGGCTGGCGTCGATGGGGATGGCGCCGAGGCGTTCGGCTTCCTCGAGGCGGTAGGGCACCTGGTCGATGGCGAATACCTTGGAGGGACCGAAGAGGAAGGAGGTCTCGAGGGCCATCTGGCCGACGGGGCCGGCGCCGACGACGGCGACGGTGCCGCCGGGCTGGATATCGGCGCCGCGGACGCCCTTGTAGCCGGTGGGGAGGATGTCGGTGAGGAGGACGGCCTGCTCGTCGGTGACGCCGTCGGGGATCTGGAGGAGGGAGGAGTCGGCGGCGGGGACGGCGATGGCCTCGGCCTGGCCGAGGTTGAGGACGCGGGTCTCGCTGTTGGCGCAGCGTGCGGTGATGAGGCTCTGGCACTCCTCGCAGCGGCCGCAGCCGACGACTGCCGAGACGGCGACGTGGTCGCCGGGGCGGATGCGGCGCACTTCGGGGCCGACCTCGACGACCTCGCCGATGGCCTCGTGGCCCATCGTGTTGCCGATGCGCTCCTCGTTGACGGGTCCGTGGTAGCCGTGGAGGTCGGAGCCGCAGATGGCGAAGTTGGTGGTTCGGACGAGGGCGCCGTCGGGAGCGGGGACCTGGGCGTCCGGCACGTTCTCGATCTCGACGCGCTTGTGGCCGCGGTAGACGAGGGCTCGCATGGCAGTCCTCCCGGCGCCGATGGAGGCGCGGAACGGTGTCGCGCAACCTTACCCCTTTGGGCGGGGCCTGGGAGCAGGCGTGAACGGCGATCGGGAGGCTGCTCGTGTATCCTGCCTCGCGCCCCCATGAGGCCGCAGATCGCGGCGAACGCGGGCCAAGAGGAGACAAGCGCGTGACAGACGAACTGACCTTCGGGTGGGTATCCCCGGTGATCGGCCTGCCGGACAGCGACAACGAGCCGATCGTGATGTACCAGGAGCGGAACATCCTGCCGACGGCGTTCCAGCACTTCGACTGCGTGTGGCTCGCGGACCACTTCTACGGGTTCGCGAACGAGAACGACCCGTTCCTGGAGTCGTGGACGACGATGACGTGGCTGGCGGCGAAGTTCCCCACGGTGAAGCTGTGCCACCACGTGATGGGCCAGGGTTACCGCAACCCGGCGCTGACGGCGAAGATGGCGGCGACCCTGCAGACGCTCTCGGGCGGGCGCTTCATCCTCGGCATCGGGGCGGGCTGGCGGGGGGAGGAGTTCGAGCGCTACGGGTACGAGTTCCCCTCGACAGCAACGCGCATCCGGCAGCTTGAGGAAACGATCCAGATCTGCCGCCTGATGTGGACGGAAGAGTCACCGAGCTTCGAGGGCCGCTACTACACGATCAAGGACGCGAAGGCGCCGCCCCGGCCGGACCCGATGATCCCGATCATGGTGGGGGCGCAGGGCGAGCAGCTCTCACTGCCGATGGTGGGGCGCCAGGCCGACGGGTGGAACACGTTCTGGTGGCCGACGGATGAGTGGGAGGAGAACTGGACACGGAAGCGCGACATCGTGCTCAAGTCGGCCGAGGAAGCGGGGCGCGACCCCTCGGACATCACCATCAGCGTGACCCGCGAGGTGGGGTTGCCGAACAACAGCCAGGAGTCGGAGGCGTGGCGCGAGGTGCTCGAGCGCTTCCGCGAGCTGGGCGTGCGGCACTTCACCTGCGACTTCGGGCACCCGACCTCGACGGAGCCGGTGCTCCGCTTCGTGGAAGAGGTGATGAATCCGATGCGGGAGGCCTAGCGCGAGCGCTACGCCGGGAGCCTAGCCAGTCTTGCTAAAGCGGCGCATGTCGGGCGGGCCGGCCATGTAGTCGCCCAGGCTGGGGCCACCGCGGCTGCCGGCGTTGGCGAGGTGGGCGTTCAGGTCCTCGTCGCTCTCCCACTCCTCGACCATCGCGAAGATGGTGGGGTCCTCGTTGTCCTGCCAGAGCTCGTAGCGGATGCAGCCCTGCTCCTGCTGGCTGGGGGCGACGACGAACTCGTTCGCGACACGGGCGAACTCATCGGTCTTATCGGCCTGGATGGTGAAGCGGGCAACGACTCCGACGGTGGGCATGAATGCTCTCCTGCGTGTGGTTTCGGCGGGCGCATCGTAGAGGACGGGGGTGGGGAAGCGCACCCGCCGGTCGCGGCATTGACGGGCGGGCGGGGCGATGCCACCATCGCGGCACGGAATATCCTTCAATCGCGAGTACGAGGGAGGGGACTGCATGGTCACCCAGAATCAAGAAATGCCGATGACGCCGCTGGAGCGGGTGGACGAGCCCGACATGGGCACGGGGCTCATCGACCCGACGCGCTACACCGACCCCGAGTTCGCGAAGCTCGAGTGGGAGCGGATGTGGACGAAGACGTGGAACATCGCCGGAGGGATCTGCGACATCCCGGAGGTGGGGGACTACTTCACGCACACACTGGGGCGGGAGTCGTTCATCTTCATCCGCACGGACGAGGACGAGATCAAGGGCTACTACAACATCTGCCCGCACCGCGGCAGCCGCCTGCGCCCGAGTGTTGGCCTGGGCCACGCGGAGCAGCTGCAGTGCCCCTTCCACCTCTGGACGTTCGACATCGAAGGGCAGCTGAACACGGTTCCCGACCGGCAGCACTTCGTGAACGGCATTCCCGAGGACAAGCAGCAGCTTGCGGAGGTTTGGGTCGACACGTGGGGCCCGTTCGTGTTCTTCAACATGGACGACGAGGCGGAGTCGCTGACCGACTTCCTGGGCGTGATTCCCTCGCACCTCGACCCGTATCACTTCGAGGAATACCACCTGGTGCAGGACTACCAGCTCATCTGGGACTGCAACTGGAAGTTCGCGGTCGACCAGTTCGCCGAGATCTACCACCTGCCGGCGCTGCACCCGCAGCTGATCGAGTGGTGGGACACGGCGGGCACGCCGCTGGACGTGTACGACGGAGGCCGGCACAGCCGCCAGCTCATCCGCCAGGGGTACCCGGACGGGGGCGCCTGGACGGACGACATGGCTCGCCGCCACGGCTACACCGACAAGGAGATGATTACCGACTCGCAGTGGCAGCAGCTTGCCGCGGTCGGCATCGAGCAGGACGAGTTCGAGGGCGGGGTGAACGATGTCCGCCCCGCGATCATCGAGGCGCGCCGCGATCTGTACGAGGCGATGGGCGTGGACGTCTCGGCGCTCCACGGCGAGCAGCTGATCGACGACTACCACTACATGATCTTCCCGAACATCACGCTGAACATCGGCGGCACGTCGCTGACGTACTTCCGGGCGCGTCCGCACCCGACGAACCCGGACCAGTGCCTCTGGGACTACCAGACGTATGTGCGGCTGCCGGAGGGCACGCCCATTCCGCCGCGCCCGGCGACGGTGCGGGGGACGGCGCACGACGTCGAGGTGTTTGAGGCGCTGGGTCAGGACATGGCGCAGGCGCAGATCGTGCAGGAGTCGTATCACTCCCAGGGGTTCAGCGGCATCCTGCTGAACAGCGAGGAGCGCCGCGTGCGGGCGATGCACTACGCCCTGGAGCAGTACCTCTTCGGCCCGGACCGCTAAGGTTCGGGACCGGCAGGAACATCGAGGGGGCGGCCCAGTGGGCCGCCCCCTTTGTTGTGCCTACGTGACCGCCTCCCTAGCGAGGAATGACGGGGAGGGTGATGTGGGAGGGGTGCTGGGCGTCGTGCAGGATTGTCTGGGCGGCGGGCACGAGGTTGCTCTCGCTCTCCACGGGCGTGCCGGTGTTGGGGTTGCGATCGAAGCGCGGGAAGCAGGACGAGCTGATCTCGATGCGGATCTGGTGCCCGGCGAGGAAGACGTGGCTCGTGGCCCACAGGTCGATCTCGTAGCGGTAGGCCTGGCCGGGGGTCAACAGCGTGGGGTTGCTGGCTGAATCCCGGTAGCGGGCGCGGATCATGCCGTCCTGCAGGTTCTGGGCGTAGCCGTCGGGGTAGACGTCGACGAGCTTGGCGGTGAAGTCGGTGTCGACGGCGGAGGTGGTTGCCCAGAGGGTGACGCGCAGGGGTCCGGTGACTTCGAGGTCCTCGGAGAGGACCTCGCTGGTGTAGACGAGCACGTCGTCACGGACCTCGGCGGGGCGCTGGTCGAAGGCGCCGCGGGCGATGATGAGGTTGTTGCCACCCAGGCTGGGGACGGGGTCGTTGGGGTCGTAGACGTAGCGGTCGGGAGGTTCGCTCCCGGGCGCCTCGGGGCTGAGGGTTCCGTCGCCGTTGAGGCTGTTGGCGGAGCCGCCGCTGTGCAGGTACCAGGGGGTGTACTCGGTGCGGGCGAGGGGCCATTCCTGCTCGTCGCGCCAGCGGTTCTCGCCCATGACGAAGATGCGGACGGGGGGCTCGTCCATGATTCCCGTGTCCTCGCCCTTGAGCCAGTGGCCGAACCAGCGCTTCTGCCACTCCATGAAGTCGATCTCGGCCTCGGGGCCGAAGTTGAGGTCCCCGGTTCCGCCGCTCTCGGGAAGGGAGTAGCCGATGTGTCCCCAGGGGCCGACGAGGAGGCGCTGCTTGCCCCGGGCGTTGGGGCCGCCGAGGGCGTTGATGCCCTCAAAGCCGGAGAGGGTGCCCTCCAGGAAGATGTCGTACCAGGAACCGAAGTGGAGCATCGGCATATCGACGGTGTGGAAGCCGCGCCGGCAGTTGATCTCGTGCCAGTAGGGGCCGTCGTCGGGGTTTTCGAGGTAGCCGGCGAAGTAGGGAGCGCTGTCCTTCATGCGCTCGATCCAGTCGGTGAGGGGGACGTGGGCGTAGCCCTCGGGGGTAAGGGGCTGGGCGAAGAAGCCGTGTTCCTCGGGCGGGTCGAGGTAGGCCTCGAGCGTGTCCATCTCCTCGCCCGTGAGGCCCTTGCGCTCGAGGGTGTTGCGGCCCTTGAGGAGGGAGTAGGGCACCATCCAGCCGTGCTCGAGGGCGCCGCCGGCGTGGCGGGTCCAGCTCTGGCGGTGGTCGGCGGTTCCGGAGACGGGCGCCATCGCCTTCAGGTGGGGAGGGGAGTGGGGGGCGAGCTGGTACTGGTCGGCGCCGAGGTAGGACTGGCCGATGGTGCCGATCTGGCCATCGCACCAGGACTGCTCGGCGAGCCATTCGACGGTGTCGTAGCCGTCGGGGCCCTCGTACAGATGCGGGGTGTACTCGCCCTCGGAGCCGAAGCGGCCGCGGCAGTCCTGGGTGACGTAGGCGTAGCCGAGGGGCAGCCAGAAATCGATGCCGGTGCCTTCGCGGCCCGTGGTTCGCCCGTAGGGGGAACGCGTCAGGAGAGTGGGGAAGGGGCCGGGGCCGGCGGGGCGGAAGATGTCGCACTGCAGCTGCACACCGTCGCGCATCGGGATCATGACGTTCTCTTCGACGGTCACATCCATTCCAAACATCTCGGGCATGGCAGTCCCCCTTTACGGAACGAGGGGAGGGTACACGACCAGAGGGCGGGCCTGCGGGGTCAGGGGGCGGGGCCGGTTCCTTCGATGAACTCGTCCGGGGTGGCCATGAACGTGAGGCGGCATTCGAGGGAGCAGAAGTAGTACCAGCGGCCCTTGTAGAAGCGCTTGGCGCCAGTGCCGCTGGCGCGCTCGGGAGCGCCGCCGGGAACGTGGCCGGTGATGGCGTCGACGTCGCCCTCGGCGACCTCGCGGCCGCAGACGAGGTCTACTGCCAGGGCTGCACCTCGTCGAGCGTGTCGGCAGCGACGCGCAGGCACTCTTCGGTGCTGCCCCAGGCGAGGGCGCGCTCCTTGCCGTGACGGCTGAAGAAGTGGAGGTCGTACTCCTCGGTGTAGCCGATGCCGCCGAAGAGGATGTGGGCCTGCATGGTGACCTCGGTGCCGGCTCGGGAGGCGAGCGCCTTGGCCTTGGCGATCTCGCGGTCGGTGGCGATGCCCTGGTCGACGCACCAGACGGCCCGGTAGGTGAGGAAGCGCGCGGAGAGGGTCTGCGTGGCCATGTTCGCGCAGTGGTGCTGGACCGCCTGGAAGGAGCCGATGGGCCGCCCGAACTGGACGCGCATGCCGACGTACTCGACGGTCATGTCGAGGGCCTGCTGGGCGTTGCCCAGGCACTGGACGGCGCAGAGGGCGCGTCCGGCGCGGCGCAAAAACTGGAGCGCCTCGGCGCCGCCGGCGCGCCGCGCGGGGGCGCCCTCGTAGGTGCAGTGGGCGAGGGGCGTGCGGGCGATCGTGCTGAGCGACTCGGTCGCGACGCCGTCGGCGGCGGTCTCGACGAGGTAGAGGCCGGGCTCGCCGTTCTCGGTGGCCTCGACGAGGTGGTGGGTGACCTCGGCGCCGTAGTCGACGAAGCGGCGTTCGCCGCTGAGGGCGCCGGCCTCGACACGCGGGGAGGCGCCGTTGGCGGGCGTCGCGCCCTGGAGGGCGGGCGCAATCGTCATGACGCCGCTGATGACGCCGCGGACGACCTCGCCGGCGAGGGCCTCGTCGCCGTGGCGCTCGATGGCGAGGGCGGAGGCGGTCGTCTCAAGGAAGGGGATGACGCAGGCGCGCCGGGTCAACTCCTCGAGGACGACGGCGGTGTCGGTGAGCTCGCCGCCCTCGCCGCCGTGCGCTTCGGTGAAGGGCAGGCCGAGGAAGCCGGCGCCCGCGAGGTACTCCCAGAGGGTCTGGTCGGCCCCGCCCTCACGTTCGAGCTCGCGGATGCGGTCGAAGGGCACCTCGTTGCTGAGGTAGTCACGGAGGGACTCGCGGAGAAGTCGCTGGGTTTCGCTGAGGGTGGTGTCCATGTCGTGCTCAGTGACGGGGGAGGCCGAGGCCGCGCCTGGCGATGATGTCGCGCTGGACCTCGTTTGCGCCGCCGCCGAAGCGCTGGATGGGGGAGGCGCGGTAGGTGCGTTCGAGCTCGCCGTCGAGGGGGGCGAAGCCGTCGGCCTCCTCGGTGAGGGCGCCCTCATGGCCGAGGAGGTCCATGGCCACGTTGCTGATGTGGTAGCGCAACTCGGAGGTCCAGATCTTCGACATGGAGGCCTCCATCGTGGGGGTGTCGCCGGAGGCGACGATGGAGGCGTTCGTGAGCACGAGGCCCTCCATGACGTCGAGGTCGAGCTCCAGCTCGACGAGGCGGCGCCGGACGACGTCGTCCTCGAGGAGCTCGGGTCGCTTCTCGCGGACGTGCGCCATGAGCCGGTCGAAGATGTGGCGCAGGCCGCCGCCGGCGCCGATCCAGACGCGCTCGTGGTCGAGGGCGTTGGCGATGATGTACCAGCCCTGGTTGACCTCACCGATGAGGGCATCGCTGGGGACGCGCACGTCTTCGAAGAAGACCTCGTTGGTGCGCCCGCCCGACATCGTCATGATCGGGCGCACGGAGATGCCGGGGGTATCCATCGGGACGATGAAGGTGGAGATGCCGCGGTGCTTGGGGGCGTCGGGGTCGGTGCGGCAGGCGAGCCAGACGTGGGAGGCGGTATCGGCGGCGCTCGTCCAGAGCTTCTGGCCGTTGATGAGCCAGTCGTCGCCGTCCTTCACGGCGAGGGTCTCGAGGGCGGCGAGGTCGGTGCCGGCGTTGGGCTCGGAGTAGCCGAGGCAGAGGGTGATGTCGTTTGCCCAGATGCCGGGGAGGTATTTCTCGCGCTGCGCCTCCGTGCCGAAGCGGTGGATGGCGGGGCCGACCATGGTGCCGAAGCCTGAGCCATAGGGGACCTCGCGCTTCGCAAACTCCTCGGTCATGACGAACTGGAACCACTGGGACTTGCCCTCGCCGCCGAGCTCCTCGGGCCAGCACATGCGCACCCAGCCGCGATCCTCCAGGGCCTCGCGGAGGCGGGTCTGCTCGGGGCCGAGCTGGGCGGCCTCGCCGCGGTTGGCGAGCTCGTTGCGGAGGGCGGGGGTATCGAACTCCTGGAGGAACGCGCGCACCTCGTCGCGGAAGGCTTCGAGCTCCTCGTTCCAGCCGAACTCCATGCTGGTCCTCTCGCCGGGCGCTAGTAGCGCCAGGCCCCGGTGCCGGGGAAGCTGTGGTCGATGGCGTCGTGCACGGTCTGCTCGCCCGTGCCGATGATGCGCTTGTGAACGAAGCGCCAGCGGCCGTCGTCCTCGCGGCGGAGGCGCTCCTGGTAGATGCCGCCGCCGGGGGCGACGCCGGGCTTCGGTCCCGTGCCGACCTCCAGGTAACTGATAACGGTAGCCTCGTCGCCGTCGATCTCGATGTGGACGTTGGTGGTGCTGTGCTTGCCGGAGAAGATCCCGCCCTCTTCCAGGCGGCGGTAGAGCTCGCCGATCTTCTCGCGCCCGACAAGCCTGCCCTCGAGGGACTCACCGTAGCCGCTTATGTCGAGGATAGCGTCCTCGGTGAAGAGGGAGATGAGCGTCTCGACGACGTTGGGGATGTCGTGCATGAGGAGGTACTCGTAGACGGTCCGGCGAACGCCCTCGACCGCCTCCAAATACTCGACTCGCGCTTCGAGCTCTTCAATCGTGGCCATGTAGTCCTCCGTAGGGTGGCAGGGCCGGAATCACCGGCCGGGGATGCTGGTGGAAGGCGCATGCTTCACTGCCACACGCGGCCTGTCAACGTCGCGGAGAGGCCGGGCCCGGACCGCCCCGATACACGTTGACCGATCGTCTCGCAAAGCGCCATGATGCGCGGGCATTTTCCTTGCAGGGAGGGCTGCTCGATGGTGCTCGAGAACCGCCCCGCCCCGACGCCAACGGGGCGAACCGAAGAGCCCGACATGGGGACGGGCCTTATCGACACGGAACGGTACACATCCCCCGAGTTCGCGAAGCTCGAGTGGGAGCGAATGTGGACGAAGGTCTGGCTGAACGCGGGACCGCTGGCCGATATCCCCGAGGTGGGCGATAACTTCGTCCACGAGATCGGGCGGGAGTCGTTCATCTTCATCCGCACGTCCGAGGACGAGGTGAAGGGCTACTACAACATCTGCCCGCACCGCGGCAGCCGCATTCGCCCGAGCGTGGGCATGGGCCACGCGGAGCAGCTGCAGTGCCCCTTCCACCTGTGGACGTTCGACATCGAGGGCCAGCTGAACACGGTTCCCGATCGGCAGCACTTCGTGAACGGCATTCCCGAGGACAAGCAGCACCTGACCGAGGTCCGGGTGGAGACGTGGGCGGGCTGGGTCTGGTTCAACATGGACGACGAGGCGGAGTCGCTGCACGAGTACCTGGGCGTGATGCCCTCGCACCTCGACCCGTACCGGCTGGACCAGTACCACGTGGTGGACGACTACGTGCTCGAGTGGTCGTGCAACTGGAAGTTCGCGGTGGACCAGTTCGCCGAGATCTACCACCTGCCGGCGCTGCACCCGCAGCTGCTGGAGTACTTCGACCACCTGGCGACGCCGCTGGACGTGTACGACGAGGGCAAGCACAGCCGCCAGCTGATCCGCATGGGCCTGCCCGATCCGAGCTGGACGGACGACCTGGCGCAGCGCTTCGGCTACGAGAACCAGGACGAGCTGACACGCCAGCAGCGCCAGAACCTGGAGGACTGCGGGGTCGACCCGGACACGTTCGAGGGCAAGTCGCGGGACTTGCCGCCGTTCCTGGCACAGGCGCGCCGCGAGTGGGGAAAGCGCATCGGCATGGACATGGACCTGCTGGTCGATGAGCAGCTGGTGGACAACTTCCACTACATGATCTTCCCGAACCTGACATTCAACTTCACCTACGGATCGTTCCTGTTCTTCCGGCCGCGGCCGCACCCGACGGACCCGAACAAGTGCTACTGGGACTACCAGGTGTACGCGCGCGTGCCGGAGGGGGCGCCGCCGCCCCGCCGCCCGGCGACGGTGTACGGAACGGCGCGGAACCATCCGGAGCTGTTCGAGGCGCTGGAGCAGGACATGGCGCAGGCGCAGATCGTGCAGGAGTCGTACCACTCCAAGGGGTTCAGCGGGATCCTGCTGAACAGCGAGGAGCGCCGCATCCGGGCGATGCACTACGCGCTGGATAACTACCTCTACGGTCCCGACCGCTAGGCGGACCGGGGCGGTCAACCACCAAAGGAGACGAGGGCAGATGGCACATCCAACGGACGCGACGGCTCCGGCCGCCGGCATGGTCAACATCCTCAGCGTGATCCGGCGCTACCGGCTGCGGGACTTCCCGCGGCGGTTCAGCCCGGACGATCTGCACCACGTGGGGATTCCCTTCATCGACGTGGATCGCACGATGCACGCCCTGAAGCTGCTGGACCTCCTGACGCCCAACGAAACGCCGACCGAGCGGTTCCAGAAGATCCAGGACTGCGAGTCGGAGGAGGACTACCACGCGGCGCTTGAGGAGCTGCTGCGGGACGTGTACGAGCCGGTCTTCGAGATGGTCCCGGACCCGGCGAAGGCGAGCGACATCAAGTTGCGCTCGGTCTTCCGCGAGTACGAGCCGCCGGAGGAGCGTGATCGCATGGTCGCCCTGTTCCGGGCGCTGTGCGCGGAGGCGGGGCTGATCGACCAGGCTTCGGGGCTGATCCCGCCGATCCTGGGTACGTCTTCACGCAACCGGCAGGTGATGCAGCAGTACCAGAAGTCGGAATCGTAGTCGCAGGCGGTGGCGAGCGAATCAGGCGGAGGGACTGACGGGGCCCTGAGCGACCTGCGCGTCGTCGAGTACGCGCAGGGGGTGACGGGGCCGTTCTGCGGCAAGGCGTTCGCCGACCTGGGCGCGGACGTCCTCAAGGTCGAGCCCCCGGGGGGCGACCGGAGCCGGACGCACGGCCCCTTCCCGAACGACGAGCCCCATCCCGAGAAGAGCGGGCGCTTCCTCTACCTCAACACGAACAAGCGCGGCGTCACCCTCGACATCGAGGACGAGGCGGGTCGCGAGCTGCTGCGCGAGCTGGCAGCGAGCGCCGACATCTTGATCGCGGATCTACCGCCCACCGCCTACGGCGAGCTGGGGCTCGACTACGAAACGCTGAGCGCGCGGAACGCCGGCCTGATCATGGTCTGCACGAGCCCGTTCGGGCTCACGGGGCCGTACCGCGACTACCAGGGTTCGGCCTTCACGGCCTTCCATATCGGGGGCATGGGGCGGGAGACGCCGTACAACGAGATCACGGACTCGGAGGCGTTCCCGCCGCTCGTCGACGGCGGCGACCAGGCCGATTACCTGACCGGCTGGACGGCGGCGACGATGGCGCTGATCGCGGTGTTCCACCGGAGCACGTACGGGACGGGCCAGCTGCTGGACGTCTCGGCGATGGAGTCGGTGGCGGGGATGACGCGCATGCCAATCGCGAGCATCGGGTACGGGCACGAGCCGAAGATCTCGCGGGAGAAGGCGAACTTCCCGTGGGTGATGCCCTGCAAGGACGGGCACGTCTCGTTCGCGCCGTTCCTGATGGACCACTGGTGGCGCGCAGTCGTCGACATGATGGGCAGCCCCGACTGGGCCGTGAGCGAGGCGTTCGCGACGACGATGGGCCGCGTGCAGAACGCGGACGTGGTCGAGCCGCTGACGGTCGAGTGGCTGATGGAGCACACGAAGCAGGAGATCTACGAGATGGCGCTGGCCCGGAACGTGGCCTGCTTCCCTGTGAATACGATGGAAGAGGTGCTGAATTCGCGGCAGTACGCGGCGCGCGACTTCTTCGTTGACGTGGAGCACCCGGAGGCGGGGACCCAGCGGCAGCCGGGGGCGGCGGGCATCTACTCGAGCACGCCCTGGGCCGTGCGGCGGCCCGCTCCGCTGCTCGGGGAGCACACCCGGGACGTGGTGTGTGGGGAGCTGGGGCGCACGGAGGAGGAGCTCGCGGCGCTGGCGGCCTCGGGGGCCGTGGAAGAGGGGTCGGGATGAACAACCGTCCGCTGGAAGGGGTTCGCGTGGCCGACTTCGGCTGGATCCTGGCGGGGCCGTACGCGACGGCGTGGCTGGGGAGCCTGGGGGCGGAGGTGATCCGAATCGAGTCGCAGAGCCGGCTCGACTTCCACCGCCAGAACCTGGGGGCGGGCGCAGACGGGCAGCCGGGCATCAACCGGGGGGCCGTGTTCAACTCGCTCAACTTCAGCCGCAAGAGCCTGCGCCTGAACCTCTCGACGCCGCGCGGCCTCGAGCTGGCGAAGGAGCTGATCCGCCACAGTGACATCGTGACCGAGAACTACGCAGCGGGCGTGATGGAGAAGATGGGGCTGGCGTACGAGACCCTCAAGGCGATCAACCCAGGAATCGTCATGATCGCGACCTCGCCGCTGGGGCAGGTGGGGCCGGACCACGCGGCCACGGGGTGGGGTCCGAACGTGCAGGCGTACGCGGGCCTGCCGCACCTGACGGGCTACGAGGGCGGGGCGCCCTCGGGGCTGGGCGGGCTGTACCCGGACTTCATGATCGGGACGGTGATGGCGTTCACGGCGCTCTCGGCGCTGCACGCGCGCAACCGCACGGGCGAGGGGCAGTACGTGGACCTCTCGATGGCGGCCATCGTCTCGACGATGATCCCGGAGGGGATCATGGAGTTCGCCATGAACGGGCGGGAGCCGCCACGTCCGGGGAACCGCTCGCCGCAGAACGCCCCCCGGGGCGTCTATCGCTGCTCCGGCGACGACAAGTGGGCCGCGATCGAGGTGGAGAGCGAGGAGGCGTGGCGGGGGCTGGCGAGGGCGCTGGGCAAGCCCGAGTGGGCAAGCGAGGAGCGCTTCGCGAGCGCGGAGGGGCGGCGCGCCGCCCACGACGAGATCGACGCGGCGATCACGGCCTGGACGCGGGAGCGGTCGCACTACGAGGTGATGCACACGCTGCAGGCAGCGGGCGTGAACGCGGCGCCCTGCCTCGACCCGCACGAGTTGCTCGAGGACCAGGGCATGGCCGACCGCGACCTGTACGTGGAGATGGACCACCCGGAGGTAGGCCCCCGCAAGATCTCGGGGCTACCGGGGCGCTACAGCGACATCGAGGCGTACGACTACGGTCCGGCGCCGCTCTTCGGCCAGCACAGCGAGGAGGTCTGCACGGGCCTGCTGGGGCTGAGCACGGAGGAGTACGAGCAGCTGGTGGCGGAAGAGGTTATCTGGTAGGGGCTAGCGCCCCGTGAACTCCGGCGGGCGGCGCTCGACGAAGGCCTTGCGGGCTTCGGCGGCATCCTCGGTCTTCGTGAGGATGGCCGTGCGGGTCTGCTCGAAGCGGTAGCCGTTCTTCACGTCCATGTTCTCGATCATGTGGAGGCTCTCCTTGGCGAGCCTGATGCCGAGGGGCATCTTGGACGCGATGAGGCGGGCGTCCTCCATGGCGGCCTCCATGAGCTGGTCGTGAGGCACCACCTTCACGACCATGCCGAGCTCAAGCGCCTCGTGCGCATTGAGGCGTTCGGCGGTGTAGTGCAGGCGGCGCACCAGGCCCCAGTTCGTGAGGAGCCGCATGAAGTGGCGGGCGCCGCCGAGCAGTCCGACGTCGATCTCGGGGAGGCCGAACGTCGCTTTCTCCGAGGCGATGAGGTAGTCGCAGGAGGCGGCGAGGGCGAGGCCGCCGCCGAGAGCGGGGCCGTTGATGGCGCCGATGACGGGCACAGCGCACTCCTGAATCGAGTAGAGCATCTCGCGCATGCGGCGGTTGCCGGTCCCGCTGGGGGGCGGGGGTGCGTCGGGGTCGCGGCTGGCGCGGGCCTTGATGTCGGCGCCGGCGCAGAAGGCGCGATCGCCGGTTGCCGTGAGCACGGCCACGCGCACATCGAGGTTGTCGGAGAGGGAATCGAAGATGCCCATGACGTCCCAGTCGGGCGCGAGAGCGTTGACCGGGGGGTTGTCCAGCGTCACGACGGCGATGTGGTCCTTGATGTCGACGTGAATGGGCATGGTGCTGCTCCTGGTGGAGGTGGGGCTCAGGCCCCTTCGAACGCTGCCTTGATGCGGGCGTACTTCTTGAGCTGGGGGATGACGTCGGTGGGCGTGCCGATGTGAAGCCACATGATGAGGCGGTCGAAGCCCATCTCGATGAGGCTCTCGGCGTGCTTCTCGTCGGTGACCGGGCCGAGCACGTTGAGGTCGATGGTGTCCATCGAGCGGCCCTTCTCGTCGGCGATGCGGCGGATGCGTTCGATGCCTTCCTGGAGCATGGCGGGCGTCCCCGGCGGGGCGAGCCAGCCGTCGCAGTACTCGACGACGCGGCGGTGGGCGGGCTTCGAGTTCGTGCCGAGGAGGAAGGGCGGGCCGCCACGTCGCATCGGCTTCATGTCCATCCAGCACTTGTCGAAGTCGACAAACTCGCCGTGGTACTCGCACTCCTTCTTCGTCCAGAGCACGCGCATGGCCTCAATGCGCTCGCGCGCGATCTGCCAGCGATGCTCGAAGGGGATGCCGTGGTCGGCCATCTCGTCGGGGAACCAGCCGCCGCCGAAGCCGATCGAGAGGCGTCCCTGGGAGATGCGATCGAGGGATGCGAGCTCCCGCGCGAAGGTGATCACGTCATGCTGGTTGATGAGCGAGATGGCCGTGCCGAAGTTGAGCTCTGTGGTGACGGCGGCGGCGTTGGCGATGGCGATGAAGGGGTCGTAGAGGCTGATGTACTCCTCGGCGAAGGTGAACGTATCGGAGTCGGAGGGGCGGCCGTAGGGGCGGATGCCCTCGCGGTTGAGGGTGACGGTGCCGTAGCGGTCCGGAGGCTCGCCATTCCAGCGGCGCATGGGGATGTGGGTGTGCTCGGGGAAGTAGAGGGACTCGAAGCCGAGGTCCTCGGCAGCGATTGCGAGGTCCGCGGGCTGCATGGTGTTGGCCGTGCAGAACATGAACACACCGAAGTTGACCACCGGATACCTCCCGCACCGCCGGCCCGTATCGGATGCCCGGCCCGAAGCGGCTGCGGCGAACCTTACAGCAAGGCGGGAGCGGAGGAAGTTCAATTGACGGGCGGGGGGTGACCTGCGAGCATCGCGCTCCCTGGTGGGGCAGCCGGAGACGCGCTGCGCCCGCCAGAACAGCAAATGGGAGAGAGGCAAGAATGCTCTCAGCGGAAGACAGACTGGCGATCATGGACCTGAGCGCGCGCTACTGCCACGCGACGGATTCGCACAACGCGGAGGCGTGGGCGGACACCTTCACGGCGGACGGCGCGATCGAGGCGCCGCAGGGGGTCTCCCAGGGCCGGGACGCCCTCATCCAGTTCTCCCAGGGTGTGAACACGAACATGCCGACGGTGCGGCACCACGTGAGCAACCTGGTCATCGACGGCGATGGCGACAGCGCCACGATGAGCTCGTACCTGAACCTGATCAACACCGACGGGAACGCGACCGTCTTCACCGCGATGTACGAGGACCAGCTCTCGCGCGTCGACGGCGAGTGGAAGTTCGCGCACCGCAAGATCGTCGTCTAGCGCAGGCTCCGGCGGAGCCGGAACCGGCGATGGCCAGCAGGAACGAAGGACCGCACGAGCGCGCGGGAGGCGGAGCATGGATGTCGGGTTGATGGTCGAGGGCCAGCACGGCCTGAACTGGCAGAACTGGCGGCGCATGCTGGCAACGGCGGAACGGCTGGGGTTCCCCACGGTGTTCCGCTCGGACCACTTCTTCATGCTGCCCACGCACCAGCAGGACAGCCTCGACCCGTACCTCTCATTCACGCTGGCGGCAGCGGAAACGGAGTCCATCCGCTTCGGGCCGCTGGTGACGCCGATCACGTTCCGGCACCCATCGAACCTGGGGCGAATGGCGGCGCAGATCGACCTGCTCAGCGGGGGGCGCTTCGTGATGGGCATCGGCGCGGGCTGGAACGTGGGCGAGCACGCCGCCTACGGACTCGACTTTCCCCCTACGAAGGAGCGCTTTGACCGTCTGACCGAGGCGATCGAGGTGATGCGGGCGCTCTGGACGGAGGGGCCGGCCTCGTACGAGGGGACGCACTACCGGCTCGAGGGGGCGGACGCGCTGCCCAAGCCCGAGTCGGGGCGCCCGCCGATCCTGATCGGGGGCAGCGGGGAGCGGCGGACGCTGCGTCTGGTGGCGGAGTTCGCGGACGAGTGGAACACGCCCGCCATGCCGCTCGATGACTACCGCCACAAGTGCGAGGTGCTGGAGCAGCACTGCGAGGCGGTGGGGCGCGACCCGGCCACCATCAAGCGTTCGATGATGAGCTTCGGGCTGGTGGGGCCGAACGAGGCCGCGATCCAGCACATCGGGGCCGTGCTCACGAGCAAGGGTCTGGGCGGGGCCGCAGCCGGGCCAGCAGCGACGGTGGGGGGCACGACGGACAAAGTCATCGACACGCTCGGGCGGCTGGCGGAGATGGGACTGGACGAGATCGAGTTCCAGCAGTTCGACTTCGACTCCGACGACGTACCCGAGTACCTCGCCGCCGAGGTCGCCGGGCCGGCGCGTGACCTGTAGCGGGAAGCGGGGTACGAGACGGTGACGCTGCTCGGGGAGTTGGAGGCGCGGCTGGAGGAATCGGGCGGCGAGGGCGTGCTGGGCTTCCTGGAGGAGCGGCTGGGGGATGAGGAGGCGATGGGGACCGAGCTGGAGGACGCGGATGCGGCAGTGCGGGCGGCGGAGGTGGCGGAGGAACACTCGGAATCGTGGATGATGGACGCCTTCGAGCGGTTCCCGATCGTGAACGCGCAGACGTTCCCGCACAGCTCGCACGTGGACCCGCGGGCACACGCCGTGCTGGCAACGCACCGGCTGGCGCAGGGCTCGGGGCTCTACCTGCCCTCGGAGTTGCGGGAAATGCACGAGCGCGACGAGGTGTCGCGGGCGTGGCAGGCGCGCGAGGGGCTGCGCTTCTGCGTGTTCGCCACGATGATGCGGGCCGTTGGCGAGGCGATGGTGGAGGGCGGCGTGGGGGCCGCCGCCTACGTCTCGACCTGCCAGGAGACCGCGAAGGCACTGGGCGGCATCGAGATCGCCGCTCCGCAGGCCTAGGCGATCAGCTTGTCGAGGTCCTCGCGCATCTTCTCCATGGCGGAGGGAACGTCCTCGTCCTGGAGATTCCCGAGGAAGTCCTCGCGGCCCATCATCAGGCGGGTGACCCCAAGCTCTTCGAGCTGCCCGAGCGGGATGCGGGAGAGGACGGCCGTGCTGCACTGAATCTGGGGCCTGGGCTTGCCCTGCTCCTCCGCCAACCGCTGGAGCTTCGCGGCTTCCTCGGGGAACTCCTCGACCGGGGTGAAGCGGCCGCGCAGGTCCTCGGTGAAGCGCATATGGATGGCGGGCATCCAGCCGTCGCAGTAGTTGACGACGCGGTTGAGGACGGTTGGGCCGGCGCCGCCGAGGATGATCGGCGGGTGGGGGTCCTGCACGGGCTTGGGCCACTGCCAGGTGGGGGGGATGTCGACGAGGCGCCCGTGGTACTCGGCCACCTCGTTCGTCCAGAGGGTCTTCATCGCCTCAACCTTCTCGCGCATGAGGCGGAAGCGAGTGGAGGGGTCGACGCCGTGGGCCTCCATCTCCTCGATGTTCCAGCCGGCGCCAATACCGAACACGACGCGACCGTTGGAGATCTGGTCGAGCGTGGCGACCTCCTTGGCGGTGTGGATGGTGTCGCGCTGGGGGACGAGGGCGAGGCTGGTGATGACCTTGATCTTCTCCGTGACAGCGGCGGCCGCGGCCAGCGAGACGAAGGGATCGAACATGCTCTTGTAGCCCATGGGCGTCTCCGCCGCGAGGGGGAAGTCCGTGGCGAGGGGCATGTGCGAGTGCTCGGGTACTCCGAGGCACTCGAACCCGACGCGCTCGGCCTCGCGGGCGACGTTGACGATGCTCGCGTTGAAGTGCATGGGGGCATAGTTCAGGCCGAATTCCATGAGTGACCTCCCGGTGTCTGGTGGCGGAGTGGAGGGTAGCGGCTAGCCGGTCAGGGCGTCGACGCGTTCGCGGGCCTGCTCGAGGGCGGGCCGGACGCCGTCGTCGTCGACGGCGTCGAGACCGCCTCCGCCGACGCCCACCATGAGACGGGTGACGCCGATCTCCTCAAGCTGATCGAGGGGGATGCGGGTCAAGATCTCGGAGCCGCACTGCACATGGGGCCGGGGGCGGCCACGCTCCTCGGCCATGCGCTGCAGCTTCGCCACTTCGTCAGGGAACTCCTCGACCGGCGTGAATCGCCCGCGCAGGTCTTCGGTGAAGTTCATATGGACGGCGGGGAGCCATCCCTCGCAGTAGTTGACGACGCGGTTGAGGACGTTGGGGCCGGCGCCGCCCATGAGGATGGGCGGGTGGGGGTCCTGCACGGGCTTGGGCCACTGCCAGGTGGGCGGCACCTCGACGTGGCGGCCGTGGTACTCGGCGACCTCGTTCGTCCAGAGGGTCTTGATGGCCTCCACCTTCTCGCGCATCAGGCGGAAGCGTGTCTTCGGGTCGGTGCCGTGCGCCTCCATCTCCTCCTCGTTCCAGCCGGCGCCGATGCCGAGGACGACGCGCCCGTTGGAGATCTGGTCGAGGGTGGCGACTTCCTTGGCGGTGTGGATGGGGTCGCGCTGGGGGATGAGGGCGATGGAGGTGCCGAGCTTCAGGTTCTCGGTGACGGCAGCGGCGGCGGCGAGCGCGACGAAGGGGTCGTACATGCTCTTGTAGATCATGGGCGTCTCGGGGGCGAGCGGGAAATCCGTCGCGAGCGGCATGTGCGAGTGCTCGGGAACGAAGAGCGACTCGAACCCGAGGCGCTCGGCCTCGCGGGCGACAACGACGGGGCTCGCGTTGTAGTGCGTCGGGGCGTAGCTCACGCCGAATTCCACATGGACCTCCTGGATTGTGGGCAGGGAACCCCACGCCCGGATACAGCGCGCCTAGCCTACCGGTTCGCGACCCCCGCCGCGCCGGGGGCTCAGGGCGATGGCTCCCAGATGTCCCCGCGGGGGTTGAAGGCGGCCCAGGCGAACCAGAAGGGCGTGCCGTGATTGAAGGGCGCCAGACGCGTCCCGGCGAGGGGGCCGTCGAGGGCGAGGCCCGTCACATCCCAGGTCGAGCCTGTCTGCTCGTCCTCGAAGCGGCCGGGGGCGACGACCGTGAAGGTGAGGGCACGGCCATCGACCTCGGCGAGGTAGGCGGCGGCGCTGCCGATGTCACGGGAGGCCGCGATCTCGAAGTCGTCGAGGGGGGACAGCGTTCCCGGCGCCCAGAAGACCACGACCTCGGTTCCTGCGAGGTCGACGGTCGCGAGGGCGAGCTCGCTGAGCGTCGAGAAGGGGACGGCGACGGCGTCCCCTTCAGACGCGACGGCCACGACGCGTTCGAGGGCGGGGAGGCGGGAGTCGGGCCGCCGGGCGAAGTAGCGGGAAAGGCCGCCGGTGTCGTAGTTGGGGAAGGGGTTGGTGCCATAGCGGAAGCTAAAGCCGGTTTCCTCGGTGAGGATGTCGGCATCGGGGAAGGAGCGCTTGAAGTCGGCGAAGGAGAGGACGCTCATGGGCAGGGCGCGCAGATAGACGCCGGCGTGGCGTCCGACGATGCCCTCACCGGTCGCCTGCTGCCACCAGGTCTCGGTCTGGCGGTCCCACATGATGAGGTCGGAGTGGCGCAGGTTGCCGGAGACGCCGAAGTCGAGCACCTCGCCGTCGACGCGGCGGTCGAAGGCGACGACAGTGTTGCAGAGCGGGCAGAAGGAGGCGACGACGGGCACACCCGCGACCACGTCGTTGACTATCTCGTGGAAGGTGAGGACGTGGAGGGGGTAGCCACGGACGACCTCCCCGACGCGAAGGACGCCAATGGGCAGGTTCCCGGCATAGTCGACTTCGTCGAGGGGCGCGAAACGGGCGACGCCGTACGGTCCGTCCGTGGAGACGGCGCCGGGGGTGTCGAGGGCGACGATGCAGTCGCGGGCGCCGCAGCCACGGATGATCTGGCCGAAGGGCACGGTGTGACGGGACCAGTCCTGGTCGGGCCAGTCGCGGCAGAAGTCGGGGGGCAGGCGGACGATATCGACCTGACCGGAGGGGTCGGTGTGGTGGGCGTAGGGGCACTCGACCTCGTCAGACTCGGCAGGCGCCGCCGCAGGGGTGGGCGTGGGAAGACTCTTATACACTTCTCCCACCCCACGAGACATCTGGAAATCTCGAATTCCCTCTGTAGGTTGAAAAAAACAGAGGGCGTGGGGGGGGG
>VXLW01000122.1 GCA_009841435.1 Dehalococcoidia bacterium | reverse complement strand
CCGCCACCGCATCCCCGACCCCGAGCCCCTCGCCGACGACGACGCCCACGGCTACTGCTACCCAGACAGCCACGCCGACGGCCACCGCTGTCTCCACAGCCACCGCAAGCGCAGCCGCGGCCACCGAAACGACGAACGGCCGCCCCGCCCGTTGCGCGACCGTGGCCGGGCGGGCCGCGCTGCTCATCGACGAGATCGAAGCGGCCATGCTCAACTACGAGGGGGTCTGGGGACTGGCCCTCATCGACCTCGACTGCGGATCCTCCATCCTCTTGCGCCCTCAGCACGCCCAGTATCCCGCCTCCGCCGGCAAGGTCGTCATCCTCACCGCGGGACTCCGGGCGGTGCAGGACGGCCTCCTCGAGTTCGAGCTCATCGAGGAGCAGGTCGAGCTCGTGCTGCATCACTCCCTGGACAAGCAGACCGACGAGATCGCGGAGCTGATCACGCCCGAGCAGGTGGGGGAGGTGATGGCTCGTGCGGGCGTCTCCGCAAGGTGGTACCCGGAGTGGAGGTGGCGGTGGGCACGGTTCACGCCGCACGAGCTCGCGCTCTTCTGGGCCTCGATCGTGCAGGGTGAGCAGCTCGACGAGCGCTGGACCGCTCACCTCCTGCAGCTCGCCTCCGAGGTGGTGCTGCCGGAAGGCAAGGAGGCGTTCCCCGCCGACTTCGGCGTCGAGGGGTACCAGTACGGACAGAAGGCCGGCTACTGGACGCCCGAAGAAGATGAAGAAGAACCCGACATCTTCGTCTCGGCCGGCTACGTGATGCCGGAAGACGGCTCAAGCATGGGCTTCACGTTCGCCTTCCTGGTTGAGACCTGGGAAGAGGACATCCTCGAGCCCAAGCGGCGGGCTGTCTTCCCGCTCGTGCGCGATTTTGTCGTCGGTGAAGTAGAGGGCGACCGCTAGTCCAGCCGCGCTTCGAGATCCGCGAGCGCGTACGCCCCCGGTCCCCTGCCCGACGCCGCCACCTCCGCTCCAACTTCCTGCAGGAGCGCGTTCACCGGCGTGGGTACGCCGTGCAACCGTCCCAGCAGGGCGATCTCGCCGTTCAGGTAGGCGGCCTCGATGGTCGTCGACCCGCGCGTGAGGCTCTGCCACGAGGAGTTGCCGGCGCGCGCCGCCGGGCTCCCGGAGAAGATGCGGTTCAGCACCTCGAAGCGCTCACGGAACTCGTCGTCGCCCACGAGCTCGATGCCGGCCGCGGCGAAACACGCCAACGCCTCCTCGTGCGCCCGCGCCATCAAGCCTTCGGCCCGCTCCTCGAGACCCAGGATCGCCTGCGTCGAGTTCGCCAGGTTCCGCAGCAGCTTGGCGTACTTCCACGGCATGATGTCGTCGCAGGCGACGGCGCTGAAGCCGGCCTCCGTCAGGTCGCTCGCGATTCCCTCCGCCCGCTCGTCGCTACCGTCCGGGTAACGCCCGAGGTCGAGGACACCGTAGACGGGGCTCGCGCTGGAGATGACGGTTCCCGGATCGAGGTGCGTCCCCGGCAGGATGACGAGCTGGCCGTACACGTTGGGGAAGCGCCGCAGCGCCATGCGCTCGTTCACGACCCCGTTCTGCGCCGAGACGACCGTGACCGATGGGGGCGCGCTTGCGAAGAGCGCGTCCAGGGCCGCCACTGTGTCCTGCGACTTCATCGCGAGGATGACGACATCCTCCTCCGTCAGGTCGAGCTCGGAGGGCGACCCGGCCGCGGCGATCGGGAGCGTTTCCGTCCCCTCAGCGCTCACGAACGTGAGCCCGTTCTCGCGGAGCGCCTCCAGGTGGGCGCCCCTGGCGATGAGGGCGACGTCATTGCCGGTCAGGTGCAGCCTGGCCCCGATGACCCCGCCGATCGCCCCGGCGCCGTAGATGACGTAGCGCAAGCTCAAGCCTCCCCGCTGGCGGCGGCGTTGTTCAGTGGTGCTCGCCGTAGTGCCGCGCGAGGAGATCTTCCCCGAAGTCGCCCTCAGGGTCGCGCCAGACCGCATGGATGTGGTTGGCGTCGTTCTGCGTGCAGTCGTATTCGACGAGGAAGCGCGGCCCCTGGAGCCGGTAGTAGTGCGGCTCCCCCTTCTCGGCCCCGCCTGCCCAGGCGAAGTGCATGCCGGCGAGCGCGCCCCCCGCCAGCGCCTCCCGCTGGCTCTCCGCCAGCTCGTCGGGCAGCCGGTCGACGTAGAGCGCCACCAACTCCTCCAGCATCTCGCGCTGCGGACCCCGCAGGGCTCCCGCCACCAGACCGCTCGGCGTCACGGAGTAGCGCACCGCCTCCTCCTGCTCGGGCCCGAACCCGAGCCCCGAGCGCTCCGCCCGCCAGCGTTCGTCCCAGGCAGGGTCGTCGGGCAGGCCCATCAGGCGCCGTGTCGGGACCGGCAGCGCCCCGTCTTCCACCCGCGGCCGGTTCGACTGCACGATGTCGGGCGGGGCCGCCGTCGAGATGAGGGCGGCTTCCCGCTGCTCACCGTCGAGGGCGTGCAGCAGCTCGCGGGCCAGGTCCTCCTCGGCGGCGAGCGGTCGCAGCCGGCCCTCGCCGCCGAAGGGCGCTTCCGCGGGGTTCGCCCCGAGGAAGGTCGGGTTGGGGGCGATGATGCTGCCCCCCTCGATCGTGTAGTGAATCGAGACATGGTGCCCCTCGAAGCGCCAGCCCCACGTCTCCTCGTCCGGGTCTCCGAAGATGGTCACGAAATAAAGCTGCGGGTCGCGCCAGCGCTCGGACCCCACATCCACCCCTATGCGCCCGCCGCTCCACGCCTCCACCGCGTCGAGGATGTTCTCCAGCCCCATGATGACCGCGGCCGTCACGTACCCCGAACGGCTCAGGCCTGTCGCCGCCAGCCGGTTCGCCGCCTGCTGCTGTCCCGGCGTCATCGCCAGCAGCGGCAGGCCCTCGCGCTTCATCGGCGCGTAGTTCCAGTGGCGGCGCTCCTCGTCATCCAGGAGCGGTCGCACGGCCCGTTCCCGCTGCTCGGTATTGAGCGACGCGAGGAAGTCGCGTGCGGCGTCTGCCATGCGTCCTGCGGTCTCTGGCGCGTTCGTCGCGGGCATGGCCGGAAGGATACGCCTCCCGCGCTGCCGCCGATGGCGGGGCCGGGCACCGGCTAGAATGCCGTCGCGCCTGCTGCGCGCGGAGGCCAGCGATGACGGCAACCGAACCCCGAACCCAGACCAACCGCGAGGCCGCGATCGACGAGCTGCTCGCCAAGCAGGAGATCCGCGATGCCCTGATGCGCTACTCGCGCGGCATCGACCTCCTCGATCCCGACCTCGTGAAGTCCGCCTACCACGCCGACGCCTACGACGACCACGGCACCTTCAAGGGCAACGCGTTCGAGTTCGCCGAGCACGTCATGGTCGGGCTCTCGAACCTCACCTGCACCGAGCACTTCCTCGGCAACTCCCACATCGAGGTCGACGGCGACCGCGCCTACTCCGAGACCTACCACGTGGCCTACCACCGCATCCCCGGCGGGGATGACGGCGTCGCCACGGACTTCACCTGGGGCGGCCGCTACGTCGACGTGTTCGAACGCCGCGACGGCGGGCCCTGGCTGATCCTTCACCGCACCGTCGTTCACTCCTGGAGCCGCATCGACCCCGTGCTGGACGACAACGCCGCGATGTCGGCCAATTTCACCCAGGTTGGGCGCGGCGATCGCAGCGACCTCATCTACCGCCTGCGCGAGGTCGTGGGCTAACCAGCGGGCCCGCGAGACGCTATCATTCCCGAGAATGGCCCCATGTGGGTCTTCAGGGAATCCAGGAGGCGACCATGACCGCAGAAGCGACAACGGAGCGACCCTTCTACAAGGATCCCGCGCCCGACCAGATCCGGCGCGATCCGCCCCACCGCTACCTGCCCGTGAGCGAGCGCTCGAACTGGCGCGAGCAGGGTATCGATATGCCCTCCATCCTCCTGCGCGACCCCGAGAAGCTGCCCGTGAAGGTGCTCCTGCACTCCATGTACGGCGGCGAAATCGGCGGGTCGGAGGCCTTCGGCCGCCGCTACGTTCTCGCCACGAAGGAGGGCGTTGACCAACTCCCCTGGGAGCTCGCGCTCGTCAACGCGCGGCTGACCTGGGACGAGTGCCGCCACACCGAGATCGTCCTCGAGCAGATGGCCAAGAACGGCTGCACGCTGGGCGACTTCGTCGATGGCTACATGGCCGGCGAGAGCCTCAGCAGCTCGAGCGGCAACTCCAACCCCGGCGCCGCCCTCGACATGATCAACAGCATGGCCTCGGTGCATCGCGGCGGCGAGGGCCTGGCCATGAACCTCTTCACCGCCCTCATCGACATGGGCCGCAACATCGGCGACCCCGACTGGGAGACGGCGTTCGACTTCAACCACGCGGATGAGGTCATGCACGTCGAGGTCGGGAACTACTGGGTGCCGCGGCTCACGGAGGGCAACGATGGCAAGCGCCGCGAGGCGATGCAGGCCCAGCAGGCGTTCGAGGAGCTCATCATGGCCCTCAACACCGGCGACGAGGTCGTCGCGCCGAAGGAATTCGCGCTCTAGGAGCGCTTGCAATTGGCGCGAGGGAGCGCCGCGCAGCCAGAGCAGCCCACGCAAGCGGGGAGGAGAGTCCATGTCCGCCACCGAATCCACCGAGCGACCCTTCTACCGTCCCCTGAACGCCGGCGACCACCGGCGTGACCCACCGCACCGCTACCTTCCCGTGGACAAGCGGGAGAACTGGCGCGAGAACGGCATCGACCTCGCCTCCATCCTCCTGCGCGATCCCGAGAAGATGTCGCGGAGGGTCCTGCTGCACGCGATGTACAACGGCGAGATCGGGGGCGCCGAGGCGTTTTCGCGGCGCTACGTGATGGCCACGAAGGACGGGGATGGCGAGGATCTCCCCTGGGAGCTGGCGCTTGTGAACGCGCGCCTCACCTGGGACGAGTGCCGTCACGCCGAGATCGTGCTGGCGAAGATGCCCGAGCACGGCGTCACCCTCGGCGACTTCGCCGACGGCTACCGCGCCGACGACGGCAGCGTCTCCCAGACCGGCGAGCAGAACATGGTGAACAGCATGGCCGCCGTCCATCGCGGCGGCGAGGGCATGGCCATGAACCTCTTCACCTCTCTCATCGACATGGGCCGCAACATCGGCGACAAGCAGTGGGAAACCGCCTTCGACTTCAACCACGCCGACGAGGTCATGCACGTCGAGGTCGGGAACTACTGGGTGCCCCGGCTCACGGAGGGCGACGCCGCCAAGCGCCGCGAGGCGATGGAGGCGCAGCAGGCCTTTGAGGAGCTCGTGATGGCCCTCAACACCGGCGACGAGGTGCTCCCGCCCGAGGACTTCGCCCTCTAGGCGCGGCCGCCCGGGGAGAGACGATGGCGAAACGCTGGCGCCCGCCCTTCAACTTCAAGCGCTACTGCGGCGACTCCGCCACCATGCTCGTCCACGACCTCGTCTGCGAAAAGCCCGACTGCCACGTCTCCACCTTCGAGGACGAGCAGATCACGATGTGGGACTCCGAGGAAGAGGTCGCCGAGGTTTTCGCCGGCGGTGAGTGGAGCCAGTGCCAGCTCTGCGAGTCGGGCGCCCTCTACTTCACCCCCCGCGAAGAGCTGAAGTAGGAAACCCCAGGCCCCAGGGCCGGGAAGCGAGTCATCGATGGTCGAACTGTGGTATCCCCAGCGCAAGCTGGGCGGGGCGTTTTCCGTGGACGAATGCGCGCGCCGCCTGATGCACTACCGCTATGCGGAAGTGGAGATGATGCGCGCCCTCCTGCAGTGGATCGCCACTCAGCCCCAGGTGCACCACAAGGTCGAGTTCGGCCCCATTGCCTACCAGGACGCACAGCACGCCGACATGCTCGGCAAGCGCCTCCCCGAGCTGCGCATGACGGAAGGCGCCGAGGGTCCGTATCCCCTCATGACCTCCCCGAAGATGGACCCGCCCAACGAGGAGTTCCGCGCCTTCATGGAGGAAATCCAGGATCAGGACGACCCGATCCTGCGCGTGATGGGAATCTTCGGCGTCCTCAAGCCCCACCTCGCGACGCACTACCTCTATCACATGCGCGCCACCGACCAGGTGGTCGATTCCCCCACCGTGCGCATCCTCAAGTTCATCCTCATCGACGAGGAGGAGCACATCCAGTGGGGCCGCGCGCAGATCGAGGAACTCGCCGATACCCCGAAGAAGCGCCGCCACGCGAACGAGTGGCGGATGCATCTCGAGGAGATGCTGACCGAGGCCGGGGGCGTCATCGGTATCCGCGGGAGCGACGACGACGAGTGACCTACGTCATCGACAAGGCGCTCTGCATCAACTGTGGCTACTGCCGCCGCGTGTGCCCCACCGAGACGATTCACTACTTCGATACCGACGACTTCATGCACACCATCTATGCCGAGGAGTGCATCGACTGCAACGCCTGCGTGCCCGTCTGCCCGGTCGACTGCATCGCCTACGACGACACCAACGTCCTCAGCGGCGAGGCCCTGGAGCAGGCGCTCGCCAAGGCCCGCGAGTGGGCGCGCAAGCGAAACCAGGACGAGCTGCTGAGAGAGCTCGCTCCGCGCGCCAAGTTCCGCCCCTCGGTGATGCCCGAGAAGGCGCGCCGCGGCTCGCGCAAGGACTAGCGGCCATGGCCCTCAAGATCATCGACGGCTGCATCAACTGCGGGAACTGCCGCCACGTCTGCCCAACGGACACCATCCGCTACTACGACACGCCCGACCTCCAGCACACGATCGAGCCCTCCGGCTGCATCGACTGCAACCTCTGCGTCGACGCCTGTCCGGTTGAGGTCATAGAGCCCGACAACGCCTACGTGCACGACCCGGAGGAGCTCGCCACCGCCAAGGCGCTGGCGGCAGACGTCTGGAAGGAGCGCGGCCCCCTCATCCAGACGGTGTTGAAGGTGATGCGTCAGCGCAACGCCCGCTGGGCGCGGGAGCGCGAGGACCGTCGTGACGACCCGGACCGCTACCGCAGCGGCAACCGCCTCGCCTGAAGCCCTCCTCAAACCGACGAAAGCGCACCCGGCGCTATACTGCTAGTCCGGTAGGCGCGTTCGTCTAGAGGCCTAGGACACCGCCCTTTCAAGGCGGAGATCGCGGGTTCGAATCCCGCACGCGCTACCAAGCTATACGAAATCGAGAACTTTCATCTTGACCTTCACCTTGGCGCTGTAGGTCTTCTGAACGGTTGTGCGCCTTATGGGACAGCCCTGGGCCAAATCTCTTCCGACAGGGAAGAGGTCTCAGGCGTCATCCCAACTGGATTGGAGGGGCAAGTCCACGGCGAGTGGCCATCCTCCAGTTCCAGACCCCGGATTGATCCGTTGGCGGAGCGTCTTGGCGCTCATCCCGCCCAATACCTGATTCGCGAAGTTTGGTGTTGCCCAGTTGGAAGGAAGCGTCGAGTACAAACACGTAGCGGCAGTTGTTGCGCTAGTACGTGACCTGCGCACCGGCGCCACAGGAGGGCATGTGCGCGGAATCAGCCGGTCGAGTCGCTAGCGCTTCGGCGGGTTGTTGCCTCGTCCGCCGCCGGAGGGCTTGCCAGTCGTGCTCGGCGCGTTGGGCGGCCGGCCGCCGCCGCTCTTCCCGCCTTTGCTGCTCATTCTCGGTGTGTCGGTCATTGCATTGCCTCGCTCATGCGAGCTGATGTTCCGGCCGGGCGGTCCCGACCTTGATGCTCGCTCGCACGTTGATCCTATGTCGATTGCGACACAACGCAAAGCGAAGACCTCGGAAGCGGGATAGCGCCGCGCCCGACGCCACGGCGATCCCACACACAAGGCGTCGTGGTCAACGCTCGCAGGAAATGCAGACAGCATGAGGACGGCGTGTGACGCTGGAGAACGTCGTGAAGTGGAAGCGCAGAGACGGCCTCTACGGGCCTCAGCGGCGAGGAGCGCCGCGAGTTGCTCGACTTGCTTCTCGAGGTCGTGACGATTGACGGTGGGAACCGCGTGACGCTCACGCTAGCCATCCTGGCCGACGAAGAGTTAGTGCCGATTGCGGAACCAGAGCCGACTACTCGGTCTACACGATGAGGCAGGCGTCACGGCGCTCCTGGCGCATCGGCCAGAGCGAGCCCGTCCAGGTCGTCTTCATGGCCTACCGGAACACCCTGCAGGCCGACGCACTGAAGCTCGTCGCGCAGAAGCTCCAGTCTTCGCTGGCCGTCGAGGGCGAGCTGCCCGAGGATGGCCTCGCCACCTACGGGGACGACGGCGACGACCTCATGCTCGCCCTGGCGAGGAAGATCGTCGCCGGAGAGGAGGACGCCAACTCGGTCGAGTCGGTGTTCGCCCAGGCTCAGCAGGTCGTGGCGGAAGCCGAGGCGCTGCTGGTAGACGCGGAGTGGGCTGCCGAGAAGCCGGAGACGGTCGGCGTCGGGACTGCGGTGGTCGTCGAGGCGGCCGTGGACGACCGGCCTACAGAGCCGCAGCGCTCGCTGTTCTCCTGGGCGGAGTTCCTGGCCGACACGCCGGAAGAGCCGCTGCCGCCCCGTGGCCGTCGCGACGAAGCCCCGACGCTCTCGCTCTTCGAGTGGGCGCTGGAGCGGGAGCAGGAGGGTGCGCTGTCCGCCTAGGTGGGAGGGGCCGGGGACATCGCCGTAGCCAGCGGTGTCCCGGCCCCCGTCCCGTATGGGGGATTTCGTCGTGTCTGCCGATTCGCGGGCCGTCGGCTAGTGCGTCGGCTAGCGCGTCCTACTCTTCAACGCGCTCGAAGACTAGCACCTGCTCACCTCGCTTTGGAGCGCGGACCAATCCCCGGAGACCTCGAACTGCTCCAGAGCGCCCGCGAGTTCTGCATCCGCTGCTCCGGCCTGGAAGAGAGCCTCAGACGGGCAGCCCGCTTCCGTCTTCACCAGGCGGTCAAGGCGTAGCTCGGACTCCGGTACGCGGCATCGCGAGCGCCCGATGTGATCTTCAACGTGTCGCGGATCGGCAACCGGATGCCCGCTCTGGTTGTACTGTCGTGGCTCGCCAGTGCCTGGGCTCGTCGATGCGATAGAGCGGTGGGACAATGCACGGACGCCAGACCGCAGATGGTGAGGAGGCGACACACGCCGTGAGCTACTCGTCCAAGTATGAGCGTGCGATTGAGCTCAAGAGAGTGCGGGCAAGGAAGTTAGCAGAATGCCTCGCGTGCGGGGATCCCATCAACCCCGGAGACCACTACTATCGCCAGTCCTTGGGAAGGATCAGCAAGCCACCCAGGCTGCAACTGAGTGCATTCTGCCTGAGTTGCAAGGACTCACCGCTGGCAAGGCGCCTCCACACGACGCCATGAAGGGTGGCGTCGTCATTCGGCGCCCTTGGTACGCCGTGTAACACCACTTCCCGTTTGCACTGACCACGTTCCAACTCGGCGAAGAGCGGACGGGCGCCTCCTGGTCCCGGAAACCGCCCTAGCCTAGATCGACTCGAAAAAGCCTGCTTCGATCGTCACACTCTCGACGGTCTCGGTCCGTACACCGAGATCAAAGCTCTTGAGCAGACGGCACAACTCGTTCCCGTCGATCAAGTCGATCGCCGGAGCCCCATCGCGAACCGCTTCCTGCTCTGCGCTCGGACTGAACCGGCCGGTTGTAATGAAGAGGCCCTTGTCGGCGCGGCCAACCATCGATCCCCGGAAGTCACGAATCGCCCCAGAGCCAACCAGACCTGAATAGCGCTTGCACTGAAAGACGATCTGGAACGAGATCAGATTGAGCCGCAGTACGCCAATGCCGTCAATCCCGCCGTCCCCTGTGCGGCCGGTTACCTCCACCTTGGTGAATCCGCTTTCCCTGAGAAGCCGTTGGCACAGGCGCTCGAAGGCGTCGGGGGACATCTCCCTCAACGCAGCGAGCAGTTCGTCGGTCCAGTCGGTGTCCGCGTCGACTTCCACGCTGCCGAGCGAGTCAATCGATGGCGCATCCTTGGTTCGACGGGTGAGAAGTGACCTCCGGTAACTTCGAATGTGCTCGATGATTCTGTCCTGAACTTCGTCCTCTACCAGGTCGGCCTCTGCGGTGAGTTCTCTTCCGTACTCAGCTATGGACCACACACCACGGCTACTGTTTGTGGCCGCGTTCATCTGTTTCAGGAAGGTCCGGGCCCAAGCGGCTTGGTAGTCGAACTCAGACTGGGGACCATCGCCGTGAGCCACCTCGCGAGCGGCATCCGAAAGCTCTAGGAGGGCCGCCATGTCCTCGGATATCTCGCGAATAGAGGCCGACCCGCCTCGCTGCTGAAGCACGCGAAGGGTCGGCAGACACAGCTCTTCACGTGTGGGGACTCGGTCGATCATGGATTCCGTCGGCATTATGCAGCTTGGGGTGCGAAGGCACCGGACGCACTCACGGAGCGCGACTGCACTACTCTATCAGCCTGGCCGTCACGTCTAGCGAGGTGGTTGTCGCTGTGACCACCCCGACCAATCAGTGTTCCTTCCGTTGGACGGACCGGGAACCGCTATGTCGGCTATGGGGACGACGGCAACCACCCTGATGCCTGCACTGGCGAGGAAGTTCGTCGCGGTCGACTCCGTGGAGTCGGCGTTGCAGCAGGCCCGGCAGGTCGCGGGACGGACGCCGAGGTGCAGTCCGTCCGTCGTCGAGCCGGAGCTGCGGTTGCGCGACGGCGGGCGCCGTCTGAGCGCCCTCGTGGACAGGCGCGTGAATAGGCTCACGCCGAAGGGAGTCGCTGCCGCCTCGCGGCCGTCGACGGGGCTAGGCTCCGACGCTCTCGCTCTTCGAATGGGCGCTGGAGCGCGATCAGGAGGGCCCACTGGCAGGAGCGGCCATGAAGCCGGATGCGTGAGGGAGCCGTCGCAGCGGTGTCCCGAGGCACCCACCCATGCCCGACTGATCGAGGAGCACGCGCTCGGGATTCTCGGGCTGAGCCTAGTTCGTCGAGGGCGTGGATCCGCACTTCATGAAGCAGGTGTCTCGACAGAGTCGAAGTCCGGCATTTCGGGGACGGAGTCCAGACTCAGCGCGGGTCGGGGCGATGCGTCACGCGCTCCCGGACTCCGGCTCGCCGTGCGGACCTCCGGTCGCCGCGTCTGATCCTTCAGCAGGGTGACAGCGCGGTAGACATAGTCGGCACAGACTATGGTGTTCAGGCTGTCCTGCTCAGAAGCATACACAGCCCACCCGTGTGCGGCCGCATGGCGATTCGGGATAAGGCTAGTCGCATGAGTATCAAACCTCGCGAAGACGTACGTGTGGATCCATCCGAAGAGAAGCAAGTCCCCTGCCTCGTCCGGGAGGTCGTCAAGGCGGGACCGTTTTGACTTAGCTCTCGTGGCGAGGGCCCTCTGGCTCAGTACCCGCACGCCCTTGATTCCCAGCCAGTCCTCGCGGATCACCCGCTCAAGTTCTGGCAGGAGCACCCGGCAAGATGCCCTGTACAGCCCGTACTCGTGGGCCCGCAAGGCCTCGGACAGTGTGGCCAGAGCTTCGCCGTCAACCTCGTACGAGGCCATCTGGGCCTCAACATCCCGCACGATGTCCATGGCGTGAGTCCTGTAGTAAGCGTCCACGCGTTCACCAACAGCCCCCATGTCACTATCAGCATCGCTCAGAAGCTGCTCCATCGGCACCGTGCGGTAGGGCAGCCAGCCCGAGGCTTCGCTCGCCTTCCAGAGTGCCCACTCAACGAGGCCCCTCACGATGAGTTGCTTCAGTTCCTCGAGTGGCATGCCCCTCTGCTCCTACCTGCACCCACGTCCAAAGAGGGGGGTGCCGCTGAAACACCTACAAGTGAGTTTAGCCTCGCCTGCATGTCGCACGTCCAGGTGTGGGGCTGTTGTTGTGTCCCAAGGAGGTCACCTTCCGTGCCCGACGGCCGTCGTTCGCACCAACGCCTGTGCACCTCCAGCCGTCCCGAGGCAGCTCGCTGCTTGCCGGACGCCGATCGGCAGAGCGAGTGCTTTCCGACTGGCATGGAGGGGCGGGCTTAGAACCTGGCCGGTGACCAACTGGCAACCTAGTGGCATTCCGCATACGCTTCCCAACGTCGCGTGGGGCAGAGTCAAGTGCACGAAGATATGGCGAACGATGTAGCTGATGCCGAGCGTCAAGTCCCCGAAGCCGCGGTTGCTGCTGTTGGGATCAGTGTCGACGACCTGACCGCGCTCTATCGTCTTGAGTCGATCCGGGGATTCGGCCCTCAGAAGTTTAAGCAGTTGGCCGTCGCGGGCGTGTCTTGCACTGAGGTCGTGGCCGATCCAGCGAGACTCCCGTTCCGCGGAAGGATCGGCCAATCGATTGATGCGCAGCTGCGCGCTCAGACGGACGCTGACGTCGCGACTATCCGAGGCAGAGCCGTTCGGCAGATACTCGCCGCGATGCGTCACGAGGCCAGGATCGTCACCTACCCGAGTGGCTCATACCCTCAACACCTTTTTGAGAGCAACAACGCAGTCCCAGCCCTGTTCGTACGCGGGAACACCGACGTACTCGGCATTCACACCGCTGTGGCGTGTGTGGGCTCTCGACAGATCAGGCCTCCATATGATGAGCTTCACTCGGAGTTCGCGCGACGAGCCTCCGGCCAGGGTTTCGTAATCGTTTCAGGGTTTGCCCTAGGGGCCGACTCGATCGGCCACCGTGCCGCTCTTGAGTCCGGCGGCGCAACGATCTGCGTCATGCCAGGCGGGCTAGATAGGCCCTTTCCCCCAGAGAATAGGCAGCTCTGGGACGACCTACTGCGGTATCCCAACGCATGCTTCGTGAGCGAGTTCGCGTTTGGCCTAAGGGCAGCGGCACTTACGCTGCGGAAGCGCAACAAACTCATCGCTGCGTTTTCCTCCGGAGTCCTGGTAAGTCAAACCGCCCGAAGCGGAGGTGCGATGAACGCCGTTCGATTCGCGGTCGAACAACGAAAGCCCATCTCCACCTTTGCCCCCGACTCTTCGGGAGCCACTGATGGAAATGAGGCAGTCGCAAACCTAGAAGGCGCGGACATCACCGTTTTCAACCTCGAGAAGAATCGAGCCGAATGGGACTCATGGATAGCAAGGTTGTCATCTTCGACTTAGATGGCACCGTTTGGGACAGTTGGCCTTGGTACGCGCGGCTACTCGGCGTCGAGCCGGAGGGTCTTGCGAGTCAACTGCGTGCGGGGAAGAACATCGCAAGCATGTTGCGCAAGGAAGGGCACGAGGCAGACTTCCAGAGACTTGCAGAAACCCATGCCAAAGACCTCGCTCTCTATGGTCCTGTCGAGGAAGTGCTCAAGCAGATGACTGCTACTGGTGTGAGGACGGCAGTCGTAACCAACCTGCCGGGGTGGATGGCAGAGCCAATGCTCGCAGCCAAGTCGCTATCGGAGTATTTCGAACTCGTTCTGCCTTGGTCCTCTGGCTCAAAGGCACCGCGCATCCGCCGCTCCGCACAGAAACTAGGCTCCCGCCCGTGGTACGTCGGCGACATGGCGACTGATCGATTTGCTGCGCACCGGGCCGAAGCCAGATTCGCTTGGGCATCCTGGGGCTACGGTGAGGAGGATCCAGAGGCTGACCGCGTGCTGTCGGACTTCGATGAAGTGGTGACGCTTTGAGGTTCCTCTACAAGATTCACAGCGGCTACGACGGTTTCAGTCCAGCAAAGATCAAGGAACGCATGGATGAGAGGGGCCGCCTTGCCCTGGGTTGGAAGCGGTATCTCGACGCCGCCAACCGTGGCGACGAAGTGTGGGTCTTCTTTCGCGGACGACAGCGCTTCGCGGACAGCGTCTATGTCAAGGGCAGGATCGACTCCATCGACTTTGACACCGAAACCGTCTCCCTCCATGTCGACACCTACGACTTGGAGCGGCCAGTCGTTGACCCTGAGGCTGCACGCAGGGTGGCGCAGGTTGTCTCGCCTCGGTACCGACAGGTCTTCGTCTGGCCGGAGCCATGGGAGTCCGGAGACTGCGACCTATTCGGAAGCCGAGAAAGCTGCGCAGACAGGAGATGCGGTCTCTGTAGACAGTGGGGTGCCTACGCCACGATCGATGAGGGGGCGCTGGAGGTGCTCCCTAAGCTGCGCGGCTCAGAGCTCACGGCACTCGTCCCCGCTTACTGGGCACGGCCGGCGCGATGTTACTTGGCAAAACATCGCCTGAGAGGGTCTATTCTCGAAGTCACCGACCTCATTACCGACTTCAAACTTGGCAACTCGGTGCTTGCATTCCCCTTCAGCCTAGGGATCGCGGAGGCTCTCCGAGGGCGCGACCTGGTTCAGTTTGACGCGATCGTTCCTGTGCCGCTCTCTCCTGACAAGGCCTCAATGGGTGAGCTTCACCGGACGAGGGCACTGGCCAAGGAGCTCTCGGACCTTCTTGACTGCCCCGTGGTTGAACTGGTCACGCTTACGGGCCCTATTTCAAAGCGACGGCACATGGCAAACGATGGGACCTACGCGTCCTTCTTGAGGCGCTACGAGTCCCTCCTCTCGGTGGAACGGCGCGGACGTCGGTATCAGCGGATACTCATCGTTGACGATGTGTCCACGTACGGGGGAACACTTCGTGCCGTGGCCAAGGCGCTCCGGGCATCTGGTGCTGGCGCGAGTGGCCTGGTAGCAACCACAGCCGTACAAATGGTTGTCAAGGGTGCCCTGCGCGACGAAGCCGCTGTCGCGACTCCAGCTTCCTAGCCTTCCGTGTGCGCTAGGGCGACTCCATGCACCGCCTTGGCTCCCCCAGCGAGTAAGAGCCGAGCACACTCCTTCATCGTCGCTCCGGACGTAATCACATCGTCGACCACAAGCACTGAAGGCCATCGTTCGGAGTCGTATTCCCCTATCTCTAGGAGTTCGCGAACGGCGCGCCGGCGCTCGCTCCAGGACAGACCCCTCAGCTCGACCCCTGTTCCTGTATGACGAAGCGCCTTGCGAACTTGAGGGACTGCCAATTGGCTCTGAATGGCGCTGGCGAGCTCATCCGGCAGGCTGAAGAGGCGCTCGGAGTACCGCTGGGGGTCCGCCGGAACGGGCACGACCGCATCCACCTCCCTGAGTAGTGGCGTTTCCTCAAGGATGTACCTGCACATGAAGCCAGCTCCTAGTTTCGTGAGTGCTGCTCGGTCCTCATGGTCGTCGCTCGGTTTCTTTGCCATTCTCACAAAGCGACTCCATGGAGCGCCCCTCTTGTGCCAAGCGTAGTAGGCGCCACACGCCCAAATTGACGCCAGTGGAGCTGCACCGTCGTGAGGCAGCCGGTCAGGGGGGTCGACTGTAGTCCTCAGCTTCATCCAGGTAGCACTGCTGAGGAGTGGCGACCGCTTTCGGAGCAGGCCCACCCGCACTTGCGCGGTGGGCATGGAAGCGAGCCTGGAAGCTTGACCAAATTGCTCCTCTGCCACCGGCCAGCGCCCCTCGGACATGGCGCGCTTACCGAGGGCGTAGTGGACCTGTGACCTGAGGATCTCCTCATCGCCTTCGGGGACGTTCGCTAGCCACTCGAAGGCTCCCACCGGATCTTCGTTCCGCATTGCGTCCCAGGCATTCGCTACGGACAGCGATATCAGTTCCCGCATTCACCCCTCCTGGCAACAAGACGGCTCGAAACTGTCACCGCGACCTGGGACAGCAGTTGATGACCCGGGGGTGACCGCCGGTACCATAAGAGGACGCCAGCCTGCCCGTCACTCCAGTCCATTCTCCGGGAGTCAGCTTGCCCAAGCCATAGGTGCTAACCACGCTCGCCTTCCAGCCGTACTCCGTCGAGACACCGCGGTTGCAATGGCCGTAGCGAGAGCTAGGTCGCTGTCTGCGGAACTCTTCCTGTGGGCCGCTTCAATGTCCCTCGTGGCACCTCCTGGTCCCCGCCGAGTCGCACGGAGCGCTCAGTCTCCCGGGCAGGCTCGATGAATGCGAGGATGGTCTGGGATATTCCTTCGAGGTCGCGGAGCTCGCACTCCCAGACCGTGAGCACCCGCCAGCCAAGGTCAATGAGCGCTGCCTCATGCTCGCGATCGCGATCGCGGGTCCGCGCGAGCTTCGGCTGCCAGTAATCCAAGTTGGACTTGGGCAGGCCAGCAATCGGACATGCGGGATTAGGGTGCCAGTGCCAGAAGCAGCCGTTGACAAAGATGACCGCGCCGTGGCGGGGGAGCACCAAATCGGGCTTGCCGGGAAGTTCGCGCTGATGGAGCCGGAACCGATACCCCGCGCGGTGCACGATCGACCGCACGGCACGCTCCGGCTTCATGCCCTGTGAGCGGATGTTCGACATGCAGCGTGAGCGGTCCTCGGGGCTCAGGTTGTCGGTCACACCGCCTCCAGTACTCGGTCGGCCTCCTCCCGCAGCAGACGGTCGAGGGGCTCAGGCGGCAGCGCGTCCAGCAGCACGACGCCACCGCGACGGTTGAGAGCTACCATCCAAGCGCGGAATGTCTCGCGCTTGAAGAGTGCCTTGTCGCCTTCCCACTGGTCGCGCATCACGAAGAAGATGCCGCGCAGCACATCGCGGTTCATGGACACGGACGGGCGCTCGATCAACGCGGAGCGGACGTCCTGGCGGTGCAGCACGATCTCGAGGAACAGCGCTGGGTCTTCGGGGTACGCCTCTGAAGCGATGCGGCCCAGCCACCACAGCCGCGACACCCCGTGGTCGCGGATGAGTGCGCGGGCGTCGCGGGCAAAGAAGTGATTGCGCGCTCGGGCCGAGGCCTGCTCCCGGTCGTCCGGCTGCTTGGCGAGCCACCGTTCGCGGATGTAGTCGGCGCATTGGATGTGGCTGACGTACGCCCAGAAACGCTCGTCCGAGGCCTGTTGTGGCGTCAACTGCCGCAGGGCTTCGTAGAAGGCGAGCGCGTTCTGCGGATCGTGCTTGATTCCGGGCTGCAACAGCGGTGCGAGCGGCTCGACCTCGATCGTCGCCTCGCGCCACGCCTCCGGAGGCTGTGGAATGGGCAGGCCCTTTCTCCCCGCCTCGTAGTACCAGTCGAGGTGCCCCGGCACGGCGGCGCGCAGCTCCTCGACCACCGCTTGCGTGAAGTAGTGGACCCGCGTCATGCGTCACCGGCCAGCAGTGGGAGATGGGCGAATGGCTGGTCGAGCAGCCGTTGCGCATCGTCCAGCCGGTCGCGCCCGTCCCCGAGCAAGGGACGCTCGCACTCCGCGAGGCGCGCGTCGAGCGAGCGGTACCAGCGATAGTCGCCGTAGTCCTCCTCGCCGTGGTCGGCCTCCTGCAGCACGTGGACGAGGGCGGGCAGGTAGACGGCGTTCATGACGTACATCGCGTCCGGACTGCCGTTTACCCGGCTGCGGGCGTCCATGAACCGACGGTAGTCGCCCTCGGACATGCGCAGCGCCACGCGATCGCCGGCGAGGTCGCAGTTCCACGTTCCATCCAGCAGCGGGGCGTGCGGTTGAACCTGGAAGATCGAGCCGACAGGCGCCTCCTCCGCGTTGTCGATGAAGTACTCGCGGGGCTCGTCCTCAGCGAGTACATCGCCTGCGTGCAGGTCGAAGGTCATGCCGGCATAGTCACCGTGCCACCCCTCAGCGCGGAACTCCGGCATGTCGCGGACGGCGACGAGCAACCCGCGGATCTCGGTGCGGCCGGAGAGTCGTCCGCTCTCAAATGGCACCTCGACCGCCGGCTCGCTGGAGTGGTGCGAGGAGCGGTGGTGGGTGGCGGCGGCGCGGACGAGCAGCACGTACTGCGCTGCCCCCTCCTCAATGAGGCGCAGCAGGTCAGGGTCGCTGAGGTTAAACTCGGCGCTGATGCGCACCGCCGTAGTGTGCTCGATGCGCTCGGGGTCCGGCTCCGCCTGGAACTCAGCGCGCGGGTAGTCCGTGCTGCCTGGACGGAGGACGGGGTACAGGTACGCCTTGTTTGGGTCGTATCTCACGGCATCTCCGGCACGACTGCCGATACGACCCACGCGCGCTCACCGAGCGGCGAACCGGCCGTGATCTCGAACTCGACGCGGTCGGCGGGCCGTAGCTCGACACCGGTCAATGGAAACGTCACGCCGTCCTGCGAAGCTCGGACATCGTCGCGGGAAACGAGTGTCGAGTCGCCGGCCTCGGCCAGAACGATATCCGCCACCCCCGACTCCCTGGCGCGGAAGCTGACACGGAAGCGGTTGGCACCGCCCTGAACGGGCACGAGCCGGACATCGTCGATCAAGAGGCGCTTTCGCTTCTGCGAAGTGTGCGAAGTGCTGTACACGCTCTCGGGCTCCGCCACACTGCCCTCACGGTTGGTGGTCGCTGTGAGCTCCGTATCTTCGCCGGGATCCCCATCGTCGTACTCAACGGGATCTGGCGGTACCGGCGCGGGTGGTCGGCGACGGGGCTTGAGCTTCACAACGGGGGCGGCCCCGAACGAAGGCTCGCGCTCGTCGCCGTCCCCCGAGTCGCCACCGAAGGGCTCTTCGGGCGCAACGTCCGGGAGGAGCCGATCCAGTTCCGACAGCCGTGCCGCCTCCATGGGGACATCTGGCGCAGCCACCTTGCGAATCTCCTCGCGGATCCAATCGCTGATGCGCTTGAGTGCGGCGCGCCCGCGCTGCTCTTCCTTCGGGTCGTTCTCGATTCGCTCAGGCTCGAACTGATCGTGGCGCGGGTTCTCCATCTTCCTGAGCAGTTCGTTGCCTTCGTCACCTTCGAAGCGGCAGATGGCGATGAAGTCGCGCATGCCCCGGAACCGGATCAGGCCCGGCTGCCGCGTAGTGATCAGCATGCCCGTCTTGCGCATCAATCCGACCTTGCTCGGCAGCGCAGCGTCGTCACTCACCGTGACCCAGAGACGGCAGTGGCCAAGGTCGTGGTCTTGCCGCTCAGCGGTTGGCTCCCCCTGGAGCAGCTCCCAGAAGCGGTGCGCATCGTCGATATCGTCGTCCTCATCGTCCTGCGCGGCATCGCTGCCCTGCTGCAGGTAGTCGAACCACTCCTCGAGGTTGTCGGCCTTGATGTCGATCAACTCGCGGGCTTGCATGCCCTCGCTGGGCTCGATGGTGACTGTGAGGGTTCCATCCCGGATGGCACCGAAGAAGGACGCCGCTACGCGCCGGGCGATGCGCTCCTGCCAGCCGTCCTGCTCCCGAAATCCAGCGATCCATAGCGAGGTGCCCGAGCGCTGGCCGCCGCCGCTCTCCACGCCTCGGACGGCGGATGGGATGGTTTCGCCGTCAACAGCGCGACAACCATCTACGAGGCCGAAGAACCCGGTGCTTTGCCGTTCCTCCCCGCCGGACTCGTGGGCCATCAAGACAGCCTTGCCCTGAAACCGCTCGTGTGCCCTGCCGTTCTCTTCGAAGCGGGTCCAGTAGAAGACGGTGCGGAGCGGCGAGAGCGTGAACGGGGCGTTCTTCCCAATACCCCACGAGCCGCCAGCCCCGCGCTGGTCGTGGACGCTCACCCCCGGGCGCTTTAGGAGTGCGTCCCATTTCTCGCCACGCAGCCCTGTCGTGTGCCAGTCAGCGACGCGCAGGAAGGTCAGGCGCGTCTTGCCAAGGAGTTGAGCCGCCTCTTCGAAGGCTTGAGACGCCTTATCGTCCTGCCGCGCCTTGGCCTCCGTCAGGCAACGCTGAATTGTGGCCGCAAGTTCGCGCTTGGCGAACCAGTCATCCTCGCGAACCTGCAATTCGAATGCGACATCCACCGGCGTACCGATGCTCGCTGCCGCATCTAGTGAGTTCTGGATCGTCTCCCGTGCGAGGCTCTGCTCCCGCGCTCCGCCGAAGTGGGCGATGCCGGGGTCGTTGTAGCCCATCGCGACCCCGCCTCCGGTGGGCGGGAAGTGCCAGCCTAGCTCGCCGCTACTCACTGTCTTGCTCCCCCAAGGCAGCCGCGCACGCCTCACCCACAAGGCGAGCGAGTTCGACGCACACGGCGTTGCCAAGTAAGCGGTATTGCTCTGCCTCCGGCATGTCGGGCGGGAAGTCCACGTCGCCGAACCCCTGGAGCATGCCGACCTCCCTCACGCTCAGCCGCCTGATGCCCCACTCGTCGCGGACGAAGGGCACGTTGTGGCCGCCGATGCCCATATTCGCGGTGAGGGTCGGGCACAGCCCGCCCTTCTTTTCGCGCACGTACGAGCGCCGCAACTGGTAGATGTTGTCCAGCGACTCGCCTTGTTTCATCTCACGCTCGATCATCCGGTAGTACCGATTGTCCGCCGGCAGATACGCAGCCGTATCCGCGGGCGTGCTGCGATCCACGATCTGCTTCAATGGGAGCCTTCCCTCCGCGGTAGCTACGGGGGGCTCGAAGGGATTGTACGTAAAGTGGTGGCGCGACGCGGCGACCATGAACAGCCGCTCTCGGTCTTGCGGCAGTTCCGTGGCGTCCTTCACGTTCACCGTCCAGCACGACGACTCGCGGAACCAATACCCCGCGCGCCGCAACTCCTTGCGGACCGTATCGAACCATGCACCGTCGGCCCCCTGGGCCAAGTGCGGGACATTCTCGAGGATCACGATCTTGGGGCGCTGCTCCTCGGCCCATCCCTGGAGGAGCCTGGGGATCTCGAAGAACAGTGCTCCGCGCGGATCGTCGAACCCCCTGCGATCCCCCGCTTGCGAGAAGCTCTGGCAGGGGAACGCCGCCGCGAGCACGTCGACAGGCGCCAGGCCGTCACCCTCCACGGAGAAATCCCTGACGTCCTTCTCGAAGACCGGCAGGCCAGGAAAGTTGAGACGGAAGGCAGCGCAGGCATGAGGGTCATTGTCGTTCGCCCATAGCAGATCGAAGCCAGCCGCCCGGAGCCCAGACGTGAAGCCGCCCATACCGCTAAACAGCGACCCTGCGGTTAGTGTCATCTCGTCGGAACCTGGATCGCCACCCCGGTTTGCCGAAGACTCGGTGCTGGCTGGTCCTGCTCGACCAGAGCTAGTACGCGGAATCCGTCGTCCTCCACGCTCCGCTTGGATCCGCCAGCATCGGCAGAGAGGTTGAGGGCACGTAGGCTCGATGCGTATTTCATGGCCCGGCGATTTTAGGGATGCTGGCGGTAGGCTTCCATGTCTCGGTTGCGCGCCGCCATCACCACGCTGTAGGAGAAGGTGCAGACCACTCGGCCACGTGCGCTGCGCTGTCCGCTCTTTCTGGCTTTACTGTCAACAGGCCGCCGGCACCAAGTCGCGGGCAGGAAGGAAATCCACTCTCAGGCGGACCCTGTTAGTGCGAATGGCTGCCCGGTCTCACGCAGTAACGTCGTGGTTCTGTGGCTCTCGTAACCATCCTCGGCTTCGGCCCAGAATTCGTCTACGGACGGGTAGATGGCCACCGTTTCGTCCGCAACGACGAGCGTCATCCCACCAACAAGCTCGACGATGTCGAGCTCGATGCCGCCACCAGACTCCCACGTGTCTATGCTGCGAATGTGTGCCGGGTCAGTCTTGTTGCCCATGCGACGATTCTACACGCACTGCCCCTCCGTACAGCGCAACGTGGCATCCAACTCTCGAGCAGGAGGCCGGAGCGCTGAAGTTTGGAGGTTGGCACCTGGGACCTAGCAAGGCAACACGCTCACAGGGGCTCCTTGATGGCTTTCCTGAACGGACTCTCTCGCTCACCCTCAAGGACTAGGTGCGCTGGCTCTTGACAGTCGAAACGACCCCGGAGCGGCGATGGCTGTAGCAGAGGGATGACATGCCCATACCTGAATCGACGCTAGCTCAGTGGAGCCATCCCAGATCAGCGAAGGCTTCAAAGCAGGCGCACCTGACCATTCGTGAGGCCCTGGCAGCCCACGAGTGGCCGGCGGAGACCCAATATGAAGTCTTCCTGCAGGGCTCTTACAAGAATGGTACAAATCTCTCCAGGGATAGCGACGTCGATGTGGTAGTCCGGTTGGCCCACAAGCTCCACCCTTCCGTGGCCGCCCTTACCGGAAGGGATCTGGCAAGCGACGCTTCTCACAAGACCGCCTACAAGCAGTGGCATTCATTCCGGCGGCATGCAATGAAGGCCGTCAGGGTCCGCTTCGGGGACGACGTGACGAGCGGTCGTAAGACCCTGAAGCTGAAGAAGGGCAGGCTGCAGGCCGACGCCGATCTCGTGGTTACCCTGAGCTACAAGGAGGGGGTCGGCCTCTATCTTCCAGACGAGAGACGCTGGATCGTGAGCTATCCGCAGCAGCACCACCGACGAGGAGTGAGGAAGGAACGCGGCACGAACAAGCGGTTCAAGAAGACCATCCGCATGTTCAAGGTAGCCCGAAACGAGCTTGTTAGCAGGGGCGCGCTCACCAAAGAGGACGCGCCCTCCTACTTCGTGGAGTGCCTGCTCTACAACGCTCCCAACGAACTCTTTGCACCGAAACTAGCGCCGACCTACACGGGTGTCCTGACTTGGCTCAAGGGCGTGAAGCTCAAGGCCCTCCAGTCTCAGAGTGGTCAGGTGCCTCTGTTCGGGCCAGGGCGTGAGCAATGGAAAGTGGAGCAGGGGCGGGCGTTCGCTACGGCCCTGCAAGGCATGTGGGACACCTGGAACTGAGGATGGAGGTCCGGAACCTGTGGTGAGGATGAATGCTGTCCTAGTCCTCGGCAAGCGATTCCCAACTCGGGACTCTAGGCGCCGCTGGCGAAGCTAGGAACGACCCCGCACCAGACGGCAGCGACGATGGCGTTCGTGGTGATGATGCGCCCCTCAGAAGGGGACCATTGTTAAACGCGACACACCGGTCGTGGCATCAGCGCATGGTAATGCCACCCGTTCCCCATCGGGCCATAGACGTCGCGACGGGCGTGGGGACGCAGTGACGCGCTAGAATCGCACAGCAGCTCCTGGAAGGAAGGGCGTCATGGCGAGTTCGCCCAACCACGCTACAGCGGACGACCGGCAAGAGTTCAGCCCCGTGAACCTGCCAGTGAACGAGCTGTACCTCGACGCGAGAAATCCTCGCATTCAGCAGGTGGGCGAGAACCTCGACCAAGAGCAGATTCTCAAGATCCTGTGGGAAGAGTATTCAGTCGACGAAGTAGCCCTATCGGTGGCGCAAAACGGCTTCTTCCCGCACGAGCCCCTCTTCGTCGCTCAGGAGGAAGGCAGGCTCGTAGTCATCGAGGGCAATCGTAGACTCGCAGCCGTGCGGCTGCTTCGTGAACCGCAGCTTCGGGAGTGGCTGAAGGTCACGAGCCTCCCCGAGGTTTCCGACGAGCTTGTTGCAGAGCTTGGACACCTTCCGGTCATCCGCTGCGAGCGCGAAACGATTTGGCAATATGTCGGCTTCAAGCATGTCAACGGGCCGCAGGCCTGGACCTCCTTCGCCAAGGCGGAGTACATCGCCTGGGTGAGAAACGAAGTCGGCGCTGCCCTTGAGGAGATAGCGCGCACCATTGGCGACTACCATTCGACAGTCGCTCGCCTGTACAGAGCCTACATGGCACTAAAGCAAGTAGAAGACGAGGGGCTGTACGATCGCGAGTGGCGGACTCGCAAGCACTTCTCGTTCTCCCACCTCTACACCGGTCTCGACTACCAAGGGATACGTGAGTTTACCCGCATTGCCGACCTCGACCCGCCGCGGGCTGCACCCATACCCAAGAGAAGGCTGAAGCACTTCGGCGAGCTGTGCATCTGGCTCTGGGGAGACAAGAGACAGAACAAACCCGCCGTCGTCAAGAGCCAGAATCCCGACCTTCGTCGGCTTGACCAGGCTCTTCAGTCGAAGAAGGGTATTGATGCTCTCCGCGCTGGCTATGGCATCACTGATGCTGTCGACATTGCGCGTGGTGACACGGCGCTCTTTCGGGAGTCATTGCTGGTTGCAAAGCACTCCCTTCAGGATGCCCGCGGGAAGGTGGTGACTGGGTTCGCTGGGGAAAGGGATTTGCTGAGGGAAATGGAAGAGATCACGGCTATCACGCGAGCTCTTGATGACGACATGCGCCGAATCGCGAATAGCCGAACCAGGGGGCAGGGGCGGAAGGCCTAGTCTCGAATGGTGTCCTTCGAAGTTCCACCAGCTGCCTCGGATCCCACTGTGCTTGCGGACTGGCTTGAGCTGGGCGCGGCAGCAAGCCCGAGGCCCATTCGTTCACAGCAGGACCTCATCGCAGCACTTGGAAGAGCGGGGTCCATTGATGGCGTTCCTTTTCCCGAGGGAATCGATGACGAGCCGCTCGACGAAATGGTAGAGCAGGAGGATGAGAAGCTTGAACCGATCGCTGAAGCAGCCTTCGACCTGTTGGCTTGGCGTGAGGGATACCTTGGGGAGCGCTACCCGTTCTCCATAGACAGCGTCCTGCGCGCTCGCGCTGATGCTCAAGCCTCGCCGTACCTCTTCCTGACGGCGCTTACCTACTTTGGCCCGACGCACAAGCCGGCGCCGGAGAGCGGCGCTTCTCTCTTTGAGCGCATCAGCAGGACAGCGCTCGTTGAGTACCTCGGCGGACTGGAGAGGGTGCACTCTTACGACTTTGGCTTTCCCCGGCGCGGGGGTTCGAAGGCCTTTCGCGAAGCCCTTAACGACCTGTGCCAAGCCATGGGCGAAGGGTTGGGATGCAAGGTATCCAGACCGAAGACGGCCCGCGTAAAGGATGCGAAGCTCGACTTGGTGGCGTGGGTGCCGTTCGGGGACGGGCGCCGAAATCAAATTAGCGTGTTTGGCCAATGTGCAGCCGGAATGGACTGGCGTGCCAAGCTAGATGAGCTCCAGCCAGTTGACTTCTGCAACGTCTGGCTGACGGAGAATCCGGCGATGGCGCCCCTGCTTGCCTTCTTTGTCCCTAGGCAGGTTGAGGAGGACCGCTGGTTTGAGATCTGTGTTGGGGAGAGGCGCATCTTCTTTGACCGGTTGCGCATCGCGCGCTATCTGGGTGCACTTGATGCCGAACTCGCCCAAGACTGTGCGGCATGGACAGCGTCCGCAATGTCTGGGGACGAAGACGCTAGTGCTGTAGCGGCTTCCGGCGGGGCTACGTCATGAAACACGCCAGCCCGCTTCGCTACCCCGGCGGCAAGGCTGCACTGACGGACATCCTGCGCAAGATTAGAAGCTTGAACGGCCTCAGCGGTCATGCCGTGGCCGAGCCGTTTGCCGGAGGGGCCGGTGCCTCACTCACACTCCTCTTCCAGCGGGAGACTCACCAGATTCACATCAACGACCTCGACTCTGCGGTTCACGCCTTCTGGTCCTCGTCGGTGCACGACAACGAGGCGTTCCTCGAACTCCTTGACACATCCCCCATCTCGGTCGACGAGTGGAAGCGCTGGCGAACCGTATACCTAGACACAGAGGCATCCCGCCTCAACAGAGGCTTTGCGGCCTTCTACCTGAATCGCTGCAACCGGTCAGGGATTATCCAGAATGGCGGCGTTATCGGTGGCATCGATCAGAAGGGGCGCTGGAAGATTGACGCCCGTTTCAACAAAGACACGCTGAAGCAGCGCCTCGAACGGATCGCGGAGGACCACGACCGCATATTCGTGTCCAACCTTGATGGGATCGAATTCATCGAGGCACTCGACCACGAGTCGACGCTCTTCTTCGTGGACCCTCCTTACTTCAGGAAAGGGCCGCTGCTATACCTCAACGGGCTCGACCCTGACTACCACGCACGCCTCGCTGAGACGCTCAGGGATCTAGGGGATGCAGCATGGGTTCTGACCTACGACGACTGTTCAGAGATCCGCGACCTATATGAGGGATGGGCGGCGATCCATCCTTTCTCGCTTCGCTATTCGGCACGCGAGAGGCGTCAGGGTAGCGAGGTCCTAATCACGCCTCAGTGGATGCATTTGCCGGAGACCGTAAGTGGGCCTGCGATCGGTTGGTGAGGGATCTCCTCGCGCCAGCTTCTGCCTCTCGAACCGCTCCCCATTCGCCGCCTCTTTCCTTGTGTTAGTTCACGCCATAGTCGCTCCCCGTGTAAGCCTGGGCGACGGGATTTCTGGTAGCCACAGTCTGATGTCACTCAGGTACGCGGTGGCGCGAACTCATGGACGGGCCACCGCGCCGGGCGACCGCTTGCAGGCGTCCGAATGCTGACTACCCGCTGCTACACTCGGACTTGCAGGAGGCCTAACGGTGAATGATGCCCGGCATGCCAGACCCTTTCTTGAGGCGTTTGACCGCGCCATCGCAGACCTGTACGCGCAGCACGACGGCCTCCGCGTGAACGTGCTCTACACCTACGAGATGCCGGATTTGGAGTCTGACCACTTCATCTTCCACATCGAAGAGGAGGTGCTTGCTGGCGGTGCACGCGGGGTGCTGGAGGCATTCGAGCAGGCATTGCTAGAGGAAGTCGGGGATGCTTTGGTGGCGGACATCGTCGCGGTGGACGATGTTCGCCTCACCCGTTACAAGGCAGCGCTCGCTGTCGAGGCCACCGACGCCGCAGCGCTGGCGCCCCTGCGGGAAGGAACCTTCGTCTGCACGGTGACGGACGACGCGGGCAACCCTATTGCGGGGAGTCGGGTATCAATTGATCTCGAAGGGGGTGGCCGGATTGTGGGTGGTCGCGTGGTCGAGACAGACGCGGGGGGGAAGGCTGCGTTCGTTTACGAGGCGGCCTCAACGCCGGGGGACGTCGTGTTCCACATCCGGGCGGCGAACCTCTTGGTCACTATGGAGGGCTACGTGCGCGTGCCGCGTGACATCGAACACGATGCACCCGAGCGCGTGGAGCGTCTCAGTGCGACCCGCATCACGTACCACGTCGTTGATGCGGAGGGCATTTTGGTTGGGGGCATGGAGGTTGGCGTCCGCCTTCATGCGGGGGTCGGCCAGATCGTGGATGAGGAACCGTACCGTGATGGGCGAGGGGCGTTCACATATATGGCTAAACACACGCCGGGCGGGGCCATCTTCGAGATTCGCGCCGGCGCGCGCTCGGCGCACATCCCCGTCGCCGTCCACTGAGGCTCCACATGGGTCGGCCAAAGCAGCACTGTCACGATTTTCTCGTGGGCCGACAATATGAACGCCAAGCAGCCCTTCAGCAGCGCCAAGCCGGGGCTTGGTCAGACGTGGGGCACGGCGTCGGGCAGCTTGCGCAGGCTGTTCCTGCATCGCGCCCCGGAGGTATCGGCCGGCGCTCTCGACGCCCGTCGATGACGGTCCACTGGTCGGCCTCGCGCCAAGCACTCGACGGAGTTGCTCAGGGGCTAAGAGTCGAGGAGGGCGCTGCGCGAGGCACCCTCCCGTACGAAGGATGCCTCGCCCCGACGCGTTCGGCGTGCCACGACGCGGCCAGAGGGCAAACTCACTGCCCACGAGTACCGCAGCGTTTGGTGGGGATTGGAGGACCGATAGCTCCGTCTCTGCCCATACGATGGTGGGAGACTCCACCAGGTCCAGAGCCGTCTGCACGAGCCGCGGGTGGCAGACGAGCACGTCAACGCCCTCCTCGGCCCCCTGCCGCGCCTGCAGCACGACCTCGACGCGACCGTCGGGGAGCGCCCGGGCGGCCACGCGCGCCTCGATGGCGGGGCCGGCTCCCTCCTGCGCCGCTGCTGGTCGTGGTACCGAAGCCAGCGCTACCACGGCCATGAGCGCGAACGCCGCCACACCCGCCCATCCCCGGAGCCTTCCCAGGCTCACCCGGTCCCGGCCCTCACCGGGCGAGCTCGAAGGTCTCGGTCGACTGCTCCAAGAGCTCGCCACCCTCGTAGCGGCTGACGCTGTAGATGGCGACCGTGGGGTCGCCGGCCACATCGAGGCGCAGTGGACCCGCCTTTCCCACGTAGGCGACGTCCTCGCCCGCGTCGATGCGCCGCGCGCAATCCGCGTAGGTCTCGCACTCCGCGCCGCCGTTGGTGACCGCTAGCACGGCGGCGAAGAAGGGCACGCCGTCCGCGCTCCCGGCAGCTCGCGCGACGAGCGCGAGGATCACGGCGCAGTCGTAGGCCCGTGCGCCCCAGGCGAGTCCGCCTTCCTCGCCGCTCGCTGCTCGCAGCCGCTCGCGAAAGGCGGCGTAGGCGTTGCTCTGCGGCGCGCCCGTGTTGAAGAGCGTCATCCCGTCGAGAACCCGGGGCTTCGTCTCATCGACCGCTCCAGGCAGGTCCGGCAGGTAGACCCCGTCGGAGCCGTAGAGCGCATCGGCGCTGAAGCCCGCCGCGAGCAGGCCGCGCAGGAGCCGCACCCCCTCCTCGAAGGCGATCAGCACGACCGCGTCCGGGCGGTAGCGGGCGACGGCCTCGACCTCCGCTTCGAAGCCGCCCTTGCGCGGGTTGAAGATGACCACCTCCGCTGCGGTGCCGTGCCCTGTGAGCGTCTCGGACAGCAAGTTGGCGAGGGAGCGGCCGTAGTCGTCGTCGCGGGAGAGGATGAAGACGCGCGTGGCGCCACGCCCCACGATCACATCGGCCATCAGGGGAGCGACGGCCGTGTCGGAGGAGACGGTGCGGAAGTAGTAGGCGGCGTTCTGCTGGGTGCTGAAACTGGGTGAGGTGTTGGAGGGCGAGCACTGCGGCACGCGGCCCTCATAGAGCTTCTGGATGAAGGCCTGAGAGACGCCCGAGGCTGCCGCCCCCAGAATCGCATTGGCCCCCTCGTCCAGGAGGCCGTCGACGGCGCGCGCGGCGGTTGTGGGGTCGGAGCCGCTGTCAGCGTAGCGGAACTCAACCTCGTCCCCCGCGGCGCGGAAAGATCGCGCTCACTTCGCAGGTGAAGCCCGAGAGCACGTCCTGCCCGTCGAGCGCGTCCTGCTCGCCGAGCGTCGCGATCTCTCCGTCGGGCCGGTACACATCGACGGTGCGCGTCTCCGGTTGCACGACCCAGACGAGGCGCACGCCGTGGTTCAGCCACATATGAGCCTTGTCGTGCACTTCGCGGCGACTGTCACTCGGCGAGACGATCTCGACCACGAGATCAGGAGCCACCTCCGCGTAGCCCGTGACGCGCGCATCCAGGGGAATCGTCCCTACCGCGAAGAACGCTACATCCGGCTCGCGCACCGTGTCGGGGTCGCGGTCCAGCCAGACGCCCGAACCCGAGCCCATCACGCGACCGAGCCCGCGCGGCTCGATGAAGCCGAGCAACGCAGCCCCAAGCCTCATCGCGATCTCGCCGTGTTCCTGTCCTGCCGCCATGGTCTCGCAGAGCACCCCCCGGATCAGTTCGCCGCGCACGCCCTCGCCATCGAGCCTGAGCAGGTCGGCGGCGGTCAGCAGCTTCGCCTCGGTAATCGTCGTCATGTCCGCTCGCTCCCACGCCATTCCATGCTAGCGTGCAAACCGAAAGTGGAGGCTTGCGAGGCTAGGCATGCCTGTAGAGGACTGGCTCGAGCTAGTGCGACGACTCACCCCGCAGCCTCCGCGTAGGACTCGAGCCAATCGCCAGTCGCGTCGAGAACCGTGGTCATGGCTTCGACCATCGTGCCGACTCGAACCAAGTCCACGACCGCCACTACGTCCTCGCCCAAGACCTGCTGCATGGAGGAAGACCGGTCTCGACCGAGAGGATAGCGCAGGCCCGTGGATTTCTCGTCAAGCATCCCAAGCTCGCGAAGTCGTTCGATCACCGGATCATCGTGGTCGAATTCCCCCTCGTCACTCAGCCCGAAGAGATCAACAACAGTGCTCCTTTTAGACTGATACTCACCCCAAAGAGTAGCAAGGTTATGGTCTTTCAAGTTTCCAGGGTTATCGCTATCGAGATACTGGTCCAGCTTAAAGATGTGCTCCTTGAGCTTAATCTCAAGGGAGTGTCGATACAGAAACATAATGGCGTAGTGAGCATTCTTATCAACCTCATCGAGATTGGATACGAGGAAGTCTGCAGCGGACTGGTAACTGTGTGCGTACAAGTACCATGGAAAGCTGTCCCAATCGAAGTGGTACATCGCATGGATGTAGTGCCGTCCGCCCCCGTAGAGCAGGGGAGCCCTCAGCACCTCGACCGCTTCTCGCCAATCCATCGCACTGCTCCGTGAATCGATAGACCATACCGGCTACGTCGGTATTGCCATGGCAGACCGCCCCGCCTGCAAACTGGAGGCAGCAAAGTCGGCACCTACTCATAGCGTACAGCGTGCCTGACAGCCTCCGGCCCGCCTCCCGATGGCCCACCGCCGCCGTGATCCTCGGCTTCGGCCTGTCGCAGGCGGCTCGGGAGTTCTGCACCATTTGGGCACTGCTGGCGCTGGGGGGCCAGACAAGGGTGGTAACAAGAACAACGTTGGTAGAACTGCCCCATCGGGACGGCGAATGTGCAGCAAGTACAGGCGCATTCCATGGGGCTGGGGCACAGGCCGTGGCGGGCGGACCCCCTACATGAAACGCTCGCTACGGGTCGGTGGGACACGTTGCCACGATTCGCAGGTCGGCCAGGAACCGGCGTCGCGGTGCATGGGGAGGTGGCAGGCGCCAAGCCTGTTCCAGGGCGCCGCGCTCCTCGAGCACGGCCGTGGTCGTGCTCGCCAGCAGCACGTCGGGCAGGAAGGAGGCGACATGGAGGAACCCAGCCTCGGCCCGCTCCGACTCGAACAGGAACAGCACCCAGGGGCGGCAGCCCGCCGTGGTCGTTCGCCGCGTAGCGGCTCTTGAAGTAGCGCTCGTACGACCGCAGACGCGTGGGTAGCCGGCGCGGCGTGGTCGCCCGCCGCTCGTACTCGAACAGGCACCACTCGAAGTAGCACACCGGCGGTGTGGTCGAGGTGGCGCGCGAGCTGGCGGCTGCGCGTCCCGGGGACGGCTCCTCCACCCGTCCTCCTCCGCACCTTCAGCTGCCTCGGCGCTCCAGCGCCTGCGGGCGAGCGTCACGGAGGCGGGGTCACGCGCGCCAGCATCACGCAGCCTGCCCTCCAGGGGATGAGTGAGAGGAACGTCGCACCTGGCTCGTGGCGGGGTCGTGGTGGAAGCCCCTTGCCGTTTGAGGACTGGCAGCCAGCAGAGCGAGAGTCATACACTCCAGGAATGCCATGGGATCTCGAGACATGGAGGGGAATCTGGCCGGTGCCAGCTATCGTGCTCGGGGGCCCTCTGCTTTGGGGGCTGGGACGTGTGGTATTGAGGCGTTGGGGCTCGGCAGTCGTCCGGTTGATTCAGCGGCCATAGTCGGCCAGGGAGTGGTATGACGGCACGAGCGTCCGAAGCGGCAAGGGCCGTTTACGGCCCTGTGGGGGTCTGGTAGCGCGCACGCGGGTGGAGTAAAGGCTCATGCGGTTGGGGCGCACGTCCATCGTCCGCCCGCGCTTTCGCTCGGCTTCCATGCGGTCGCTCAGCCAGCCGAGGATGTCGGGCAGCCGCAGGTTCGGGGCGAGCGGACCTCACGACGTCGACGCCATTCCCGCACTGTCAGACCCGAAACGGCGCAGCAGCAGACCACCAGCAGGGCGGTTCCGATGAACACCAGCCCGGGGGCTTCTCGCCCGCCCCACGATGGCTCACGCACAGGCCGCTGACTGCCGAGCGCGGTCTTCCCGAACCAGCCGAACCACCCATCACGGAAGCTGTTTCCAGCTCCCGTGAAGCCATCCGAGGGCTGTCCCACAAGTTCAGGTCAAGAGCTGACTCGTGCCTACGAAATTGCATGTGCCGGGTGACGTTCGATGTCATGGGCGTGTACATAGAAAAGAGGGGGATTGCAGAAAGGCAATCGCGGGGAGAAACCCAGTCAGTACAGGGGGAAACGGCCCCTACCGGACGTAGACAGTAAGCAATTCGGTTCCAGAGCGGCTTCCACGGCAATTCGGCAGATCGCCCAGGGGAAATTGACAAAAGGCAATCGCGAAAGGGGTGCATGGACGAACCCCCTTCCAGGCCCTGCCGCGCGGTGGTCGGGTGTGGTCTCCTGAGGTGCACGTTTGCTGCCGAAAGGGACCTCTATGGACGCGCCCGACGTGTACAGGGAAACGAGGATTGGTCGCAAAGTTGCATACCCGTCCTGACCCCATGAAACAAGGCGTTTCCGGGAATCCCGGCGGGAAGCAAACCGTTTCTTCACGGACGTGCGGGTTCCAAGCGCAACCCGCAACTTTGCACCCCGAAGCGCAAGTCTGCAGGCTCCCGCTGGACAGGGGTAACGGCAGTCACAGGAGGGCAGGCCGGATGGATGAGGCGACCAACGGGAACCCGGCCGACCTGCACGACCAGCGGTTGATGGCGTTGCTGCGGGACCTCGTGCGGGAGAAGGGACGCGCCCGCACAGCGGAGGCGCTGGCAGTCGACCCGCGCACGCTGGCGGCCTGCCTGAAGCGGGGGAAGCCGTCCAGGCTGATGCGCGCGGCACTCGAGCGGAGGCTCGACGCGGGACCTCAGCCGCAAGAGGACACAGGCTCAGTGGAGCGAGAGTCGCGCCTCCTCCGCGAAGCGGTCACCGGCGAGTTGAAGGCGCTGCGGGAGGAACAGGCCGAGGCACTGGGACAGCTCGAACGACGGCTGGAGCAGCTGGAGTCCAGCCAGCACAGCAGGGAAGCGCCTCTGGCTCGGGCCGAGGAAGCAGTGGTGGACGGCCCACCCCCGAGGGCGGTGCGGCAGAGCGACGAGGGCATGCAGCGAGCGCCTGCGCCCGACCCCGAGCCGGTGGTGGGAAGAGCGCCCCGGCGGACGGCGCACTCGGGCGCGGAGCCAGGGCAGCAGCCGACTCCGGTGAAGCAGTCCATGGCTGCAAGGCTGTACCCCGAGCTCGTGACCGAGGACCCTGCTCCCGACGACGAGGAGGTCTACGGCGAGGCGTGGCCGCTGGTGGAGGAGTGGCGCCGGCTGTGGGAGGCGCATGTGCGGCCGGGCAGGGGTCTGGAGTGGCTGCGGCGGGACGAGCGCGTCCTGGAGCTGGAGGTGGCGATGCTGGAGGAGCACCGGCTGACGCTGCCGCCGGCGACGTTTCCGCAGCGCGGCGTCTGGCGGCACGGTCAGCTCAGCTGGCGCTGGAAGGCCCTGCGGGACGCGCGGCGGGCGAGGGCGTGGGGAGTGGCGCGGTACTGGTCAGGGCGGGCGCTGAGCGCCGGGCTGCTGTTGGGCCTGACCGCTGCCATGGTGCTGATCGAGCGCTCTTCGACGCCGGGCTGACCGGGACCCCGGACGCGGCCTCGCCACCATCCGGGCCACCGGCGCAGTCAGCCACGAGCAGGACCAGGGCGACGACGAGAGCGGCCAGAGCCACCGTGATGGACAGGGCGGCCAGCGCCAGCCGCACAGGTCCCCTAGTCCCCCAGTCCTAGGGGCGACCCTCGCGTCGGGGCGGCCGGGGGAAGTAGCTGCAGCGAGATGGGCGAGCCTCCAGTCTGGCGGAGCGGGAGGTTCGCAGCCACCTCGCGCGAGGGCTGCGTGGCAGATGCGGGAGGGCGGAGTAGCAGTGCCGGAACGGCATCTGCTTAGGGTTCCGTGAAACTGGAACGACGACTTTGCCCGCGAGCGCTCGAAAGTCATTGCGCGCGCTGGAATCCTGTGGCGATACTCATCCTCGTTGTCTGGCTTTCCAGCGTTTCCCGCCTGAGAAACCTGGGGGTTCTTCCCTTGACCCGGAAGACCCTGACGGATATGAGCTTCGCTCTCCCGACGGGCCATCCACGAGGGACGAGCTGCGAAGCGGAGTGACAAGCCCTTCGCCCGCAGCCACAGCCAGCGTGCAGACCTGCACCTGGGGGACCTAGGGGGTCGTGCGTCTCCCGCGCAGCCCTCTTCCCCGACCAGCGGCTCGGCCCACGGACAGCAAGCACCCCGCGTCATGAACCATCGGGGGCTCGCCGGCGACTCTTCTGAGGCGCGCGGGCGAGCCCTCGCCACGTCTCCCCGACCCGGCCCCCTGCGTTCGAACCGCGAGCGGCTCCGGGTCCAAGCCAACGCTCCCCCGTTCCCCGGTTCGCATCCGACCGTGGGCGGAGTGTGTCCAGCGACCGACGACCCCCGCGCCGGGGATGCCGGCACGGACCAGGCCACGCGCACAAAGGAGAAACGCATGCGCATCACGGAACTCGTCACCGACGCCATCACCCTCGCCACCCGACTGGGGTGGCGCACCCGGCTGGTGCTCGCGGTCCTGCTCATCGGACCGCTGCCCCTGACCGGCGACCTGGAGCTCTTCGCGCTGAACGCGGCGGGCCTCGTCCTGGGAGCGCTCGTGCTCCGCCAGCTCATCCGCCCGACACAGCCGAACGCCACCAGCACACGGAGGAGTACACGATGACCACGGCAGCCAGCAGCATCCCCCTCACGACGACAACCGGGCCCACCCTCGAAGACCTGGTGGACCGGCTCATCGACAGCATCTTCGGCGGCGGCACCGAGGCTCCCCAGCAGAGCCTCGCGCGGACCGTTCACGACGCCCGCCGGTCGCGGCAGGCGGGCGACCTCGACGGGGCGCTCGCGCTCCTCGCCGGCGTCGACACGGGTACGACCGAACCGCACCAGGTTCGGTGGGTGTACGCCGAGTGGCTCGACCTCGCACGGCGGCGATTCGGCAACAGCGGGGCGCTCGTCTACAGCCCCGGCACGGGCGCCGCGGCCGTGCTCGCGGCACGCGGCGACGGCTCGACGCTGGAAGTGCTGGCGGTCCTGGGGATGCGCTGGCGACCCGGCAAGACCGTCTCGCGGCGCAGCCTGCGGGGCCTGCGGCCCCTCGACGGGAGTGGATCGTGAGCGCTGCGGCGGCCTCTGCTCCGGTTGACCTCGCGGCCCTCAAGCGACGTCACCTCCTCGGTGACGTGGTGGAGGCGGCGGGCGTGGCGCTGCGAGGCAGGGGCCGCGTCCGCCAGGCGGTCTGCCCCTTCCACGACGAGCGAGAGGGCAGCTTCACGGTGTACGCCGATACGGAGCGGTGGTACTGCTTCGGCTGCGGCGAGGGCGGCGACGTTCTCGACTTCCTCCAGCGCATCGAGGGCCTGAGCCTGCCGGAGGCGATCCGGCGGCTCGAGGGCACACCACCGGCCACGAGCCGGACCACCCCCACGCGCCGACCAGCACCGCCGGTGATCGCCCGGCGGGACCCGGCACTGCTGACGGCGGCGGCACGCCACTACGCCGGCGAGCTCCGGCACAGCCGCGAGGCGAGGGCTTACCTCGCCTCGCGTGGCGTCGGCCCGGAGGCGGCCAGGCGCCTGGGTCTGGGCTACGCGCCCGGGCAGGGCTTGCGGGGGTTCCTGGCACGCGCGGGCTTCAGCCGCGAGCGGTTGGCTCACTCGGGGCTCTTCAACGGGGCCGGTGAGCGCTTCACCGGCATGGTGGTCGTCCCCGAGATCTCAGGTCGGCGCGTGCGCTGGCTTGTGGGGCGCGCCATCGACCGGGCGGCGGCTCCACGGTTCCAGTCGCTGCCGGGGTCGAAGCCCGTGCTCGGGCTGGGGCGGCTTGGCCCCGCCCCGCCCTGGGCCGTCGTCACCGAGGGCCTCTTCGACTGGCTCGTGCTGGCACAGTGGGGCTTCCCCGCCTGCGCCGCCCTCGGGACGCAGGGCCTTGAGCGCATCGCCCACGCCCTGCGGGGCTGCCCGCGGGTCTTCATCGCCTTCGACAGCGACGAGGCGGGACGCGAGGCCACGGAGCGCCTAGCGGGCTTGCTTGGCCGCCGCGCCGCCGCCCTGAGCCTGCCCGCCGGCGTCGCCGACGTGGCCGAGCTTGCGGCCTCGTCCCGCGGACGGACGGTCTTCGAGCACCTGCTGAACCGGGCCGCCCGAGGTGCCTCCTAGACAACCCAGACCCACGACCCTGGCTTGCGAGCGAGCCGGCCCCCATCCGTGGCCGGCCGGCTTCGCGTGCCTGCCGCCCATCCACATCGACCCAGGGGACTCACCCGTGAACCCCCTCACAGGCAGTTCCCGAACCGCACCAAAGGAGGTCCCATGACCGCTACCCGCCGGGCCCTGCCCGCCTACGGGTCCCCCCGCCGGAGACCCGCACCGAACCGGCCACACCACGAAGGAGAGCACCATGACCAACGGAACGACTGCCCTCGTCAGCCGCAACGGCTCCCACCCGGAGCCCGCCGCGGCCGCCGAGATCGACCTGCTCTGGGACGGGCTTCCGCCCGCCGCCACGCAGAAGCTGGGGGAGCCCCTCGACGAGGGCCTCGTCTCCTACCGCAAGGGCCGCAAGGGGCGGACCTTCGCCTACCTCGAGGGGCACGCCGTCATCGACCAGGCCAACCGCATCTTCGGGTACGGCGGCTGGGGCTACGAGCTGCTCGGTGACGTGACCCTCCGCGAGGGGGAGCACGTCGACCAGAAGACGGGGGAGGCGAAGCCCTGGCGGGCCTACGCCGCCACCGTGCGGGTCACCGTCACGGGGTCGCCGCCACGCACCGACACCGGCTTCCAGGCCCCCGCCGAGGAGACGGTCGAGGGTCACGAGACCGCCTTCAAGGGCGCCGTCACGGACGCGCTCAAGCGCGCCCTGCGGGGCTACGGCGAGCAGTTCGGGAACGGCCTCTACGGCGACGGCGCTCCCGGCGACGTGGCCCCCGCGCTGCGCCGCACGATCGTCTCGCTGGGGCGCAGGCAGGGCTTCGACGAGGGCCAGGTGCGGGACGCCGTGCGCACCCGCACGGGCCAGGACCTCGACGAGGTGCCCGTCTCCGAGCTCACGAGCCTCCTCGAGGCGATGGCCCGCAAGCTCCAGTCCTCCGACGCGGAGGCCGGGCCGAAGGCCGCCTGACCGTCACGCCCCGACGCTCCTGCACGGGAGCGCCACCACGGGTCTGCCGCTACCGGCGGCCCGCCATCCATCCGCCCGGGAGCGGGTCTCCCCGCTACCCCCACCCATGACGCCAACCACCACCACAACAAGGAGATTTGAACATGTCACGGACGATCAACCGAGTCGAGCTGCTGGGCCGCGTCGGGGCCGACCCCGAGATGCGCTACAGCCAGAGCGGCACCGCCGTCACCACCCTGCGCATGGCCACCGACCGCCGCCGCCAGAACGGCGAGACGGAGGCCGACTGGCACTCCATCGTCTGCTGGGGCAAGCAGGCCGAGGCGGTCGCCGAGTACGTCCGCAAGGGCAACCGGCTCTACGTCTCCGGCTCGCTCGCCCAGAACACCTTCGAGACGGAGGAAGGGCAGCGCATCCACCGCACCGAGATCCACGCCCAGGAGGTCGTCTTCCTCGACTCCAACGGGAACGGCAACGGCCGCTCCGGGGAGCAGGAAGGGGACGCGGAGCCCGTCGCCGAGGCGGCGGGTCCCACGCCCTTCTAGGAAAACGCCACAGGCGGACGCAGCGCGGGGCCGTCCCTCCGGGGGCGGCCCCGCTGTCGTTTGAGAAGAGGAACCCATGAAGGAAACCGTCAACGGTCCCGGCGCCCAGGCGGGCGCCTACGACCGCCCGAGCGCCAGCTTCGACCGGGAGGGGCACATCGAGGTGCGGGCCTCGGCGGCTATGAGCTGCCGGCGCGCCCTCTGGTACGCAGCCACGGGCCACGAGCCCGCGCCGCCGGACGAAGCGTCGCTGACCGTCCTGGAGACGGGCCGCTCCCTGGAGCCGGTCGTGCTCCGCGCCATGCAGCGGGCGGGCTGGGAGGTCGCGCCCACGGACGCGAACAGCCCGATGGGCGTTGTCCTGCAGCTCACGCCGATAGTGAAGGTGACGGGCCATCCCGACGCCACCGGCACGCCTCCCCTCTTCGGGGGGGAGGCCGTCATCGAGGTGAAGACCCGCGGGCCCGCCGCCTTCCGGCGCTGGCAGACCCTGGGAGCGGAGCGCAGCCATCCCGACTCCGTCGCCCAGGCCGCGCTCTACACCTACGGGCTCTTCGGGGAGGCGCGCGACGCCGTCATCGCAACGATGGACACGGCGGAGCGCGCCTGGGACCACGAGGTGATCCCGGCGGAGCGGGTCGAGCGCGCCCTCGAGCGGACGCGCGAGTGGCTCGCCCCGCTGGGCGCCCACCACGCCACCCACGGGGCCAACCCCGAGGCCCTGCCCGACCGCGACTTCGAGGCGGGCAGCTGGCGTTGCAACTCCTGCCCCTTCCTCGCCACCTGCCTGCCGGGTGACGCAGAGGAGACGGGGACAGACGAGGAGAGGCCGGAAGTGAGCGACGAGGAGGCCCGCCAGGCGGTCGCCGCCTACGTGTCCGCCAGGGAGGCCCTGCGCGAGCCCGAGGGGGCGAAGCGCCAGGCCCTCGGCACGCTCAAGGCGTGGATGCGCCACCAGGGCTCCGCGAAGGCGGAACTGGCCGACCACACGGTCAGCCTCGTGCGCAGCACGCGTTACGCGGTCGACCACAAGCGGCTGAACGCCCTCCTCGACGCGGAGACGCGCAAGGAGATCGTCACGGAGCAGACCTCCGAGTCGGTCCGCATCAACTGAGCCAGCCGCTCCCACACAGGAGCGCCATCACGGGACCGTCCCTCCGGGGGCGGCCCCGCTGTCGTTCTCGACCCGGCGCGGCCCGCGCCGCGCCCCAGCAAGCCGGAGGGAGAACCCGACGTGTACTACCCGGACGACGGCACGCACAGGCTGATCGTGACCCCGCTGGACGGCGAGGAGCGGCTCAGCCCCGACCAATTCGACGGCCACTGCGCCTGCGACCACTGGTCCTGGCGGACGGGCGAGTGGGCAGAGCTCGGCGCGCGCTGGGCCTGGCACTGCGTCGCCGAGTCCGATCGGCCCGACGACCACCCGCTCATCCGGCAGGCCGTGAAGGCCGAACTGCAGGCCTTCGACGACTACGGCGGCGGCTGCGAAGGCTGCGGCTTCCCGCTCGTCAAGGGACGGAGCCGCTGCAGCTCCTGCGAGAAGCCCGCGGGTGCGGAGCCCCGCGCCGCCGACACGCCGAAGGGGGCCTGAGCGCCCAACCGGGGTGCACACCGGCCAACCCAACAAGACGCTCCCCGAAACGGGAGCGCACCCGGGGCCGCCCTCTCGCGGGGCGGCCCCGCCTTTCGTTTCCGACCACCCAGCACCAGAAGGAGAACCCCAATGACGACCGAACGCGACAGGCTGCCTTGCGTGAGCAGGCACACCCTCGTCATGACCCTGCTCGAGGGGCCCGACCACTACAACGGCCACTGCACCTGCGACCGCTGGTCCTACCGGACCGACGACTGGAGCGACCTCGGGACCAAGTGGGCCTGGCACTACATCGCCGTGACCGAGCGGCCCACGGACGATGACCTCGTCCGCAAGACGGTGAGGGCCGAGCTGGAAGCCATCGACAACTACGGCGGCGACTGCCGCGGCTGCGGTACCCCCGTCGTCAAGGGGCGCACCTACTGCCGCGCCTGCGCGGAAGCCCCGGACGACGAGTGCGGGGACAACTGCGAGCGCAACTGCTGCTGGGAGGCGACCGTCGCCCGGCGCCACGCGCGCGACGCCGCCCACCAGACCGACACCTGCCCCGACTGCGGTAACTGCCGCACATGCGAGGATCCCGGCTCCCCCGACCACGAGGACTGCATCTGCGAGGACGGGGAGGACGGGTCGTGACGGCCGAGGCCCACACCGAAGCCCTGCTGGAGGCCCTGCGCCGCAACCTGCATGTCCTCGGCGAGCTGGCCGTGCGCTACGAGGTCGAGACCGACCCCGGTCGCGCCGACGGCGGGCCCTCCATCACCGGCCCGGAGGACGTCCAGAAACTCCTCGGGGAGGAGATGGGCGCGCTCTGCCAGGAGCAGGTGCGCGTGCTCCTGCTCGACCGCCGCAACCGCGTCGTCGGGCAGCGGGTCATCTACCAGGGGAATGCCTATAGCAGCGTCATCAGGCCGGCCGAGGTGCTGCGCCCGGCGGTGCTAGAAGGCGTCCCCCATCTCATCATCGCCCACAACCACCCCAGCGGCGACCCCCTGTCTGGTTTACACATGTGCGCGGCCACGAGAGAAGAGGGCAGGGGGGGGGGGGGGTGGT
>VXLW01000059.1 GCA_009841435.1 Dehalococcoidia bacterium | reverse complement strand
CCCCCCAGCCTGCCACCTCGGAGCCCCCCACCGTCGACCCCGCCGAGGAAAGGGTCGACGTCGCCATCGTCGGTGGCGGTCCTGCGGGCCTGCAGGCGGCCCTGGTGCTCGTGCGCGCCCGGAAGTCGGTCGCCGTCTTCGACGCACCCTCCCCCGCCCGTAATGCCGCCTCCCACGGCGTCCACAACTTCATCGGCATCGAGGGCATGCTCCCTGCCGACCTCGCGCGCACTGCCTGGGAGCAGATCGACGCTGTCGGCGGCGCTGCCTTGCACCGTGTCGAGGTCGCCAATGTCGAGCGCGACCACGAGGGCGACTTCGTCATTACGACCGCGGAGGGCGACAGGCTTGGCGCCCACCACGTCATCCTCGCCTTCGGCCATCGTGACGCCATCCCCGAAATCCCTGGCTTCGCCGAGTGCTGGGGCGATACCGTCATCTCCTGCCCCTTCTGCGATGGCTACGAACACCGCGATCGCGTCTGGGGCCTGGTCGTGCCCTCGGCGGGCGCGAAGGCCACGCCGCCCCTCTTCGCCTACAACTGGACGGACAAGGTGAAGGTCTTCCTTGGCGGTGAGGTCGACCTTCCCGAGGAGATGGCCACCGCCCTCGAAGCCCAGGGTCTCGAGCTCCATCGTGGCGACATCACTGCCATCAACCACGACGACGGCAAGATCGCCAGCGTCACGCTCGCTGGTGGCGAGACCGTGCCCGTCGAGACGTTGCTCTGGAGCCCTGAGTCTCTTCCCGCCCCCCTCGTCGAGCGCCTGGCCCGCGGCCTCGGCCTCGCCGTCGACGAAGAGGGATTCATCGCCGTCAGCCCCTTGCAGCAGACGAATGTCGAGGGCATCTGGGCGGCCGGCGACGCCATCGGCTCGACGATGGCGATGGATGCGGCCCGTTCCGGTGGGGCCGTCGCCGTGCTCATTGTCCAGGGCTGGTTCGAGGAGCCGGGCCACTAGAAAAGGGCGCAACCCTGCCGTCCGCGTTATCCTTGAGCCGTTCGTGCCGCCCGTGCAGGTGGGCGGGCGCCAGGAGTGTGTCCAATGAGCCGTGAGCAGCTGGTGGAGATGTCCCGCCGCGAGGTGGAGAACCTTCAGAACAACCGCATCGACCTCGCCGACGAGATCTACAAGATCCCCACCGCGCTCTACCACGACCAGGAGCGCTGGGAGGCCGAGGTCGACCGCATCTTCCGGCGGCTCCCCCTCGCCCTCGCGTTCTCCTCCGAGCTGCGTGAGCCCGGCTCCTACCGCTCGATGGAAGTCGCGGGCGTGCCCGTCCTCATCACCCGCGCCGAAGACGGCGAGGCTCGCGCCTTCGTCAACATGTGCAGCCACCGCGGCAACTTCATCGTCGAGGAGCCCGAGGTCGGCAAGACCGAGGTCTTCCGCTGCAACTACCACGCCTGGACCTACAACCTCGAGGGCAAGCTCGTTGCCGTCTTCGATGAGGACAACTTCGGCGAGCTCGACAAGTCCTGCTTCGGCCTCACCGAGCTCCCCTCCGCCGAGCGCTCCGGCATGATCTGGGTCACCCTCAAGCCCGACTCCGACGTCGATATCGACGCCTTCCTCGCTGGCTACGACTCCGTCCTCGATGACCTTGCCTTCAACGATGCCTACGTGGTGGGCGCCCAGCCGCTCGATGGTCCCAACTGGAAGGTCGCCTACGACGGCTATCGCGACTTCTATCACGTGCCCATCCTCCACCGGAACAGCTTCGGCCCGGATGGCCCGTTCCAGCCTGACTACTACTCCTGGGGCCCGCACGTGCGCGTGATGTCGCCCAAGGGCCACGAGAAGCTCGCCGACACCCCCGAATCGGAGTGGGGCTACGACGACATGACCGCGGGCGTCTGGACAGTCTTCCCCAACATGTCCATCGCCGGCAGCACCGGCACGGGCTACATGGTCTCGCAGATGTTCCCCGGCAAGACCCCCGGCGAGTCCTTCACCATCCAGAACTTCCTCCGCTTCGAACCCCCCGAGGAGCAGGATCCGGAGGAGCTGAAGGAGTACATGGACTTCATGGGCCACGTCGTCGGCAACGAGGACTACTACACCGGCTTCCACGTGCAGAAGGCCCTCGCCACCGGCGCCAAGGAGTTCTCCCTCTTCGGCCGCAACGAGGGCGGCGGACAGCTCTTCCACAAGTGGGTCGATGCCCTCGTCGATACCGAAGACGCGGACCTTCCCGCCCTCCTCGAGAAGGGCGTCAAGTAGCTCCGGCCTCAGCGCCAGGAAACACAGGAGCCCCCTCTATGGAGGGGGCTCCTTCTCGTTCAGGAAGATGGTTAGGGGCTACTTGCCGCCGGGAGCGCCCGCCTCCTCCGGCTCGACGCCGAAGCCGCCGGGCTCCTCTGAGTCGTCCTCGCCCGGGGGACTCTCGCCGCTGGCTTCCGCCATCAAGTCCTCGCGGCTGCGCATGCGGACGCGCGGCATGAGCAGCCCGATGGCGAACCCAACCGCCACGATCCCGACCCCGACGAGGAAGATGCCCGTCACCGAGTCGCTGAGGGCGATCCGCGCCGCGTCGATCACGCTTTCCGAGGCGCCTGGGCTCTGCCGTTCGATCGCCGTTGTGAGCCTTGCAAGCGATTCTTCGCTCAGGAGACGCTGCGGGTCCGACAGGATCTCGCCGAACCGCGGATCCACCGCGTTCTCCAGGTTCGACCTGAAGGTGGTCGCCATCAGCGATCCGAGGATGGCGACCGAGAACGTTCCCCCGATCTGGCGGAAGAAATTGACTGAGGCCGTCCCTACTCCCAGGAATTGGTGGGGCACCGCGTTCTGCACCGCCAGCTGGAACGTCGGCATCCAGAAGCCCATGCCCAGCCCCAGCAGGATCATGTAGCCCCGCGTGGACCAGGCTGAGGAGCCCTGGTCCAGCGTCGAGAGCAGGAAGAAGCCGGTGATCAGTGCGCATCCTCCGAAGATCGCGAGTACTCGCATGTCCCGTCCGCGGCTCAGCAACTGCCCGGTCACGACCGACCCGAATATCATCCCGAACATCATCGGCATCATGACGAGGCCGGAATCCGTCGTTGAGTGGCCCTGGACGCCAACCAGGAATAACGGCAGGAACTGCATCGCGCCGAACATGCCCGCGCCCAGCACCATCGTCGTCAACACCGAGACGGTGTAGACCCGGTTCCGGAACAGGAAGAGCGGAAGCACGGCCTCCCTGGCCCGCCTCGTCTGCAGCAGGAGAACCACGAGCAACGCCGCTGACACGCTCAGCGAGACGACCACCGGGAGATCGCTCCAGCCGTACTGGTTCCCCGCCCAGGAGAGGCCCAGCAGCAGCGGGACGGTGACGCCCACGATGAGCGCCGCGCCGCCCCAATCGATGATCGCCTTGCCCTGGCCGCGGAACCACGGCATGCCGTAGGTAACCAGCGCCAGTGCCAGCATCGCTACGGGGATGTTGATGTAGAAGATCCAGCGCCAGGAGAGGTGGTCGACGAGCGCCCCTCCGGCCAGCGGTCCAATGATGGTCGCCAGCCCGAACGTCGCCCCGAAGAGTCCCATCCAGCGTCCCCGTTCCCTCGGTGCGAACAGGTCGCCGATGGACGTGAACGAGGTCGTCATGATCAGGCCGGCGCCCACGCCCTGCACCGCCCGGAAGGCGATCAGGTAGATCATGTCCGCCGCTGCGCCGCTCAGCCACGAGCCCGCCACGAAGATGACGATGCCCGCCAGGATGAACGGCTTTCTCCCGTACAGGTCCGAGAGTTTCCCGACCACCGGCACCAGCGCCGTCGAGGCCAGCATGTACGAGGTGAACGGCCACACGTAAAGGTCGAGGTTGCCGAGGTCCTCCACGATGGACGGCATCGAGATCGCCACGATCGTCTGGTCCAGCGCCGCCAGGAACATCGTTGAGAGCACGCCCGCCAGCACGAGCACCTTGCGCCGAGTGGGCAGTTCCATCCCGGGCGGCAGTCCGCCGGCTATCTGTTGGCCTCCGCCCATTCCCATCATGGCTGCGCCTCCCCGGCCGTCGCTGTGGTTGTCTGTGCGAGGAACGGGCTGAGCACCGCCTCTGCGGCTGCTCGTGCGTCGCCCCTGGTTTGGAGTGTCATGGCCGCCCACGGGGCGAGGCTGCCCAGGATGAGCGCGGCCGCCACATCGGACTCGATGTCGTCTCGCAACTCACCGCTCGACCGTGCTCGCTCGTACAGGGCCTGGAAGCGCCGCAGTGGATCGACGGCGCGCATCTCCTTGCGGATCTCCTCGCGCCCGCCGATGAGCGCGGCGTGCACCCAGCCGTACTTCCCCACGACGGTGTGCAGTCGCTCCACGAGGGCGATCAGGTTTTCCGCGCCGTCCTCGCGGCTCTCGGCTTCGTCAAGACTTGCCGCCATCTGCCCGACCGCGTCCCGCACGATCGTCTCGATCACCTGGTCCCGGTTCCCGACGCAGCGGTACACCGTGCCGACCCCGACGCCCGCCTCATGGGCGATGTCGGTCAATTCCGCTTCCAGTCCCCGCTCGGCCATGAGGCGGGTAGCCGCCTCCACGATCTTCCGCTGGTTCGCCAGCGCATCACTTCGCATCCCGGAACCGTAACCGGAATTCCGTTTATCCGCAAGCCCGGCACCCGAGCCGGAGCTGGCCGCCCCTCGGGTCACAAGCGGACCGGTCCTAGCCCTCGTCCTCGAGCGCCTTGTCGACCCTCTCGGCTACCTCAGGCGGCACGAATGACGCCCATGTGTCGCGGAAGTTGCGGAGGTACCAGAGAGCCCCGACGTCGGAGTCCTCGTTGTTCTCCTCCATCCACACTTCCGTTGCGACCTGGTCCGCCGCCTTGAAGTCCCAGTTCTCAAGGAACTCGATCACCTCGGGCGCCCGCTCCGGAAGCGAGTTGTTGACCATGATCAGCACCTTCGCTTCTGGATAGGCGCAGGCCTTGGTGGTCGACCAGCACTCGTCCGAGTATGCCGGCTCTTCGAGGATGTACAGGTCCAACGCGACTGAGAGGGGTGTCGGGTGCCACATGTACCCGACCCACGCCTCGCCCTTGGAGTAGGCCGCCTCCAGATCGGCGAACAGCCCCGCGCTCGAACCCGGATTGAGCAGGTGCACGTGGTCGGTCAGCCCGTAGGCCTCTACCTTCGCCGCGTTCACCTGCTCGCAGGCCCAGCCCGGGAGGCAGGTCACGAATCGCGCCTTGCCCTGCGAGTCGGCGGTCACGAACAGGTCCACGTAGTCGGGCAGATCGCTCACCGAGACCAGGCCCGGATTCTCGTCCTTGAGGTACTGCGGAATCACCCAGGCTTCCCAGCCGGTGTCCAGACTCGTCCCCAGTGCGACCAGCGTCCCTTCGTCCACGTCCAGCAGCCACTCCTGTTGCGCCGGCCAGATCTCCATCGTCACATGTGTATCCCCATTGACCAGCGCCTGCCAGAGCGACACCGTGTCCCCTGGGACCAACTCGACGGGGTACTCATAGCCGTGCTCGACGATGTACGCCGCGACCCGGGCCTGGATCTCGGCCGAGGGCCAGTTCAGGTCGGAGAAGACAATCGTCTCCTTCTCCTCCGAGTCGCCGCCGCAGGCCGCGATGACCAGGGCCAGGCCCGCAGCAACCGCCGCCAGGGTTAGAAGGATCGGTCTCCTTGTCAGCATCATGGGGGCCTCCCGCTGCGGCCGGATAACTAGGGGGTGCTACCGCTTATGGGGCTATCCTACGCCGCCCCCGGCCCCCATTGACGATTGCTGTCGGCTGGCAAACGCCTGCGTGATCCGGTCGATGATGATCGCGAGGAATACGATCCCCAGACCGGCCAGGAACGCATTCCCCGGCTCGATTCGCCCCAGCCCACGGTTCACGTCCTCGCCGAGCCCCCCGGCTCCCACCAGCGAGGCGATGACGACCATCGCCAGGGCCATGAGCGTCGTCTGGTTCACCCCTGCCATGATCGTCGGCGCCGCCAGCGGGATCTTCACCTTCAGCAGCAACTGGAGCGGCGTCGCCCCGAACGACTCCGCCGCCTCCAGCGTCTCCTCGGGAAGCTGCCGGATGCCGAGATTGGTGAGCCGCACGGCCGGCGGAACCGCGTAGATGAGCGTCGCGATCACCGCCGGCACGTTGCCCAGGCTGAAGAACGCGATCGCCGGCACGAGGTAAACGAAGCTGGGCATTGTCTGCATCCCGTCGAGGATGGGACGCAGGATTCGGTCCAGCCGGTTGCTCTGCGAGGCCCAGACCCCCAGCGGCACCGCGATGATGATCGAGAGCGTCACGGTGACGGCCATCAGCGCCACCGTCTCCATCGTGCTGTCCCACAGCCCGAAGGCCGCCAGCAGGGTCAGCGAAGCCGCGGAGAAGGCGGCGACCCAGTACCCCGCCGCCCGCCAGGCGATGATCGCGACCGCGACGATGGTGGCCGGCCACGGAAGCCACAGCAGGAAGTCCTCGATCGCCACCAGCACCTCGATCACCACCCGCCTGATCACGTCAAACAGGACGTCGAGCTCGGTCGTCATCCAGTCGATGACGTTGTCGATCTCGCGACCCACGTCGCGACCCACGTCCGCCGGGAAGTCCCCCGCCCAGTCCCAGTCCCCTGCCCACAGGACGATCGCGAGGATGGCGGGCACCACCAGCCAGCGCAGCCACAGCACCCAGCGAAGCCAGCGCGGCCCTCGGCTCAACCCCGGGAATTCGAGGCGCTGGCGGATCGTCTCCAGCCAGGACGTGCCAGGCGCGACTTCCTCGGGAGGTGCTTCGCCCGTCACACCGGTCCCCCGTTCCCCGCGGTCCCTGCCATCTCTCCGTCCGCGACTCCGGCCATCGCCTGCGCCAGCGCATCGAGCGGAATCTCCCCCACAAGGGCGCCGTCAGCGTCGAGAACCGGAATGGGATGGTCCGAACGCAGCCCGTGTGGGACCAGTTCATCCAGCACCGTCTCTTCCGCGACCGCGCTCTCCTCCTCCAGCGTGAGGGACCCCACCGGCCTGTCCCCTTCATCCAGCGTGTGACGCAGCAAGAGCAGGTCCGCGCTGCCGGCGTACCGCCCCGCTTCGTCGACAACCAACGCGTGCATGCGTTCCTGCGACTCCAGTGCCGCAAGCACCTCCGATGCCATCTGTTCCGCACGAGCGGTACTTGTCGGGGCACGCATCACCGATGCCGCCGTCACCATCGATTGCAGTCGCACGTCGCGGGTGAACTCCCGTACGAAGTCATTCGCCGGCGACAACACCACGTCCGACGGCTCTCCCATCTGCACGATCACGCCGTCGCGCATGATCGCGATCCGGTCGCCGATACGAACGGCCTCGTCCAGGTCGTGCGTGATGAAGATGATCGTCTTGTGCAGCTCCGCCTGCAGCTTCGCGAGCTCTTCCTGGAGCTCGCGGCGGATGACCGGATCGAGCGCGCTGAACGGTTCGTCCATCAGCAGCACGGGGGCGTCCTGTGCGAGCGCGCGCGCCAGCCCGACTCGCTGCTTCATGCCCCCGCTCAGCTGGTCGGTCTGGCGGTCGCCCCACCCCTTCAGCCCCACTGCCTCCAGGGCTTCCTCCGCCCGCTCCCGACGATGGCGCTTCTCCACCCCATTCACCTCGAGCCCCCAGGCCACGTTTTCTTGCACCGAGCGATGCGGCAGCAGGCCGTAGTGCTGGAACACCATCGCGATCTCGCTCCGGCGCAGCTCTCGCAGTTCCGCTTCGTCCATCCCCGTGATTTCCCGCTCGCCCAGCCACACCTCGCCCGCCGACGGCTCGATCAGCCGGTTGATGCAGCGCACGAGCGTTGACTTGCCGCACCCCGAGAGCCCCATCACCACGAACAGCTCGCCCCGCTTCACGTCGAACGTCACGTCCGCGAGCGCCAGCACCGAGTCGTGCATCTCCTGGATGGCTTCCTTGGATGTACCCGTCCTGGCGCGCGCCAACGCCCCGTCCTCATTCCCCCCGAAGACCTTGTAGATGTTGCGAACGGCGACTGCAATCTCGCCGACGGTGTGGTGCTGTTGCTCCGTTGTCACGGTCTCGTCTGCCTCGCTGTGGGGCGCTGGACCTGTCCCTGTCCCCGTGTATGGCGCTATAGGCGAAGGCCGGGTGCTCACCTGCGCGAGCGCGCCGATGCTACCAGAATCCCCCACCCGCCTTGCCCCTCGACCCCTGCGGGGCCGCTCGTTACCGTTGCCCGGCCAGGAGGGAGCCATGTCCGTCCCCAATCCCGCCCCCGATGTCTCTGTCGAGGTCGACGGCCACGTCGCCACCGTCGAGATCCACCGCCCCCCGCACAACTACTTCGATGTCGCCCTGATTCGCGCTATCGCCAGCGCCTACCACGCGCTCGACGAGGAGCCGGACGTGCGCGCCATCGTCCTCGCTTCCGAGGGCCGCTCCTTCTGCGCCGGCGCCCAGCTCGCCGCCCCCGCCCCGGCAGATGACTCGGAGGCCGAAGACCCCGAGCCTACCCGCCGGACGGGCAGCGGCCACCTCTACCAGGAAGCCGTGCGCCTGCTTGAGGCGGAGACGCCCGTCGTTGCCGCCGTGCAGGGCGCCGCCATCGGCGGCGGGCTCGGACTCGCCCTCTCCGCCGACTTCCGCGTCGCCGCGCCCGAAGCTCGTTTTGCCGCCAACTTCGCCCGCCTCGGCTTCCACCACGGCTTCGGCCTCACCGTCACCCTCCCTGCCCTCGTCGGCCAGCAGAAGGCGCTCAACCTCCTGTACACGGGCCGCCGGGTGAAGGGCGAGGAGGCCCTCGAAATAGGCCTTTGCGACGCTCTTGCCCCCATCGAGGAGCTGCGCGACGCCGCCCGCGAGATGGCCGCCGAGATCGCCGGTTCCGCTCCGCTCGCCGTCCGCTCCATCCGCCGCACCATGCGCCGCGGCCTCGCCGAGCGCGTCCGCATCGCCACCGACCACGAGCTCGTCGAGCAGGACTGGCTCCGCGAGACGAACGACTTCCGCGAAGGCGTCCGCGCCACGGCCGAACGCCGCACGCCCGACTTCACGGGCAGCTAGAGCACCGGAGCCAGCCATGAACGAGTTCCAGGTCGAGATCACGACACCCGACGGCGCCGTCGACTGCTTCGCCGTCCATCCCGACGGTGACGGCCCCTTCCCTCCCGTCATCCTCTACATGGACGTCGTCGGAGTTCGCGAGGAGCTGCGGAACTTCGCCCGTCGCATCGCCGGCGAGGGCTACTTCTGCCTGCTCCCTGACATGTTCTATCGCCTTGGCCCGCAGAACTTCGACCTCTCGAAGGGCCGCGAGGAGATCGAGCGCATGTTCGCCGCTGGGCGGACGCTCGAGATGCCCATGGTCATGAGCGACACCGAGGCGTGGCTCGACTATTTCGACTCGAACCCGGTTGCCACGGGCCCTGTCGGCGCTATCGGTTACTGCATGAGCGGCCGCTTCGTCGTCGCTGCGGCGGGCACGTTCCCCGAGCGTTTCGGCGCCATCGCCTCCCTCTACGGCGTCGGCATTGTCACCGAGGAGGAAGACTCGCCCCACCTGCTCGCCGACCGGATCGAGGCCGAGCTCTATCTCGGCTTCGCCGAGCACGACCCCTTCGTCCCCGAGAACGTCATCCCCGAGCTGGGCAGCGCGCTCGAAGCGAACGGCGTGCCTCACGTCATCGAGACGCACCCCGGCACCGAGCACGGCTTCTGCTTCCCGGAGCGGCCCGGCTACGTCGAAGACGCAGCCGAGAGCGTCTGGCGCACCGTCTTCGACCTGTACGAACGCCGCCTGAAGGGCTAGCCGGCCTTACAGGCCCAGCACCTCGCCGGCGTTCGCGTCCATGGCTGCGGTGATGCTGCGCTCCGCCATTAGCGCCAGCAGGCCCTCAGCCGCCTCGACGAGTTGGCGGAAGGACTCGTGGTCCTCCTCGCTCGCGTCCGGCGGCGGCGGTTCGAGGGCCTCCAGGCCCCGGATACCGATGAGCGGGATGAACATGCTCGCCAGCAAGCCCAGCCGGTAGTCATCAAGACACTGCTCGAACGAGTACCCCGTAACCCCGTGTTCCAGGAGCGTGGCGTGGTAGAGCTCCACCAGCTCATCGCTAATCGCCTTCCGTTTGGCCGGTTCGAACCCCTGCCCGATGAAGTACCCGAGATCCCGCAGGCCCGAACCGTAGCCGGCGAGCTGCCAGTCGAGGATCACGATCTCGTCCCGTGTGCCCCGCTCACCGAAGAGGAAATTCTCGATTCGGAAGTCCCCGTGGATCAGCGTCGCTCCTGAGGCCGCGCCCCGCTCAAAGAGCGTGCCCCAGTCCCGTACCAGCCGCTCCCCGATCGGGAGGAACGAGGGGTCGACGCGGGGCACAATCCGCTCTGCGAACAGATCCCATCCTCCCTGGACGAGCGGCGTGCTGACTTCCGCCTGCTGCTCTGTCGTAGGTACCCACGCCCAATCGCGCAGCCTGTCGCTCTCCCACCAGTGGGCGTGCACCTGCGCCAGCGTCTTCACCACCAGGGGCGCCCGATCCGGCGGGCAGGAGTCGGTCTGGCTCAGGGTGCCAAGCTCTCCGAGATCCTCCAGCAGGAGCGCATACGAAGTCCGGTCCTCGAATGTCCCCCCGTAGCAAACCGGCACGCGCGCGGGGCACTCCCCACTTGCATCCCGGTACCAGTGGACCTCCGTCTCGATGATCCCCGCCGCCCACGGCCTCAAGTAGTCGGGCAGCGTCACGAAGGTCGGCGTCTTGGCCACGATGCTCGCCGGCGGATTGCCATCCGTAGCTTCGTAGGTGGGCGTTACCCGAACTGCCTGGCTGATGTAGCCCCGGCCCACACCGATGTCCTCCACCTCGACCTGGCTGACCCGGCCGCTCGGCAGGTGGCCGCCTTCGCGAAGTGCATCCGTGAGCCACTCAGCCGTGATGCCGTCCTTGTTCGCCAGCGGTTCCATGCGATCCTCCCGCGCCTCCTGCGGCGCTACCGTGGGCAGTCTCCGCTGCTGGCCCTTCCGTTCAAGCGCCGAGTAGTTCCCCCGCCTTCGTGTCCATCACCGCAAGGATGTTCCGCTCCGCCATCACCGTCACGAGTTCGATGCCCGTCTCGATCATCTCGTCGAACGCCTGCCGCTCCTCCTGTGGCGCATCCGGGGGCGGGGGCTCCCGTTCGGCCATCCCCATCATTCCGATGATCGGAGCGTACATGCTCCACAGCAGCCCGAGCCGGTAGTCCTCCTGGCACTGCGCAAGCGAGTACCCCGTCACGCCGTTCGCGACGAGCGACGCGTGATACGTCGCGATCAGGTCGTCCTCCACCTCGCGCCGCTCATTCGGGTCGAACCCCTGAGAGACGAAGTAGGCCATGTCCCGCAGTCCCGATCCGTACCCCGAGAGCTGCCAGTCGATGAACACGACCTCGTCGGGGGTACCCGCCTTGCCAAACAGGAAGTTCTCGACGCGGAAGTCACCGTGCACCAGCGTCGCTGCCGATGCCGCCCCCCGCTCGAAGATCCCCGCGAAGTCGCGCACGAGCCGTTCCCCCACGGGCAGGAAGTCCGGGTCGACCCGCGGCACGACCTGCTCCGCGAACATCTCCCAGCCGCCCTCCACCAGTGGCGTATTCAGCTCGGATTGCCGTTCCGAGGATGGCAGCCACGAGGCTGCCTTCAGCCGGTCGCTCTCCCACCACTGTGCGTGCAGCGCCCCCAGCATCGACACGATCGCGTTCGCCCGGTCCCGTGGGCCAGACTCCAGTTGGCTCATCGACTCCAGCTCGCTCAGATCCTCCAGCAGCAGCGCATACGACCGCCACCCCTCGAACGCCGCCCCGTAGCAGCGTGGCACCCGCGCCGCGCAGTCATCGCTCGCCTCCGGGTAGAAGTGCAGCTCCGTTTCGACGGCCTGCCCCGCCCACGGCTTCAGGTAGTCCGGGAAATCGACCGAAACTGGCAGCTTCGCCACGAGGCTCGCCGGGGCCGACACGTCCGACCCCTCGTACGTGGGAATCAGCCGGACCGTCTCGCTGATGTAGCCGATCCCGATGCCCTCGGTGCTTACGTCCACGGCCGACACCCGCCCCCGGGGCAGGTGCCCGCCCTCGCGCAGCGCCTCAGTCAGCCACGCCGCCTTGACCTCGTGCCTTCCCCCCAGCGGCTCCATGCTTCCTCCGGCTTAGGAGTCCAGCACCGTCGTTTCCGACCCCGCTTTCATTACGGTCAGGTGCGCCATCGGCGAGCCGGTGTCGTGGGCCCCGTGCCAGTGGTCCTCGCCCGCGGGAACCACGGCGCAGTCGCCAGCGCTGACGACATGCTCGCCTTCGCGGTCCCCAACCTTCCCGATGCCGGACACGACGTACAGGATCTGGTCGGTCGTGTGGCGATGCCAGCCCGCTCGCGCGCCCGGCCCGAAGTGCACCACCGACATGGTCACCTCTTCGGAGGCCGAGCCCGTCAGCCCCCTCCCCCAGACTTGGCCACCCTCAAAGATGGACAGTTCCGAGCGCTCGGTCGTGTCCCCGTCGTCCGATTTCAGAATATGAAGCGCCATCGCTCGCCTCCTTGTGCGCTGCGCAGCATAGCGACGCTTGCCCGTTCGCGTCTCCCTTCCGCCCTCGCCATTCCCTCCCTCTTGGAAGTAGTTCTCGCGATGCTCTTGACAGTGGGTTGAACGCGAAGACAACGATGGAGGGAGATGAGTCTTGGAGGCGACATGTCAGGCAGTGATGCGAGATTCGTGGGGGTCGACTGGGCGATAGGCGGTTGGTTCAGCATTGGCTTCGACGCTGATGGCAGGTGTGAGTTCCGGTTCGGACGCTTTGCCGACCTTGCTGAGCACTACCGCAAGGCAACCCTGATCCTTGTGGACATTCCCATAGGCCTACCATGTGGGGAGTACGAGCGGCGGAGGTGTGACGGAGAGGCAAGGGACTACGTCCGCAAGCGCCTTAGGAGTGTGTTCTGGACACCACCCCGATTCGCCGTTGAGAGGTCCTACCGAGCGAAGGCCAATGGAGTGACACCCGAAGAGCACAAGAACATCCTCCTCGAATTGAATGCATCTCGACCAAAGGGGGAAAAGCTCACGATTCAGGCTTGGAACATCGCTCCGATGATTGCTGAGGTCGACGCGGTCCTTAGGTCCCCCTCATTCCAAGGCCTTGGCTCAGTCCGAGAAGTCCATCCGGAAGTCTGTTTCCGGGCGCTGTCTCGCGGAAAGGCAGTGGCTCCAAAGAAGGCTGGCCAGCGGATCAGTCCAGAGGGCATGGAACAACGCATCCAGATTCTCGGTGACTTCGAGCCCAGAGCACGAGAAATTTACGACCTAGCGCTTGCCCGCTACAGCCAACAGGCTGCCCCTGACGACATCTTGGACGCTCTGGCCGCGGTCCTCACTGCCCAGCTCGGATACCCCGACAAGCTCCGGACGCTTCCGGCTAATCCTCCAAAGGACGAATACGGCCTCCCCATGGAGATGGTGTTCTACAATCCGACCTCGTGAACGAGCAGGGCCTCGCCGTCACCCTTGAGTACTGCGCCCAGTGCGGGTACCTGCCCCGCGCCCAGTGGATGGTCGGCGAGATACTCGCCGCCCTCCAGGACGACATCGCCAGCTTCGCCCTCATCCCTGGTGGGGGCGGCTGCTTCGAGTGGGCCGTGGACGGCGAGGTCATCGCCTCGAAGAACGCCACCGGCCGCTTCCCCGAAGTCGACGAGATCATGGAGCTCATCGCCAACCGGCTCTGAGCGCCGAAGGGAGTCCCCCGTGTCCGATTCCACCATCACCGTCTTCGACCCCCGCGGGCACGCGCGCGTCGTCGCCCAGCAGGTCGCCCCGCGTCCCTCCGGCCTCGACGGCCTCCGCCCCGGCGTCCTGGAGAACCGCAAGGCGAACGCCCGCCTCTTGCTCGAATCCATGGTCGACAACCTGCGCACAACGTCTGATCTGGGCGCCACTACCACCGGCAGCAAGCCGGTCGCCGGGCCCGCCAGCCGCGCCACCATGGCCACGCTCGTGGAGGAGTGCGACTTCGTTGTCGTTGGGTCATCCGACTGAGGGTCCTGCACGGCGTGGAGTGTCTACGCCTCGATAGCCCTTGAGAAGCGCGGAGTCCCGACCGTCACCGTCGTGACCGATGCGTTCGAGGGCCTCTTCAAGCTGGAAGCCGAGCAGCGCGGCGCGCCCAACCTGCCCTACATCGTGATCCCCCACCCCCTCGGCGGCATCCAGCCCGAAGCCGTCCAGGAGAAGGCGCTCGAAGCCGCCCCCGCCCTGCACGCAGCCCTCCTCGGGAACGGCGCGTGAGCAGCGGCGACTCCCTCACCGAGCTGACCGCAACCCTTGAGGTCGAGGAGCTGGGCACGGGCCGCGCCGGCGCCACCGTCGAGCTGCCTGACGATATCGCCGTCGTCAGCCGCGAGTTCGCCGCTCGCGGCTGGTCCGACGGCCTCCCCGTAATTCCCCCCACCGAGGAGCGCGTCGCCGCCATGCTCGCCGGTACGGCCTGCGACCCCCTTGAGGTTGTGGGCATTCTGCCGCCCCGCCGCGGCGAAGCCACCGTTCACGCCATCGCCGTGAACGCCGTCATGGCCGGGTGTGTTCCCCAGCACATGCCCGTGCTCATCGCGGCCGTGCGCGCCATCGCTTACCCGGAGTTCAACCTCTCCGGGGTGAATGCCACGACGCATCCCGTTTCGCTCTTCCTGCTGGTCAGCGGACCGATCGCCACTGAGCTCGGTATCCACTCGGGGAGCGGCTGCTTCGGACCCGGCTTCGCCGCCAACGCCACCCTCGGGCGCGCCCTTCGACTCCTGCAGCTCACCGTCTCGGGCGCCTGGCCCGGCCGTGGCGACCGCTCCACCCAGGCCACCCCCGCCAAGCTAGCCTTCTGCGCCACCGAGAACCTCGAAGAGAGCCCGTGGGCTCCTTTCCACACCACCCGCGGCTTCGAGCCCGACCAGAACGCCGTCACCGTCTTCGGCACCGAGGGACCCCACAACATCCAGGACCACGGCAGCACCACCGCCCTCGGCATCATGCTCACCATCGCCGGCTCCATGTCACAGGCGGGAAGCAACAACATCCTCTCGCGAGGCTCGCCCGTCCTCGCCTTCGGACCCGAGCACGCAGCCACTGTCGCAGCCGAGGGCTGGTCCCGCGAGGACATCCAGCGCTACGTCTTCGAGAACGCCCGCTACCCGCTGACCGAGCTTTCCGACGAGCTCTTCCAGGTCATCCAGGAGCACACCGAGCAGGGCATCCCCGTTCCCTTCTTCGAGCGCAACGCCCTCGCCCCCATCGCCGACGGTCCCGAGCACATCCACGTCATCGTCGCCGGCGGACCGGGCAAGCACTCCTCGTGGCTCCCCACCTTCGGGAACATGACCCGCCCCGTCACGATGCCGGTCGACTAGGCGCGATTTACCCGCTCAGCAGTTCTCTTGGGTTCTCCGACAGCATCCTCGACCGTGCCGGCCATCGCGACTTACCCCAGCGAGGCTTCGAGCTTGTCGAACGCGGCCATGATGGCGGCGAAGCGCTCCTCGACGGCCTCGCGGGTCTCCGGGTGCGTGACGATGTAGAGGTCGTTGGCCTTGACCCCCTCGACCACCCGCGCTGCCATCTCCTCCGGCTCCCGAATGTTCGCGCCGATGATTCGGGGCATCTCCATCCCGGGAGGCAGCTCGAGCGGGGGACCCATGTCCTCCTCTGACACCGGCCCGCCCGCTGCATCTGGCCGGTTGCGCGCCGACTGGCTGATGCGCGTGTTCACCACGCCCGGGCACAGCGCCGAAGCGCCGACCCCCGTCGGCGCGAGTTCGTCGTGGAGTGTCTCCGTGATGCCGACCACGCCGTACTTCGCGGTCGTGTAGTTGATAACGCCCGGCGCTGCCATCGGCACCAGGCCGGCGATGGACGCCGTGTTGACGATGTGCCCTTCGCCCTGCTCCACCAGCCCCGGCAGGAACGCGATGACCCCGTTCACCACCCCCTGCAGGTCGACGTCCAGCACCCAGTCCCACTCGGCCGCGCTCATCTCCGTCGTGGGTCCGCCGGAGATCACGCCCGCGTTGTTGCAGACCACGTGGTACGCGCCCAGCTCTGCCTTCGTCGTCTCCGCCAGCGCTCGCACCGAATCGAGATCGGTCACGTCACAGGTCACCGAGATGGCCTGCCGCCCTTTCGCGCGGACCTCCTGCGCCACCGCCTCCCCGGGCCCGGCCTCGATGTCGCCGATGGCGATGTCCATGCCCTCGTCCGCGAACGCGAGCGCCATGCATCGCCCGATGCCGCTGCCGCCGCCCGTGATCACCGCGACCTTCCCGTTCAGTTCCTGCATGACTCACTCCACATTTGGTCGCGCGCGAGTCTACAGGCCGGAAACGGACGGCGCGGGAGGTTACCGCTTGCCGTGCAGCTCCTCGGCCCGGTCGTACGCCGCCATGATGGCGGCGAAACGCTCCTCCACGGGTCCGCGCGTCTCCGGGTGGGTGACGATGTAGAGCTCGTTGGTCTTCACCGCCTCGACCACCCGCTGTGCGACGACCTCTGGCTCAATGCTCTCCCCGCCGATGATGCGTGGCGGCTCGAAGTCAGGTGGCAACTCCGTCGGCGGTGCCGGCCGGGGTGGAACGGCGTCCGCGTCCGGTCGGTTCCGCGCCGACTCGCCGATGCGCGTGTTCACGATCCCCGGGCAGAGGACCGAGGCGCCCACGCCCGAGCCTTCCAGCTCGCCATGCAGCGTCTCGGTGATTCCCATCACGCCGTACTTCGCGGCCGTGTACGAGATGATCCCCGGCGCGGCCAGCGGAATCAGTCCCGCCATCGACGACGTGTTCACGATGTGTCCGTCGCCCTGCTCCACCAGGCCGGGCAGGAACGCCTGGACCCCGTTCACGACCCCGTCGAGGTCGACCCCCAGTACCCAGCTCCAGTCCGTGTCCGACATCCTCGCCGTGGGGTTGTTCGCCACCACCCCCGCGTTGTTGCACACGACGTGAGCGCCGCCCAGATCCGCCTTCGTCTTCTCCGCCAGGGCCCGCACCGAGGCAATTTCCACCACGTCGCAGGTCACGGCGATGGCCCGCCGGCCCTTGGCCCGGATCTCCTCCGCCACGGCCTCCGCCGGGCCCGGCTCGATGTCGCCGATGGCGACGTCCATCCCTTCGTCCGCGAAGGCAAGGGCCATCGCCCGTCCGATACCGCTGCCGCCGCCCGTCACCACCGCGACCTTGCCGTTCAGTTCCTGCATGACACGCCCCCTGTTTGGTCGCGCGAGTCTACAGGCGGGGAGTCGGAGTGGGCGTCGTCCCATATTGGATTGCCGGGGGCGAATGCCTCACGCGAGGTGTACCGTAGCTCCGCGCAGACGCGAGGGGGAGCCACTGCCGCAGTGACGTTGGGGAGAAGTGCGTGGGTGCGTGCCTTGCTCAGCGTCCTCGCGGGTGCGCTCATTCTCGTGGTTGTGGCCCTGGGTGCGCTTCTGGCCTGTGTGCAGGAACCAGCCGAGAGTCAGGGACTCCCCACGGCGAACGTCGAGGTGCGCGTCTGGCAGAGAGTCAGTGACCCGCGCGGCATCTACATCAGCGCTCGTCCCGAAGATGGTGACTGGCACGCGCTCGGAACGGTCCGGTTGCCTCTCGATGACGGCTATAGCAGCAGCGGGAACTATCGCTACGGCGACCTCACGGTTGAGGGTGTCGAAGTGCGCGTCTGGCAGAGAATCAGCGACCCGCGCGGGATCTATATCAGCGCCCGTCCCGAGGGTGGTGACTGGGGCGCGCTCGGGACGATCCCCCTGCCGCTCGACGATGGCTTCAGCAGCAGCGGCGCCTACCGCTACGGTGACATCACGGTCGCGGTTCCCCTGCCTGACTCCGATCCGCCGCCAGCCACGTCGGGACCGTGCACGTTCGAACAACAGTCAGCGGTCTGGAACGTTGAGGGGTTCGCATTGGATTCGAGTGGCTACCCAGGAAGGAACCTGGGGAGGGAGCAATGGCCCCCTACCTTCTCTGCAGATTGGGGGCGGGGGCAGGTTTTTGGTAGCCGCAAGGATATGCTGCTACTGAACGCTACCATGCCGATCGTCGTGGCTCATGCCGGGTGGGTCTGGTTTGAAGTTGGGGGTGACGACGGCTTCGAGCTGTACATAAATGGCAATGTCATTGTGGAAGATTGGGCAAGAGGTTCGATGAGGAAGTGGGGGACGTACCGTTGGTTGCAGCCGGGTATGTACGAGTTGCGCTTGAGGTACTACGAATGGACGGGTCGCGCGGGGCTGCTATTCGGCACAGATAGATCAATGCTGAGCTGGGTCGAAGCGGAAGGCTGCACCAAGGACGAGAGGACGAGGCTTAGCGAGGAGTCAGCCACGCCTATCGTGGCCGAAGACACTGTGCTTCCCGGTGCTGATCGCGGTCCTATTATTGTGTTTTTGCAAGGAATAGATTCCGAAAGCTCTTGCGAAGATGTTCGTAAGGGCTGGGCCTTTCTTGAGACGGTTCGGGACTATTCCGCTTCTGGCACGTCCAGTATCGAAAACGAAGGGTTCCGTAGGAGACATACGGTTGTCGAGGTTCTCCAGGAACATATTCCGAGTGATTGGGAGCGTGATGTGGTGGGATTCAGCTACTCTAACTCGTACGAAGATTGTGCGACCGGTATGCAGTTTTCAGGAAAAGCGTATCCGTTAGAGAGCTATACGATCTTCCCTATTTACGAGTCCGAGAGTACCTGTATTGGTGTTCACGAATTGGCAGGCCATTTGAGTTCACTACTAATCGCTATCAATGCCCAGTCTCCCGAGAGAGACATAGTGCTCTTAGGCCACAGTCTTGGAGGAATGATAGCAGCTTACTCTTTGGTTGGACTCAGGTCATCCGAAGTGCTGCCCCAGATTAGATCTGTTATTACTGTAGATTCCCCACTATTGGGAGAACAACTTGGAAACCCCTTATCGAAGTGCCAGCCGACTACTCAGTCTTGGCAGGACATACGAGGGGGATTCTGATGTGACCCGGGTAATTGGTTCGATTCAAGGAGGAAGCCTGGCCGGGAAATTCGTCCATTTGAATTCAACGGATATTGGAGACTCCCTCTCTGGTGGTCGTGCAGTTAGCTTGGGCTGCGGGGGGGAATTGGCGGGAGGTGGGGCGGTTCTGGGAGCTTTGGTCGGGATGCTGACCGGTGGATGGGGTCTGATTGTAGGTCCTGTCCTCGGTGGCATCTACGGGGCGTACGGCCCTGGTCACGGCTGTGGCTTCTATGACCCTGTGGCCCTTCGGGAAATCGTGGATGCCGTTCGCAGTGACTGACGGGTTGGCGGGAGGATGCCCCGGGCGCCTTCGTCAGACTTCCAGGCCCACACCGCGCAGGAAGGCGTCCGAGTTCGGCTCGCGACCGAGGAAGTCACGTACGAGCTGGTCGCCGTCGACCGAGCCGCCCCGCTCCAGCACCGTGCGGCGGTACTCCGCCCCCAGCTCGGCGTTCAGCAGCCCCGCATCCTCGAAGCGCGTGAACATGTCGTCCCCGAACACATGCGACCAGAGGTAGCCGTAGTAGCGCGCGTCGTACCCGAACAGGTGCCCCCACCCCGACTGGAAGTGCGTCCCGGGCGTGTACGGGAACGTCGTGATCTCGTGCAGGTCGCGCGTCTCAGCCGTGCTGTCTCCCTCGAATCCGGGCGCGTGGTAGGCCTGGTCGAGGTGGGCGAAATAGAGCTGCCGCACCATCATCACGCCCGAGCTCAGCGTCTTTGCCGCCAGCATCGCGTCCAGCAGCGAGTCCGGCAGCGGCTCCCCCGTCTCGTAGTGACGCGTGAAGCTGGCCAGCACCTCGCGGTCCCACACCCAGTGCTCCAGCATCTGCGAGGGCGCCTCGACGAAGTCGCGCTCCGTACGCGTGCCGCTGAACCGCCCGTAGGTCGCCCGCGTGAGCGTCTGGTGGAGGATGTGCCCGAACTCGTGGAAGAGCGTCTCCACCTCGCTGTGCCGCAGTAGCGAGGGCGCCTCGGCTGAAGGCTTGGTGAAATTCGCGACGATCGCGCTTACCGGCTTCTGGTACGACCCGTCCGGCAGCTGCCGTCCGCCCCGCAGTGTGAACGCCGCCGCGTGACCGTACGTGTTCGGCCGCGGGAACAGGTCCATGTAGAAGCGTGCGAACGCCTCGTCGCCGTCCGCCTCGTACACGTCGAAGGCCTGCACGTCCTCGTGCCACACGGGCGCGTCCGGGCGCGCCTCGAAGCGCACCCCCAGCAGGTCCTGGGAGACCGCGAACAGACCATCCAGGCAGGCATCCAGCGGGAAGTACTGCGCCACCTCGAAGTCGTCGACCGCGAAGCGCGTCTGCAGCAGCTGGTCGTGGCAGTAGCGCCAGTCCCAGATGTTGACCGGGCCGCGGTTCACCTCCGCCATCAGCGCGACATCCGCCTCCGCCTTCACCGTCAGCCGTTCCCGCAGGTCCGCCAGGAACGACCCCACCTGCTCCCGCTCCTTCGACATGCACACCTCGTGCGCGTACGAGGCCCACGAGTCGTACCCGAGCAGGGCCGCCATCTCTTGCCGCGCCGCCAGCGCCCGTTCGAGCACCGCCACGTTCGCATCCCCGCCCTTCACCTGCTCCTTCGCGAACAGCGCCCGCCGCAGCTCGGACGACTGCGCCTTTCCCATGAACGGGAAGAGCTCCGGGTAGTCCAGAGACACCCGGTAGCGCGTCTCCCCGTCTACCTCCTCCGTGCGAAGCGAGTCGATGAACGGTTCCGGTAGCCCGGCCATTTCCTCGCGCGAGACGAGGATGCCGTCGTCCCACTCGTTGATGTTCTTCTGGAACGCCACGCCCAGCGACACGAGCTCGTCGCTCAGCTCCCGCACCCGTGCCCGCTCTGCCTCCCCGAGCTCGAACCCGTTCCGCCGGTAGTCGCGCAGCTCGAAGTCGAGCAGCCGCTGCTCCTCCGGCCCCAGCGCCTCGCCCCGCCCCGCGTACGCCTTGATCGCCGCGTAAAGGTCGTCCCGGAACGACAGGTCGATGAGGTACTTGTCGATGCGCTCCTCCGAGGTCCGCCCCGCCTCCCGCAGCTCCGCGTCCGTGGCCACGTACGCCATGAAGGCGTACTGCCCCGATGCCTGCGAGACCCCATCCGTCGCCGCCTCCAGCGCCCCCAGCGTGTTCGCGAACGTGCGCTCCTCGTCCGGCGTCGCCACGATCACGTCGACGGCCGCGTCGCACGCCGCGATCGCGCCCTCGCACGCCGCCGTCACCTGCTCCGGCGTCATCGCCGAGAAGTCCGGCAACCCAACATCAACATCAGCCATGGTCCAGCCTCCGGCGCGGAATCGTACCCGCTGCGTGCCAAACGCGGGTCCAGTCCTGCTATTGAGGACAGCCTCCGTCCGCCGGGGGTTCCGGAAGGCGGATTTCGATGCCGGCCGTGCTGTCGATCGCGGGGTTTATCACCGTCGCGTCCTCCAGCGATGGCGTTGTCCCCTCGGTGTCGTGGTACCACCTGCGCTCGCAGGTTTCGACTCGCACACCGAGAACGTAGGCGCCCTGGCGCGCCTCCAGGGTGAACGTTCCATCGCTGTCACTCGTCCCGAAGGCGAGCCCCTTCCCATCCACGGAGTGTGCCGAAACCTGAGCCCCAGGAACGGGGTTTCCAGCGGAGTCGGAGATTGTGCCGTCGATCGCGATCCGGGTCGCTGGGAGAAGGACCTCAAGCCCGATGGCCCGAAGCACGTCGCCTAGGTCGTCGCGATCGACGACGAAAGGTGTCGCGTCCCCGCGATCGGGGACCAGCTTCACCGCCAGGCTCGGAGCAACCACCGTCCAGCCCGCGAACCAGCCCAGGGGTTCCCCATCCCGCGAGAAGGAGAGCAGGTAGGAGCCGTCCCGCACGTCGAGTGAGAACGAGCCCGCTTCGTCGCTTACCGCCTTTGCTGCCGATCGGCCACTTGTTGCGGAGAAGGCCTCCGCCTCAACGCCGGCGATGTTGGAGCCATCGGTGTCACGGATGACCCCCTGGATGCTTGAGCACAATCTCGTGAACTGGGCTCTCAGGTCGGTTCCCCGAAGCGAGCTCTTCACCGGCTCTGCCCTCTCCTGCGAGTCCACGACGAGTCCATGCTGCCCGTACCAGCCAGCGTGGCAGGTCCCGACGTGGAACGACAGCAGATACGAGCCCTCCGGCACCTCGATGTCAAACGTCGTGGGCCCCGACAATCCTCCCGCCCGCGCTACGACCTCCCCATCGGGTGAGTGGATAGCGATCTCGACCGCGGGGAGAGGCTTCGCCCATGCGTCAACGAACGCCCCGTTGATGCGATAGATCGGAGGGGCTGCCTCTCTTCGGTAGGACTCGAACGTCTCGTAGAAATCACTCACCGACAGCCCGAATACGGCCTCGAAACGCGACGGCCACGCCGCCGGCCGCTCTTGTCCGTAGAAATTGAACAGCGCCTCTTCGCCTGCGTGGTTGACGAGCCAGTCGACCGCCAGGTGGGACAGCGCGTGGGTTCTCGGCGTCCGGACCGAGCCCTCGCTCCAGAACCGCTCCAGGGGAAGGGTGGCCTCCCTTGCAACCGGAATGACCGTGTGGTGGAGCCTGGTCTCGTAGCTCTGGAACGCGCGCCACGCGTCGTACCGCTCCGACCAGTACGCTGCCGATCCCACGGCCAGCCAGTCAGGCTCGTCGTTCTCGCGTCCGTTACGTCTCCGCAATTCGTCCTGGAGCGCGTGGACGTACTCGTAGGGGAGGGAGTCGAAGCAGACGTTGTTGAGAAATATGGCCCTGTTCACGTACTGGCTACACGCGGCGCAGTCATGGCCGAAGTTGATTCGTAGCTCCGGGACCCCCACCCCCAGCTGTCGTCCGAAGTAGGTCACGACGCTGTCGACCTCCCTGGTGAGCGGCCCCAGCCGGTGCTCCGGCACCGAGGAGCCAAAGATGGCGACCGGCAGGGTGTCCAACTGCCACCACTCTTTCAGCGACGACGCATGCAACCAGAAGGCGCTCCCGGTGCGGAGCGTCGTGAGAGCGTCGCTATCGATCCCCTGCGTCTCGACCACGACGTCCCCCAGCACCTCAAGGGCTTCGTCGGCTGCGATCCCGTCGGGGCCGGCCCAGGTGACGAGGTTCCAGCCGGGCCGGAGCGTTGTCGCTCCGCTCCTGGGGTTCAGTGGCCGTGTCCACTCCACAGTCTCCGTCCCGCCCAGGTACAGGAAGAGGCCCATCCCGGGAGTCAGCGCCGTCAGACTGTTCGCCTGTCCGAAGTCCTCGTGGAAGGCACCGGAGAACCGTTGCCTGAACGCGTCCCACGTATAGACCGCGTCCAGTTGCGGTATCGCCTCGAAGATCGCCGAGACCTCCGCCTCATCTTCCGTCCACCCCGCTAGGTTCCATCCCGGTTGCAGTTCGGTGGTCACCGTGTCTGCAGAGGTCTCCTGCGCCCCGGCTGTCCCGTGCCCCGTCCCCAGGCCTCCCGCGAGCGTAGCCGCTACCAGGAACCCGGCGAGCAGAAGAGTTCCCTGGCGACGGCGCAGCATCGCCGGAGCCTAGCACTGACGTGTGAGGTTTACCCCACCCGCATTCACGGCCTTGAGCCCGGCAGCGGCTCCACGAGCTCCTCAGGGTTGACAGTGCCGCTCCAGCAACGCCGTCTTCGAATCCGGCAGCTCGATGAGGATGCCGGCGCGGTTCCTCCCCCCGGCCACCGGCTCCGCCCCTTCGTCGTCGGAGTCGAACCGTCCATCAGCGTCGGCAACGAACCCCCCTTGGCCCCACTCACCGAGAAAGGCCCAGTAGGCTCGACTGCCGTCTGGGCACTTCAGAAAGATGCCCAACGTGTGGCGCTCATCGGGGCCATAAGCCCTAAATTCTCCCCGTGAGTTGGCCCGATCCCCCATCACAACAATCCTCTCGTGCTCGACTTCCGCCACGATGTGGACTTGGACGTAGGCGACCGGCCTGCCCTCGGGGTCGAGCACGTTCCCGGTAATCTCCCACTCGAACGGTGAGGCGACCTCCTGCCAGTACTCCCCAAAGCCATCGGCGAACTCCTCCGGCGTCATGCCGAAGGCTTCTTCGAATTCGTGCTGTCCTCCTCCCTGGCGGAAGAACTCGATGAGTGCTTCTTCGCCCTTCCGATCGACGAGCCAGTCGACCGCGAGAAAGCCGACCTGGTATTGGAGAACAAGGTCCCCCTGGCCGGTGAGGTCTGGGGCCTGGATGGCCCTGCCCCTGTTGCAGAGTCCCAGCCCCGGGAAACAGACGCCCAGCGCCGCCCACTTCATCCGGGCCACCTCCCGCCGGTGCGACACGGTCGATCGTCCCTGTTCCTCGTGGTAGTGGGCACTCGCGTATTCCGCTGCGCCCTCGAGGAGCCAGTATGGCCAGCCTCCGGATCCTCCAATCACCCCGAGATCGTGCTGGAGGATGTGAAAGTACTCGTGCGCGATGGGGCCACCGTACGCGCGCTCATCCTCGTCGCAGGTCTCCAGCGCGATGAAGACTGCCTCTGGCCAGGCGAGCCCACTGCACCTGAACCACGAAGACAACTCCACACCCCGCCGTCGATACTCAGGATCAAGCCATTCCCGGAATGCCTCGTTCAGCGCCTCGAACTCGGTCGAGACGTAGAGTGTGAACTCCGCAGTCACCACGTCGAAGCGTTCGGCGAACGACACCTGGACGCTCTTCACTTCCCGCACGATTGCGGCACGCTCTTCGTCCGTGAAGTCACCCAGGAACACGATCTCCGGCTCAGGCACTCCCAGCGCCGCCCACCGTTCCTCGACCGTCTCGTCGCCCGCTCCGCACGCCGCTAGGAACACGACAGAGGCCGCCAGCACCAACAGGCTGGCGGCCTCTGTGCGGCTGAGCGCCATGCGGCTTAGCGCGTGAGCCAGCCGAAGGGCTGCGGCTTCCGCTGCGCCTTCGGGTCGATCATGATGTTCACGATCGACGGCGTCGGGTCGTCCACGGCCGTTCGCAGGGTCGAGTCAAGCTCGTCCACGGTCGTGACGAAGTAGCCCTTGCCCCCGAACGCCTCGATGATCTTCTCGTAGCGCGCGTTCGGCATGTACGAGCCCGGCGGGATGTTGTTCGGATCGAGCTCGCTCGGACCGCCGCCAATGCCGTTGTTGTTCACCACGATGAACGTGATCGGCAGGTTGTAGCGAACCGCCACCTCGACCTCCATCGCGCTGAAGCCGAAGCCTGCGTCGCCCTCCACGGCCACGACCTTGCGCTCGGGGTGGACGGCGGCCGCGGCGATCGCCTGGGCCACGCCCACGCCCATCGTCCCGAACGTGCCCGCGTCCAGCCGCGAGCGCGGGACGATGTTCGGCAGCACCGTGCGGCCGATGTCCATCGTGCTCGCGCCCTCGCTCGCGATGATCGCGTCATCGGGAATCGCCTCGCGCACGGCGCGCAGGACGCGGTAGTAGCCCATGGGCTCGGAGTCGTCCACCTCCATCGCGGCCACGGCCTGGCGGTTCTCCTCGGCCTTCGCCGAGAGGCCCGTCCACCAGGTCGTCTCCTGCGGGTAGGTCCAGGGGTTCTGCTCGAGCGCGACGTTCAGCTGGCTCGTGATCGCCTTGCCGTCGCCCACCAGCGCGACTTCGGTCGGCACGTTCGTGCCGATCTCCTCAGCGCTGATGTCCATCTGCACGACCCGCACGTCCTTGTTGAATCGCGGCGGCAGGCCGAAGTGCATGATCCAGTTCAGCCGCGCTCCCATCAGGAACACGAGGTCCGCGTTCTGGAGTGCGTAGGAGCGCGCGGGCGCCACAGACAGCGGATGGTCGTCGGGTACGACGCCCTTGCCCATTGGCGAGGCCAGGAAGGGCAGCTGCGTCTTGTCGATGAACTCCCGCACGTCGTCCTCGGCACGCGCGTAGGCCATGCCCTTGCCGACGATGACCAGCGGTCGCTCCGCCGACTTCAGTGCGTCCACGGCGGCGTCGATCGAGCCGGGCTCCGCGTACGTGCGGGGCGCATCGGGGCAGCGATCCTTGAACTCGATCTCCGATTCCTCGATCCGCCCCGAGATCACGTCGTTGGCGAAGTCGAGGTACACCGCCCCGGGGCGACCGTACATGCTCGTGCGCACCGCCTGCTCGATGTAGTAGGGCACGCGCTGGATGCTCTCCGCCCGGCGGGACAGCTTCGCGAAGGGGCGTGCCGCCTCAACCTGCGGCGCCTCCTGGAACGAGCCCTGCCCGTCCTGGTAGGAGTCCGGCGCGCCGCCGATCAGGATCATCGGCCACGTGTTCGACCACGCGTTCGCCATGCCCGCGATGCCGTGGATCATTCCCGGTCCGCACACCGTCAGGCACGCGCCCGGACGCCCGGTCAGGTAGCCGACCGCGCCCGCGGCGTAGCTCGCCGCCTGCTCGTTGTGGAAGCCGTAGTACTGGATGCCCTCGCGCTGGGCCGCTGCCGCGACGCCCGCTACCGGGAATCCCACCACGCCGAACATGTAGTCGACGCCCTGCTGCTTGAGGCTGCGAGCGATTACGGTCGCGCCGTCGATCTCTGCCATCTGATCACCCCTTGTGGTCGTAGCCCGCCGGATGATACGGGAAGAGTCCCCCACGCTCCCCCTCCGGCCCGATAGAGGCTGTGGGGCGAATTCATCTGGGCGGACCGGTAAGATTCGCCGCCACTACCGCAAGAGGAGTCGTTCCATGCCTACGGACGCCCGCGTTGTTGTCTGCCCCTCCGAGCCCGGCCCCCTCCGTATCGACGAGATCGCCCTGCCCGACCCCGGACCCCACCAGGTCGTCGTCAAGCAGTTCGCCAGTGGCATCTGCCACTCCCAGCTCCACCAGATGCACGGCCCCCGGCCCGCTCCCCAGCTCCTCGGCCACGAGTCGACCGGTACGGTCGTCGCTGCCGGCAGCGAGGTCACCCACGTCAAGGAAGGCGACCGCGTCATGGTCACCTGGGTGCCCCGCAGCCCCGACCTCGGCCGACGCCCCGACCCCATCTCCCTCCAGCTCGAGGATGGCTCCACCGCCATCTCCCAGGGCGTCTTCACCTGGGCCGACCACACCATCGCGGACGAGCAGTACATCGTTTCTATGCCCGAGGACGTCCGCACCGACGTTACCGCCATTATCGGCTGCGCGGTGATGACCGGCTCCGGCGCCGCCTACCACACCGCCGGTGTGAAGCAGGGCGAGAGTGTCGCCGTCTTCGGTGTCGGCGGCGTGGGCCTTTCGGCGATCGTCGCTGCCGCTGTTGTTGGCGCCGACCCCATCATCGCCGTCGACCTGAACCAGGAGAAGCTGGAGTTCGCGAAGCAGTTCGGTGCCACTATCGGCGTCAACGCCTCCGAAGGGGACGCCGTTGAGCAGGTTCGCGCCCTCACCACCAGCGACACCGAGTTCGATTTCATGGGCCGCCCTCTCGCGGGCGTCGACTACGCCTTCGACTGCATCGGCGTGAAGCAGACGATGGAGCAGATCCTGCCCGCCGCCCGCCCGGGCGTGATGGGAGTCCGCACCGGCGGCATGGCCGTCCTTGTCGGCGTCCCCCAGACGAACGTCGAGATTGACGCGCGCGACCTCCTCATCAACGAGAAGAAGTACATCGGGAGCATCGGCGGGTCCTGCCGTCCCGACCGCGACTTCCCGATGTTCATCCGCTGGTACAAGGAGGGCGACCTCGACCTCGACGCGCTCGTGACCGCCAGCTACGAGCTGGACCAGATCAACGAGGCCACCGACGCCCTCGCCGCCGGCCACATCTCGGGTCGCTCCATCATCCAGCTGTAGCCGAACCGAGCCTCAGCGCAGCTTCCGGATGGGAGACCAGACGAGGAGCAGGAGACCCGCGACGCCGCCAGCGATTGAGCTGGCGACGATCGCTACCTGTGGTCCCCAGAGGCTTGCGAGCAGCCCGGTCTGTGCGATGCCGATGGGCATCGAGGCTGCGAACATGAGCGAGTAGACCCCCATCACGCGGCCCATCACCGCCTGCGGCGTGTTCTCCTGCAGGAGGGCGAGACTCAGATTCATGAAGATCGCGGCAGGCGGTCCGATGGCCAGCAGCGCCACCACCGTCAACCAGGGCGTCTCACTCAACCCGAAGAGCACAAGAGGCGGCGCAGCCAGTACCGGGGAGAGTGCCACCAGCAGGCCTCTCTGGGGGAGCGGCCGCAAGGTCATCACCCCCGAACTGACGATCATGCCCGCTCCGAATGCGGCGAAGAGGATGCCGACCCAGTGGTCTCCCAGCTTCAGCACATCCTCCACGATGAGCAGCATCGTCACCGTGATGGGGCCGCCGAAGAAGATGCCGAGCATCGCCGACAGGATGAGCAGACCGAGGATGGCTCGCGAGCGAACGACGTACCTGAGCCCTTCGGTGAGGTCGCCGCGGATGCTGCCTGGCTCCGCCGGCGCTTCCGGCCGGTATTTCCGCAGCATGAGGAACAGCAGTGCTCCTGCGGCCAGCAACCCTGTCTCGAGGGAGAAGGCTGCGGTCAGACCCGCGAAGCCCGCTACCAGTCCGCCCAGCGCTGGACCGATAAAGTCCGAGGCCGCGAGAAAGCCCACATTCCCGATGATCACGGCGTTCTGCAGTTGGGGCCGCGTCACGAGCTGCGGCAGCACTCCCATGCGCGCAGGGTTCTCAAACGCCCCCACCGCACCGATCACGGCCGAGAGAAGGAACACCGGCCACAGGATCGTCACCGATGCGGCGGCAAGTACCAGGTAGACCGCAGCAACCACTGCCGCCACTGCGGTCGCCCGGACGAGGATCAGGCGCGCCTCCATCCGATCCGCTAACACGCCGCCGAACAGCGTCAGGAACACTCCTGGGAGTTCCTGGATCATGAGCGCACCGGCGATGGCTGCGGCGCGCTCATCCGGCTCAACACGATCGCGAATGAAGAGCGGCACCGCCACGATCTGGATGCCGACCCCGAGCGCCATCACCACCGACGCCGTCAGCCACGCCCGGTAGTCGCGGCTGGCGAAGGGGTTGCGGCTGCCCGCAGCCGGTTCATCGGGCTCAACACCCTCGATGGCTTCCGTCTCGACCTCGCCTCCTTCCGGCATCGTCAGCGCAGCTTCCGCACGGGGAGCCAGACCAGCAGCACGACGCCGATCACCGAACCGGCGAGGGCGCTCGCTACCGTGCTGACCTGGGGGCCAAAGAGGCTTGAGACCAGCGCCGTCTGTGCGAACCCGATGGGCGAGGAGATCACGAACATCAGGGAGTAGACGCCCATCACCCGCCCCATCACGACTTGCTCGGTCTGCTCCTGGAGGAGGGCGAGGCTGAGGTTCATGAAGATGGCGGCAAACGGTCCGATGGCAATCAACAGCAAGACCGAGAGCCAGGCCGCTTCGCTAAGCCCGAACAGGGCTAGCACTGGCCCTCCGAGGACCGGCGAGAGCGCCAGCAGCAACCCTCGTTTCGGGAGCGGCCGCAGCGTCATCAGCAGCGAGCTCACGAACATCCCTGCCCCAAATGCCCCGAAGAGGATGCCGAGCCAGCTCGGCGGCAACTCCAGCACGTCCTCCACGATCAGGAGCATGTTCACCTGCAACGGGCCCGCGTAGAAGACTCCCGGCATCGCCGCCAGCACCAGCAGTCCGATGATGTTGCGTGAGCCTCGAACGTAGCGCAGTCCCTCCCCGAGATCGGCACGCACGTCCCGCCGTTCGACCGCCCGTGGCTCGTAACGTCCAATTCCAAGGAAGAGCACCGCCCCCAACGCCAGCAATCCCGTCTGCAGTGCGAACGCTGCGGTCAGGCTGGCAAATCCCCCCACCAGTCCTCCCAGCGCCGGACCCCCGAACTGGCCCGCCGCGAGGAAACCCATGTTCCCGATGATCACTCCGTTCTGAAGCTGCGGCCGTGTCACCATCTGCGGCAGCACGCCCTGCCGTGCCGGCTGCTCGAACGCTGCCACCGCGCCCACCACGGCCGAGAGCGCGAATACGGGCCACACGATCGTCACGTCGGCCGCAGTCAGCACGACGTACACCGCGGCGACCGTGGCCGCCACCGCCGTGGCCCGGAAGAGCAGCAGCCGGGGCTCGATGCGATCCGCGACCACACCGCCCAGCAGCGTCAGGAAGACCCCTGGCAACGTCTGGATGATGAGCGCTCCGGCAATAGCCGCGGCCCGATCGTCCGGGTCGACGCGCTCGCCGATGAAGAGGGGCACGACCGCGATCTGCACGCCCACGCCCAGCGCCGTCACGATCGTGGCTGTCAGCCAGGCTCGGTAGTCACGGTTGGTGAAGGGGTTGCGCTGCCCCACCTCGGGGGCGGCTTCGGCGCTCACGCGAGGGTTGCCGTTCTCGTCGCGCTCACGCTCCGGGTGCTTGCCGGTCGCATCCATCTAGTGTGGCACGCGGGGGCGTTATCCTCCCGAACGTCATGAGTGCCCCCATCGTCATCGCCCACGCCGCGGCTGCCGGCGAGGCCCCAGCCAACACCCTCGCGGGCGTGCGCGCCTCCCTCGCCAGCGCCGCCGCCATGGAGATCGACCTCCACCTCTGCGCCGACGGCGTCCCCGTCCTCCTCCACGACCACACCCTCGACCGCACCACGAACCTCTCCGGCCCCGTCGCCGACGTCTCCCTCGTCGACCTGGCCCGCGCCGATGCCGGCGAGGGCCAGCCCGTGCCCTCGCTCGACGAGGTGCTTGACCTCGTCGCGGGACGCATCGACGTCATGTGCGAAATGAAGGTCGCCCCCGACAATCCCGAGGAGGGCCCCGTTCTCCTCGACGCCACCCTCGACGTCATTCGACGCCATGGCGCCGAGTCCTGGGCCGCCCTCCACTCCTTTGACCACGACCTCGTCGAGCGCGCCCGGTCCCTCGCGCCCGAGATGGACGCGGCCTTCATCGTCGCGCCGATGGGGGGCGCCGGGCTCAAGGCCCTCTGTGCCCGCGCAGCCGAACACGGAGTCGGCGCCATCTCCCTCTTTCACGCGGTCGTTGGGCCGCACGCCGCGGATGCCACCCGTGACCATGGTCTGCAGCTCTGGGCCTGGACGGCCGATACGCCCGCGGACTGGGACCGCCTCGCCGAAGCAGGCGTCGACGGCATCATCACGAACCAGCCTGCCGCCCTCCGCGCCTGGAACGAGTCGCAGGCCCCCGCCTGACACCCGCCCCACGGGGCCGTTCGCAGACAACATTGGGGTTCACCCTTATGATCGTGCGCCGTGCGGGCGGCTTCAGGCCGCCCAGTCTTCCGAAGGATTGTTCATGAAGGAGATCGACTACCTGGCGCCCTCCTCGCTCGGCGAGGCGTACGCCGCCCTCCAGAACGGCAAGACCTCGGCCTTCCTCGCTGGCGGTACCGACATCATCGTCCAGCTCCGCGAGGGCCGGAAAGAGGTCGACCAACTCATCGACGTCAAGCACATCCCCGAGCTCGTGAGCTACGCCTGGACCGACGACGGCGGCCTCGTGATCGGAGCTTCTGTGCCTTTCGCCGAGATCTACGAGGACGACGAGATCGTCCGCCGCCTGCCCTGCGTCATCGATTGCGCGACGCTCGTCGGCGGCATCCAGATCCAGAGCCGCGCCTGCTTCGGCGGCAACATCGGCAACAGCGGCCCCGCCGCCGACACCGTCCCCGCCCTCATCGCGCTCGGCGCGACGCTCACGCTCGGCTCGGCAGACGGCACGCGTGACCTCCCCCTCGAGGACTTCTTCACCGGCCCCGGCCAGAACGTCCTCGGTCCCGGGGAGCTGATCATCACGATCAACATCCCGCCGCAGCCCGCGAACTCGGGTTCCTTCTTCCATCGCTTCATTCCCCGCAACGAGATGGATATCGCCGTCGTCAACGTCGGCGCCCGCATCGACCTTGATGCCAGCGGGGATCGCATCGAAGGGGCTCGCATCTCCGTTGGCGCCGTCGCCCCCGTGCCCCTCTTCGTCGCGGCTGCCGGCGACGCCCTCGTCGGTGAGACGCCGACCGAGGACAGCTTCGCCCGCGCCGCCGATATCGCCGCCGAGGCGGCCACCCCAATCACCGACATGCGCGGTTCCATCGCCCAGCGCGTGCACCTCACGCGCGTCCTCACCTACCGCGCCCTCGACCGGGCGCTCGAACGAGCCCGGGAGGCCTAGCCCATGCCCCGTCGCACCCACATCCAGACCACCCTTAACGGCGAGGAGATCGACTTCCTCTGCGAGCCCCGCCAGAGCCTGCTCGAAGTCCTGCGCGACGAGCTCGGCCTGACCGGCACCAAGGAAGGCTGCAACAACGGCAACTGCGGCGCCTGCAGCGTCCTCATGGACGGCCGCGTCGTGAACTCCTGCTGCGTCCTCGGCGTCGAAGCCGAAGGCGCCGAAGTCGTCACCATCGAGGGTGTCGCCGATGGCGACACCTTGCACCCGCTCCAGCAGTGCTTCCTCGAAGAGGCGGCACTCCAGTGCGGCGTCTGCACCCCCGGGTTCATCGTCGCCGCCAAGGCCCTGCTCGATAGCGAGCCGGATGCCGACGAGGGCCGCGTCCGCCACTGGCTGGCCGGCAACCTCTGCCGCTGCACCGGCTACGACAAGATCGTCCGCGCCGTCCTCAAGGCGTCCGAGATGGAGGAGGTCTCCGCATGACAACCACCGAGAAGCCTGACTACAAGGTCATCGGCACCCGTCCCATCCGCCCCGACGGCGTCGAGAAGGTCACGGGCAAGGCGCTCTACGGCGCCGACATCCACCTTCCCGACCTCGTCCAGGGCGCCGTCCTGCGCAGTCCCCACGCGCACGCGCGCATCCTCTCCATCGATACCAGCGCGGCCGAGGCCATGCCCGGCGTTCTCGCGGTCGTGACCCACAGCGACCTGCCCGTCGTCGCTGACAAAGTGCTCGACATGGGCGAAGGCGCCTCCACCGCCTCCGACATGAGCAAGAACGTGCTCGCCGCCGACAAGGCGCTCTACCGCGGTCACGCCGTCGCCGGCGTCGCGGCGACCAACGTGCACGACGCCCTCACGGCGATCGAGGCCATCAAGGTCGAGTACGAGGTGCTCCCGCCCGTCCTCAACGTGCAGGATGCGATGCGCGACGATGCGCCGCTGCTCGATGAGAGCCGCCACTCCAAGACCCCGACCGGCGAGGAATCCGAGAACGCCAGCAACGTCGCGGCCCACAACCGCTTCGAGGGTGGCGATGTCGAGGCCGCCTATGCCGAGGCCGATGTTGTCGTCGAGCGCGAGTTCGACACGAAGATGGTCCACCAGGGCTACATCGAGCCCCACAACGGCACCGCCAACTGGAACTCCGACGGCACCCTCACCGTCTGGACGAGCACCCAGGGCGCGTTCGCCGTCCGTGGCGCGCTCGCCGAGCTGCTTCAGCTGCCCGTCTCCCGCATCCGCGTCATTCCCATGGAGATCGGCGGCGGCTTCGGCGGGAAGATCGGTGTCTACCTGGAGCCCGTCGCGGCGCTCCTCTCCCGCAAATGCGGCCGCCCCGTCCAGCTCACGATGGACCGCACCGACGTCTTCCAGGCCACCGGCCCCACCAGCGGCGGCCACATGAAGGGCAAGATCGCCGTCAAGGACGGCAAGATCACGGCCGCCGAGGTCAGCCTCGCCTTCGAGGCAGGCGCCTTCCCCGGCTCGCCCGTCATGGCCGGCGCCATGTGCATGCTCTCCCCCTACGAGGTGGAGAACTTCAAGGTCGATGCCTACGACGTCGTCGTGAACAAGCCGAAGGTTGCCGCCTACCGCGCGCCCGGCGCGCCCAACGCCTCCTTCTGCGTTGAGCAGCTCATCGATGAGCTCGCCCGCGAGACCGGAGCGGACCCCCTCCAGTTCCGCCTGGACAACAGCGCCCATGAGGGCACCCGCATGATCACCGGCGTCGCCCACCCCCGCATCGGGCAGGAGGAGACGGTCCAGGCCGCCCAGGCCTCCGACCACTACCAGTCACCGATCGAGGGGCCGAACCGCGGCCGTGGCGTTGCCGGCGGCTTCTGGTTCAACGCCGGCATGCAGTCGTCCGTCGTCGCCTCCGTCAACCCGGACGGCACGGTCAACCTCATCGAGGGCTCGACCGACATCGGCGGCACCCGCGCCTCGCTGGCCATGCAGCTCGCCGAGACGCTCGGCATCGAGTACGACAGCGTCCGCCCCACCGTCGTCGACACCGACTCAGTCGGCCACAACGACGTGACCGGCGGCTCGCGCACCGCCTACGCCAGCGGCCAGGCCGTCTACGAGGCCGGGCTCGATATCCAGCAGCAGATGGTCGCCCGTGCGGCCCAGCTCTGGGAGTGCGAGGCCGAGGATGTGGAGTACGCCGACGGCGGGCTCCGGCACACCTCCGACAGCGAGAAGGCGATGACCTTCGCCGAGCTCGCCGGCAAGCAGATGGAGACCGGCGGCCCCCTCCAGGGTCGCGGCAGCGTTGTTGCCCGCAGCCCCGGCGCTGCGTTCGGCGTCCACGTCGTCGATGTCGAGGTCGATCCCGACACCGGCAAGGTCGACATCCTCCGCTACACGATCGCCCAGGACGTCGGCACGGCCGTACACCCCGCGTACGTCGAGGGTCAGATGCAGGGCGGTGTCGTCCAGGGCATCGGCTGGGCGCTCAACGAGGAGTACTACTACGGCGAGGACGGGCGCATGGAAAACGCCTCCTTCCTCGACTACCGCATGCCCACCAGCCTCGACCTCCCGATGATCGACACGATCATCGTCGAGGTTCCCAACCCCGGACACCCGTACGGCGTCCGCGGGGTGGGCGAGGTGCCGATCGTGCCGCCGCTGGCGGCCATCGCCAACGCCGTCCATGATGCCACCGGGCATCGCTTCACGGAGCTGCCCATCTCCCCGCGTCGCGTGGTGGAGGAGCTCCACAACCTGCAGTAGCCCCGTGGCGACGGTTCTCATACCGTCGCCGCTGCGCTCGCTCTGCGCCGGCGCCGCGACCCTCGAGGTCGCGGGCGCCACGCTCGGCGAGGTTCTTCGCGCCATCGATGTCCGCTGCCCCGGCTTTTACGAGCGCGCCGTCGAGGGCGGCCAGGTCCGTCCTGAACTCTCCATCGCCCTCAACGGTCACGCCTTCCGCTACGGCCTCACCGAGCCCATCGCCCCCAACGACGAGGTCACCATCGTCCCCGCGATAGGGGGCGGCTAGGCGCTTACAGCTCGGCCCAGGTCCGGCCGCGCTTCAGGTCCACTTTGAGCGGCACCTTCAGCTCCATGCTCGCCGGCATCACCTCCGCCAGCAGCGCCCCCACCTCGTCCGCCTCGTCCGCCGGGCCCTCGAAGATCAGCTCGTCGTGCACCTGCAGGATCATGCGGCTGCGGAGCTCGCGCTCCCGGGCCGCGTCCGCGATTCGGATCATCGCCACCTTAATGATGTCCGCCGCCGTCCCCTGGATGGGCATGTTGATCGCCTCGCGCTCGGCCGCACTCCGCACCTGAAAGTTCGTGCTGTGGATCGCTGGCAGGTACCGGCGCCGCCCGAACAGCGTCTCCGCGTACCCCTGCTGCTTCGTCGTCCCGAGCACGTGCTCCTGCCACGCCTTGATGCCCGGGAAGTTCGTGTAGTAGCTGTCGATGAACGCCTCCGCCTCCTCCCGCGTCATGCCCGTGCGGTCGCTCAGCCCGAACGACCCCATCCCGTAAGCGATGCCGAAGTTGACCATCTTCGCCGTGTCCCGCATCTGCCGCGTCACGTCCGCCGCCTCCACCCCATAGACGCTCGCTGCCGTCGCCTGGTGGATGTCGGCGTCAGCCAGGAACGCGTCGATGAGCCCCGTGTCCTCCGTGATGTGCGCCAGCACCCGCAGCTCGATCTGCGAATAGTCCGCCGCCACGTACACCGGGTCGTCGTACCCCTCGGGCACGAACGCGCGCCGGATGTCGCGCCCCATCTCCGTGCGCACGGGGATGTTCTGCAGGTTTGGGTTCGTGCTGCTCAGCCGCCCCGTTGCCGCCACCGTCTGCTGGAAGTCGGTGTGGATGCGCCCGTCCTCGGCCGACACCGCCCCAGGCAGCGCATCGAGGTAGGTCGACTTCAGCTTCGTGAGCTGTCGGTACTCGAAGATCTTGTCGATGATCGGGTGCGATTCCCGCAGCCCCTCCAGCGCCCGCTGATCGGTGCTGTACCCCTGCTTCGTCCGCCGCGTGGGCGGCAGCCCCAGCTCCCGGAAAAGGATGTCGCTCAGCTGCTGCGGGCTGCCGATGTTGAACTCGTGCCCGACGTGCTCGTAGACCTCCGTCTCCGCCGCCTCGATCTCCCCGATCAGCCCGTCCGAGATCTCCCTCAGCACGCCGATGTCGATCCCGACCCCTACAGTCTCCATCTCCGCCAGCACGGGCATCAGCGGCAGCTCCATCTCCTCGTACAGCTCCCACTGACCGCGCTCCCGGAGCTGCGCCTCCAGACCCGGCAGCACCTGCAACAGCAGATCGACCTGCTGGCAGGCAAGCTCCCCCGCCGACTCCGGGTCGACCTGCGCCAGCGGCGTCGCCTTCCGCCCCGTGCCGGTCAGCGCCTTCAACGGTCGCAGCTCCACCCCGAGGCGCTCGTTCACAAGGTTCTCCAGCGCCTGCGAGGTCTCCCCCAGCAGGAACGCCATCAGGCTCGCCTCGTGCGTGACCCCCCGCAGCGCCATCCCCGCCCGCGAGAACTGGTGCAGCAGGTATTTGGCCCCGTACGCCGTCTTCGGCAGCGACGCGTCTGCCAGCAGCGGCCCGAGCACCTCCCGGACGACATCCATCGAGAGCTGTTCGCTCGGACTGTCGAGCCGCGGTGCGTGCCCAATGGGGACGTACCACGCCCGCCCCGGCTCGGTCGCGAACGATAGTCCCAGCAGCAGCGGATGCGCCGTATCGCCCGTCGTCGAGAGCGCCCCCAGGGCGAACCCGCCGGCATCCCGCAGCGTCGCCGCCAGCTCGCGAAGCTGGGCTTCGTCGGTGACGTTGGCGTACTCGCCAGGCTCCGCCTCGGGAGCAGGCGACTCCTCGGCGTCGCCTGCCGCCGCCGGAAGCCGTTCGATCAGGCTGCGGAACTCCAGCTCGCGGAAGAACGCGACGACCTTCTCGCGGTCGTAGTCGGCGGCTTCGCACGCGGCGAAGTCGAAGCCGCACTCCACGTCCGTGCGGATCGTAATCAGCTCCTTGCTCTCCAGCGCCTCCTCCCGCTTCCCCTCGAGCTTCCCCCGTACCGATTTCGACGAGATCTCGTCGAGTCGCGCGAAGATCTCCTCGACCGGACCGAACTGGCGGATGAGGTTCGCAGCCGTCTTGTCGCCGACCCCCTTGATGCCGGGGATGTTGTCGCTCGTATCTCCCCGCAGCGCCTTGAAGTCGGTCATGTACGGCGGGCTGAAGCCCCAGCGCTCGCTCGCCGCCTTCGTGTCGTACACGACCGTGTCGCGCTGGTAGGGGCGGAACATGAAGAGGTTGAGGTTGGGCCGGATGAGCTGCACGAGGTCCGTGTCGAGCGTGACGATCCACGTGTCGATACCCTCGGCCGCCGTCTTGGTTGCGATCGTGCCCGCCACGTCGTCCGCCTCGAAGCCGGGCGCCTCGTACACGGGGATCGCGAACGCGTCGAGCATCTCGCGCACGCGCGCCATCTGCGGCAGCAGGTCCTCCGGCGTCTCCCGGCGCGTCGCCTTGTAGTCCTCGCGCGCCTCGTGGCGGAACGTCTTGCCCTTCGCGTCCCAGGCCGCGCAGATGTGCGTCGGCGAGAGCTGGTCGAACACGCGCAGCAGCGACTCTGCGTACCCGTAGGTCGCGAACGTCAGCTCGCCCTTGCTGCTCATCATCGGGTTGGGCACGGAGCCCAGCGCGAAGAACGCGCGGTAGAGAATGCCGTGCGAATCGAGGATCACGAGGCGCGGCTTCGCGCCGTTGCCAGCCACGCCGCGATTATAGGTGCCCCCTCCCGGCCCGGGCCCGCAACCGCCGCCCGGCTATACTGCCCGCACTCTCGCGCTGGAGCGCCCGATGGCCCGTCCCGTCCTCCGCACCGCCCTCTGCGACCTGCTTGGCATCGAGTACCCCTTCATCCTCGCCGGCATGGGTCCCGTCGCCGGCGGCATCGTCGGACCGGTCGCGACCGCCGAGCTCGCCGCCGCCATCTCGAACGGGGGCGGACTCGGCGTCCTCGGCGGCAGTGGCTACGGCCCCGAGCGCCTGCGCGAGGAAATCGACAAGATCCGCGGGCTCACGGACAAGCCCTTCGGCGTCGATCTCCTCCTCCCCGCCAACTACATGGGCGAGGCGGCGAAGAAGCCCCCGCCCGCCGACCCCCGCGAGCTCGTCCCCGCTGAGGTCACCGACGGCCTCAAGGCCATCCTCGCCGACCTCGATGTCCCCTGGCTCGAGGCCCCGCCCGTCGAGACCGAGACCCGCCCCGGCCTTCGCGGCGAGCGCGGCGGCATGTCCGACGCGCAGATGGAGGTCGTCATCGAGGAGAAGGTGCCCGTCTTCGCCGCCGGGCTCGGCAGCCCCGCCCCCTGGATCGACCGCCTCCACGCGAACGGCACCGTCGTCCTCTCCCTCGTCGGCAACGTGAAGAACGCGGAGCGCGTCGCCCACGCCGGCGTCGATGCCGTCGTTACGCAGGGCACCGAGGCGGGCGGCCACACCGGCCGCATTGGGACGCTCCCCCTCGTCACGCAGGCGATCGAGGCCATCGATCCCGTCCCCGTCATCGCCGCGGGCGGGATCGGCAGCGGCCGAGGCATGGCCGCCATGCTCGCCGCCGGAGCCGCGGGCGTCTGGGTCGGCACCGCCTTCCTCGTCTCCGAGGAGGCCAACCAGCCCCCTGCCCAGCTCAAGCGCATCCTCGCCGCTACCGAGGAGGACACGAAGATCACGCGCCTCTACAGCGGCAAGACGATGCGCAATATCCGCAATCCCCTCATCGACGCCTGGGAGAACAGCGGCATCCGCGCCCTCCCAATGGGCATTCAGGGCATCGTCATTCGCGACGTTGCCCACTCCCTCCGCCAGGCCGGGCGCGAGGATCTGCTCATGAACGCCGCCGGCCAGATCGCCGGCATGCTCAACGAGGTGCGCCCCGCCTCCGTCATCATGGAGGAGATCATCGGCGAGACGGTCGAGATCCTGAGCGACCGCCTCCCCGCCACCGTCACCGCCCGCGTGGAGGCATAGCCATGTCCGACGGCCCGCTCGCGAACGTCCGCGTCCTCGAATTCACCGACGAGATCGGCGCCTATTGCGGCAAGCTGCTCGCCGACCTCGGCGCCGACGTCATCAAGGTCGAGCCCCCCAATGGCGAGTCCCAGCGCCAGGCCCCACCCTTCCTCGACGGCGACGCCGGACCGGACGCCAGCATCGCCTTCTGGGCCCAGAACACCTCGAAGCGCTCGCTCGCGCTCGACCTCTTCGACGAGGCCCACCTCGCCCGTGCCCGCGAGCTCGCCCTCGGCGCCGACATCATCCTCGAGGACCACCTGCCCGGCTCCCTTGCCACTGTCGGCCTCGGCTACGACGACCTCCGCGGCGAGCGCCCCAACCTCGTCTACGTCTCGATCACCGGCTTCGGCCAGACGGGGCCCCACTCCAACTACGCCTATGACGACATCGTCGGCCAGGCGATGGGCGGGGTGATGACGCTCGCCGGCCAGCCCGAGGACCCGCCCAACCTCATCTACGGCAACCAGGGCAACATCTGCGCCAGCATCCAGGCCGCCCAGGGAACTCTGGTCGCCCTCCATCACGCCGAGCGCACCGGCCAGGGGCAGCACGTCGATGTCTCCGTGCAGGAAGCCCTCTCCCTCCCCATGGAGACGGCCATGATGATGTGGGACTTCCAGCACACCAACCGTGTGCGCACCGGCCCCCTCGGCCTCCTCCGCATGCCCATCCCCGGTGTCGGCGTATACGAAACGCAGGCCGGCTACGTGATGGCCTACATCACCGCCCCCGGCGGGGCCGACTTCCCCGAGGTTGTCGCCTGGATGGACGAGGTCGGGTTCGAGCACGACCTCCACGACGAGACCTACACCGAGCTCGTCCACGGCATGAACCTTCGCTTCCTCGCCCAGGTCCTCTCCGACCCCGAGTCGGCCGCGGGCGCCGCCGGACAGCTCGCGCACATCAACGACGTGTTCACCGATTTCCTTGCCACCATGACCGCCCTCGAAGCCTACGAGGAGGGCCAGCGACGCCGCCTCCTCGTCGGCCTCGTCTCGACGCCACGTGACCTTGTCGAGAACCGCCAGCTCCGCGACCGTGACTGGTACCAGCCCGTCGCTGTCGATTCGCGCGAGGTCGAGTTCCCCGGCCCGCCCTACCGCCTCTCCGCCACCCCTGCCACGGTCTCCTCCCCGCCCGCCCTCGACCAACACGATGACGCGGACTGGAACGCGACCCCCGCCCGCCCCGGGACCGCCCGGTCGGGTATACACATCAGAACCTGCCGACGGTGGTACGCCGGTTGTGAGCCGGGGTCGGCGGTTAATTAAAAAAAATGGGGGGGGGGGGGGGGGGGGGGG